>JAUNSH010000050.1 GCA_030539285.1 Eubacteriales bacterium
GGGCCAGACCGGTGGCACCGTCAACGAACCAGTCGCCGCCCTTGATGAGCAGCAGGAAACCCACCGCAAACAGCAGGACAGATACGATCATTTAAGAATTCTCCTTCGTCATGATATACTGAAGCGCTTCCAAACGGAAGCGCCTCAGCCAGGGATCGAATTACACGGGGAACATCAGCAGACAGCCAGCGGTCAGAGCCAGCAAACGGATGAAGTACTGGGGCACGGTGAACTTCCAGAATTCCTTCATGGTATAGTTGCCCAGGCCCATGCACATGGCGGGCAGGCCGTCGATGGGCAGGAAGTGGCCGTTCCAGCCGGAGACCACGATGGCGGCGGCAGCGGCGGTGGGGTTGAAGCCCAGGCTGACGCAGGTGGCGACGGCCATAGGGGCGAACACCAGCACAGTGCCGATGGTGGAGCCGGTCATGGTGGCCAGCACGGAGGTCAGGACACAGAACACGAAGATCAGGATGAAGGGGCTGATGCTGCTGCCCAGCATACCGGCAACAGTGTTGCCAACCAGAGCGGTCAGGCCGGTGACGCCCAGAGCTTCAGCAACACCAATGACACCAGCGGACATCAGGATGATGGGAGCGCCCAGGCTGGAACAGATTTCCTTGAAGGTCATGATGTGGGTCAGCAGCAGGACGCACACAGCGGTAGCGACAACGGCGTAGCCGGCATCACCGATCTTACTCTGCAGGATCATGCCGATGATAGAAGCAGCGAAGCATCCGTAGATCACGTACTCCTGCCACTTGGGCAGCTTCACGGTCTCCTCGACGGCCACAGCGGCAGTTTCGGTGGTCTCGGGAACATCCTTGGCGGGCATGAACTTGTAGGAGATCAGGCACCATGCCAGGAAGGCCAGGGACAGGATCAGGTTGGCAATGGCGAACTTGGGCAGGGACACGCCCATGGCCACGCCGCCGGCCTCCAGAACAGCCAGTACGTAGCCGTACTGCAGAGCAGTGTTAATGGGGATCAGGGGATGGTTGCAGGCGAAGCCGGCAGGCATCAGGAACTTGGAGCGGGGCAGCTCCTTGGTGGAGGGGATGGTAGACAGCAGGCCCAGGGTCATGACGTAGTAAGCGGTGGAGCCGGTGCCGAACAGGCTGGTGCCCAGCATGACCACCAGGATGATCAGGACGTAGGCCTTGTAGCCGCCCTTGGCAGCCATCTTCACAATGGCGTTCTTGAAGGCCGCGATGAAGCTGGTTTTCTGCAGGGCAGCGATGACTGCCATGAAGGAAGCCAGCATGATGATGCTGGAGTTGGAGAAGCCGCGGAAAGCGGTGGCGATGTCGGTAACACCGAACAGGACCATCAGGGTACCGGCGATCAGGGGGGCCGCGCCGAAGGGCACCTTGTCCGTCATGATCAGGTAGATCATGAAGGCGGTAACAGCCAGCGCAATAATCATGGGCATTGTCATTTGGTTGTTCTCCTCTCTGTATTTGGGAATTTTCCGTGTTATTTATTTCAGCGGATGTCAGACCATCATCCGCCGGAATACAATTTTTATACGGGCTTATTCATAATGTGGATGGCGAAGCCGCCGAACTCGCCGTCCAAGTAGATGTTTTTCAGCTTGCCGTCGTCGGTGTAGGCGGCGGTCTCCATGCGGAAGAAGTAGCCCTTCTGCTTCAGCTCCTCTACCGCGCCGTCCAGATCATCGGTACGCATGGCGATGTGACCCTTTGCGCCCAGGAAGGGGGTCTTCATGCACTCAAAGTAGTCGCCGCCGAACTCGGATTTGTTGCCGTGACGGGGGTTCAGGTTGAACAGGGTGCTCAGCAGCTGGGCAAGATCCGCAGCTTCCTCGGGATTTGCGCAGTTGATGCCCACATGCTCCAGTGCGAACTTGTGATTCATGGTAATTCCTCCTATTTTTCCCCGGGCCCCCTCAGGGGCCCGGCGGTATTACGGATCATTAGCCCTCTTTCTTGGCAATCGCCATGCGGATGGCGTAGTCCATGGCGTTGACCAGGCTCAGCTCGTTGGCGTGGCCGGAACCGGCATGTCCGAAGCCGGTGCCGTGGTCAACGGAGGCGCGGATGATGGGCAGACCCAGGGTGACATTGACGCCAGCGACAGCATCCCAGTGACCCTCGGCCTTGTTGTAGACAAAGCCCTTGACCTTCAGGGGGATGTGGCCCTGATCGTGGTACATGACCACCACGATATCGTACCAGCCGCCCAGCGCCTTGGAGAACACGGTGTCGGGAGGGGTGGGCTTCTTCTCGGGCACGTTGATGCCCTCGGCCAAAGCAGCGTCGATAGCGGGCTGGATCTCCTCGATCTCCTCCCGGCCGAACATACCGTTCTCGCCGCAGTGGGGGTTCAGACCGGCGACGCCGATCTTGGGCTCCTTGATGCCCAGAGCCTTGCAGCCGGCATTGGCGATGCGGATGCAGTCCAGAACACGGTCCTTCTTGACCCGGTCGCAGGCCTCCCGCAGGGAGACGTGGGTGGAAACGTGGACCACACGCAACTCCTCGTGGGCCAGCATCATGGTGTACTTGTTGGTGTGGGTGTAGTCGGCGTAGATCTCGGTGTGGCCGGAGTAGTGGTGGCCAGCCATGTTGATGGCTTCCTTACTCAGGGCGTTGGTGACGGTGGCGTCGATGTCGCCGTTCATGGCCAGCTCGATGACCTTCACCACATACCGGAAGGAGGCCTCGCCGCCGATGGCGCAGGCGCCCACCTTGAAGGGCTTGGGCTCGTCCAGATCGGAGGTGTCGGGAATGCTCTCCACGCTCACCAGGCCCAGGTCCAGCAGGTCGATGGTGCCGTGGGTGTACTTGCCCTCGGCAGGGGTCTTGACAACGTTCAGGTCCAGCTTGATGCCATTGACCTTCTCGGCGACCTTCAGAGCGTAGCGCATGGAGCTTTCGTCGCCCACCACCAAAGGCTTGCAGCGGTCATACACGGCGGCGTCAGCCAAGGCACGGACGGTGATCTCGGGACCATTGCCGAAGGGGTCGCCCATGGAAATGCCCAGGATAGGTTTGAACATATTCGTATTCTCCTAACTATGTAGATTTCTTTGAGATTACTTCAGGCTCTCGGTGTCCTTCAGGACGGCCTTCAGCGCCTCCACGCCCTCGTCGCACAGGTAGTTGAAGGGACGGCGGCAGTCGCCTACGGGATGGCCCATCAGGTTCACAGCCTTCTTGATAATGGTGTTGGGGTTGCCGAACTTGAAGACGGGCTGGATCTTGGCGATCTCGGCCTGAGCGGCCTCGGCCTTCTCCACATCGCCAGCAACGAAATAGTCGTAGATGGAAGCCACAGTGGCGGGCCACAGATTGGCGCGGCCAGCGATGCCGCCCTTGCCGCCGTTCTGCAGGCAGAACAGAATGTTGCCGTCGTTGCCGGCAAGCACGGAGAAGTCCTTGTCCAGGTCCTTCGTCAGCTCAATGTAGGCCTTCAGGTTGTCACGATCACCGGAGGAGTCCTTGGCGCCCATGATCACGTCCACATCCTTGGCAAGCTTCGCCACGGTCTCGGGCAGCAGCTTGTTGCCGGTGCGCATGGGGATGTTGTAGAGCACGATGGGGATGTTCACGTGCTTGGCCACCTCAACGTAGTGGTCGTACAGTTCCTTCTGGCTGGCCAGAGCGAAGCTGGGGGTGATGATGCTCAGCACGTCCGCGCCCATCTCCTCGGCACGCTTGCTCATATAAATGGTGTCGGCGGTGGAGATGCAGCCGGTGCCGGCATAGACGGGGACCCGGCCCTTGACCTGGTCGATAACGGTCTCCAGGACCTCTTCCTTCTCCTTCAGGCTCAGGATGTAGCCCTCGCCGTTGGTACCGAAGGGGAACAGGCCATGGACGCCGCCGGCCAGCAGCCGCTCCACCTGATTGCGCAGCTCCGCATGGTTGACGGTCTGGTTCTCGTCGCTGTTCATGGGGGTCAGAATGGGAGGAATAATGCCCTTGATCTCGCAGTTTTTCATACCTTGACGCTCCTTTATGTTATTTTTCTTTATTTAGTACTGACCGCAGGGAGCGGCGCCCCGGCGCTTCGCGGTGCGCTCCGGGACATCCGGAGGCCGTCCCCTATGGGAAAATATGGCCGCTTACAGGATCTCCTGATACAGCTTCCGGGCATCATCGGCGGTGAGCTTCACCATGTTGTTCACCAGCAGGCGCTGGACCTGCATACCAGCCTCTACCAGGCCCTCAAGATCCTCGGCAGGAACATTGAACTCCTTCAGGCTGGTGGGGATATCCAGGTGCTTGACGATGGACTCCATCTTGGCGATCATCCAGGCGGCCTTCTCGTCCACGGTGGTGCACTTGACTTTCTCGTGGCAGCAGCGGTCATAGGCCAGCGCCAGACGCTCCCGGAAGGCGGGATCCTGAGCATTGAAGCGCATGACGGGAGCCAGCAGAATGGCGTTGGAAACACCGTGGGCAATGTGGTACTTGCCGCCCAGGGGGTAGCTCAGAGCGTGGACAGCGGTGGTGCCGGAGGCGGTGATGGCCAGACCGCCGTAGTAAGCAGCCATCTGCATCCGGTTCTTCTCCGCCATAGCCTCAGGATCGTCGCAGGCCTTCTCAATGTTGTTCAGGATCAGGTCGCAGCCTTCCAGGGCGTACATATCGCTGAAGGGGTTGGCCTTGTTGGAGGTGAAGCACTCGATGCAGTGGGCCAGAGCGTCTACACCAGTGGCAGCGGCGATCTTTCTAGGCAGGTTCTTGATGAGCCGGGCGTCCAGAATCACGTAGTCCGCGATCATGTTCTCGTTGACGATGCCGATCTTCAGCTCCTTCTCGGGCACGCCCACGATGGCGTTGGGGGTGACCTCCGCACCGGTGCCAGCGGTGGTGGGGATCAGCACGATGGGCACACACTTCTTTGCCATGCCGGGGTTGTCCAGCAGCTCCTTGACGCCGTACTCATCGGTGACCAGGACGCTTGCCAGCTTGGCCGCATCCATGACGCTGCCGCCGCCGCAGGCCACGATCAGATCGGCGCCGCTCTCCTTGAACTGGTCCACGATCTTCTGGACCGCCATATAGGAAGGCTCGGGGGGCAACTCGTCCAGAACGTAGTATTCCACGCCGGTGGTCTTCACCACGTCCTCCGCCAGGGCGAACAAGCCCAGACCCCGCAGGCCCTTGTCGGTGAACATGGCCACCTTCTTGGCACCCATGGTCTTGATGATGGCAGCGATGTTGTCCATCGCGTTCTCGCCGCCGTAAACGGCGTGGGGCATTTTCAAATTGTAGGTTTTCAGCATAGTAAATCACTCCTGTATCATTGATGGAGATTGCCACACCAGCGTGCGCGCTGGTTCGCAATGACAATCTGTTATTTCGCGTCTCTGGCACCTTCGCCGGAGGTGGGGTTGTAGACACCATAGCGTTCCCGCTTCGCGCCCATCACATCCTCCTCGGTGAAGCTGACGTACTTCACGGCCTTCCGGGTGAAGGCGGCGTAGGTCAGGTGCAGGCGGCCGTCAGCGCTCTGCATGAGGTAGGGGTACTCGTACTGCTTGTTGTTTGTCTTGTTCTCGTCGCCGATGTAGCCCTCGCCCCGCTCCATCCAGCGGATCATGGGGAAGGTCAGGCCGCCGTCCTCGGACAGGGCCACTGCCACGGGACACCGCAGACCGGGCCAGGCGCACTTGCTGCGCATATCCTCGGAGACGCAGGTGGGGTTATAGGCAATGGCGATCCGGCCGGATTGGGTACGGATGGCGCTGATGGAAGAGTTGTTGTTGGGCAGCACGGTGGGCTTGGGCTCAGACCAGGTGTCGCCCCAGTCGTGCGACTCGCTGCGGTAAATGAAGTCCGCTTCCCGGCTGCGCATGAAGGCCACCAGATGGCCGTCGTCCAACTCCACCACAGTGGCGTGGACTCTGCCATTGGATTTGGGCATCATGACCATCTTCCAGGTCTTGCCCTGATCGTCGGAGATGCGGAAGGCGGAGGGGTCACCGGCCAGGCCGTCCACCGCGTCGGTGCAGATCCAGTTGCCGTAGATCCAGCGGCCGCTGCTCAGGATCTGAATGGGCTGCCGGGAGAAGGTGCCCTCTTCGGGGAAGATCGTCTCGTAGTCGCCCCAGGTCTTGCCGCCGTCGAAGGACTTCTGGCAGCGGACCTGCGCGGTGTACTGCATATTGTCCTTTCCGGGGATGCGGCCCAGCTGGGCGGTGTACATACACCAGACCGCGCCGTCGGGCCCCAGGAACAGGGACGGATTCTGCTCGGAACGGGTGGGGTCGCCGGAGACGTTCACAGGCTCTTCCCACTTGTCCGCCCCCTTGGGCAGCCGGGCGCAGACGATGTGGATATCGGCGTCGCCCTCAAAGGTGCCGGCGAACCAGCAGCACAGCAGATCGCCGTTCGGCAGCTCCACCATTCCGGGGCCATGGCAGGTACGCCAGGGGCCGGGAGGAATGATGGCTTCCACGGTGCCCATCTCCGCGTTGTAGTAGACCTGACCATCCATGGTCAGCCCGGGCAGTGCAGGATAGTTCATAGTTTTCTCCTCCATTTGAATCTGTATTGGAACCCGAAGGTCATGCACTGGTTTTGTTCAAAGCCGCGGCAAGCTCGGTCAGAAGCGTTTCCTTGCCAAAGCCGCCGGATTTGGAAATAACGTAACGGGTGATGCCATGGTAGGTAAACCGGGAGAGCACCACGCCCGCGTCCAGCTCGCCCAGAGGTTCGATCTCATGGACACCCATGTAGTCCATGCATTGCAGCAAGGTGTCACCGCCGGTGATCAGCAATGTGCCCACCGCTTCATGGGAGAAAAGCCTGCTTACCAGATATCCGATGGTGCCGGATACCGCCCGGCGGATATCCTGAATATCCATGCCAAATTTTGCGGCGTAGTCGGCGGTCTTCTTGTTGGTTCCGGGGTCGTTGGTATCGAGGATCCGGTGGGGATTGGCTTCCAGCATCCGGTAGAGGGTTTGCAGCATTTCCTCTCCTGCCGGAGTCTGCCAGTAGCCGCTTGACAGCTTCTGCTCCGGTTCCAGCTGCTTGTGGAGGAACCCATGCTGCTCGGCGTAGGCCACCTGGGCCACAGTAATGGGATTGACGCTTCCGCAGATCACGGTGAAGTTCTCGCCCAATGCCGGGATGGCCCGAGGCCTGCCGGTACCCAGATTCAACAGATCCGGCAGCGCGGCGGCGAAGCCGGCACAGCCTGCCAGAATGTGGAGCTTCCCCTCCTGCTTCAGCCGGCTTCCGGTTTTCCGCAGGTCTTCTACGCTGGAAGCGTCGAACACCCAGATGCCGTCGCTGTCCGGCAGGGGCGCGTCGGCGGTCAGCGCGGGGCAGCTGATAGAAGGCAGCCCGGTTTGCAGGGCGATCAGCGCACACACATCGGAGCAAGTGACCGGTTCGAAGGGGTCTTTGCCAAACACACTGTCGGCAACCGGTACGCCCTGAATGTAGTGAATGCCTTTGATAGTATTACGCGCCATCTGGGGGAAGGCCGGCAGGAACGGCAGCTGGCTTTCGCCGGATGCTTTCAGCACCGCTGCCAGTTCCGCGCCGACATTGCCCCGGAGTGCGGAGTCCGTTTTTTTATAGAGGAAAGGAATGCCCAATTCGACAGCCTGCGCGGTGTAGTCTCCTACGATATTGGAAGCCTCCGTGGCAGACAGATGCCGGGTCTCGGCATCCACCACCAGCACCTCACAGGTTCCGGCATATTCTTTCAGAGAAACGCTTTGACCGGTAATCACTCTGGTTACCGCACCGGTAGATGCGAACTGAACGCCGGTGTCCAGTGCGCCGGTGAAGTCGTCCGCAAGGATCAGCAGCTGCGTCATGGTTGTCACCTGTCTTTCTGTGTTATCGCTCTGATGTTACATTCATTATATTCTTATCTCCGTTTTTTTCCATCTAAAATGACGAATATTCGTTTCATATTGGAACTTATTGAAAATAACAAAAATATTACATTTCTTTTAAGTTCCATATAGAAACATTTTCTGATTCAAATATAGACAAATGCGTTTCATTATGATACGATTGTAAAAATCAAAGTAGTATTTTTGGTGGAGGTGACGAAAAAATGAAACAAGATAAAGATTTGGTGCGGATATTGGGCATCGCGCCCTATGAGGGCATGCAGGCCGCGATGGAACGGGCTGTGGAAAACAACGCGGACATCCATCTGGACGTTTACACCGGCGACCTTGAGGAAGGTGTCACCATTGTCCGGGAGCACCAGGCGGAGGATTATGATTGTATCCTCTCCCGCGGTGGTACGGCGCGCATGATCCAGCAGGTCACGAACATCCCGGTGGTTGAAATTCCAGTATCCGTATATGATGTACTGCGGACCATGCGGCTGGCGGAAAACTATGTGGACCGATATGCCATTGTAGGCTTCCCAAATATCACCGAGACAGCCCATACCCTCTGCGATCTGCTGAAAAGCCCGGTAAACATTGTGACGATCCACAGCCCTCAGGAAATCAGTCAGGTTTTGTCACGGCTGCAAACCACCGGATACCGGATGGTGATTGGCGATATGGTCACCAACACCATGGCGCGGGAACTGGGCATGAACGCTTTTCTGATCACCTCCGGCGTGGAGAGCCTGCACGCAGCTTTAGAGCAGGCTTCCTCCGTTGGACGAAGCTTCCGGCATCTGCGCCACGAAAACCTGATCCTGTCAAAGATCCTCGGAGAGGAAGCCGGAAGCACGCTGGTCCTCAATGAGAGCGGACAGATATACTATCCCCAGAACGCTGACCCATCTGCGGAGCTTCTGACGCTGCTGCGTGGGAAAATCCCGGAGATCCCGCCCCACGGTACGCTCCAGTTTTATCATAACCGCACCGGCACACTCTATCGGGTCGTAGCGCAGCTGCTGCGGACAGGCGGAGGCATCTACTATCTGTTCCATTACAGTGCCGCTCAGATCCCCCTGCGCTCCGGAAAAAGCGGACTTCGCTCTTTGAATAAAAATGAATGTGAGCATCTGTTCACCAACAGTTTTTACTTCCTCAGCGGCGCGCTGGGAGAGCTGGAGCCGAAGATCCTGTCAGTCGCCGCGACACGCAAGCCGGTGATGATCCTCGGCGAAACCGGTACCGGCAAGGAGCAGATTGCGCTTCTGATCTATCTGCGCAGCACACTGAGCAGCAGGCCTTATGTGGTAGTGGATTGCGCTCAGGCAAACGACAAGGGATGGGATTTCCTGCTGAATCATTACAGCTCTCCTCTAAATGACAACAACAACACCATATTTTTCCAGAATTTTGAATCCGCGCCGGAGAACAGAGCCTGGGACTTGTTATCGTCGATCCAAGCCAGTGACCTTGCGGGGCGAAATCGTCTTCTGTTTTCCTGCACCTGCCCAGAGGGCGGCAGAATGCCGGATTCCGCTGAAAAGCTGGTTCAGCAGCTGGCATGCCTGATTTTAACACTGCCCACGCTTCGCAGCCGCCAGGACGAGATCCCGTCCCTTGCAAGCCTGTACCTCGGCAACCTGAATCTGGAACTGGGAAAGCAGATTTCCGGCTTTGATGCCCATGCCATTGAACAGCTCCGCCGTTTTGACTGGCCCGGAAATTATACCCAGTTCAAGCGTGTAATTCAGGAGTTGGCAACGATTACGGATTCCTACTACATCCGCAATACGGACGTAGCGGAGATTCTAAGCCGGGAGCGCAGACTGTCTGCGCCTGCCCGCCAAGAGGACATCAAAAAACCGTCGCTGACCCTGAAGCAGATCATCCGTCAGGCAGTAGAACAGGCCCTGCAGGAGAACGACGGCAACCAGACCGCGGCGGCCCGGCAGCTCGGCATTGGGCGCACGACCCTTTGGCGCTATATCAATAATGAAGAATAACGAAATGGGTTTTGTTTATCAGCGTGTACATATCAAAAGAAAGCACCGCCCGTAGGCGGTGCTTTCTTTTGGCGGAGATGGAGGGATTTGAATTATCTACAATTCATCTTTCTGTATATTTTGCGTTATATTTAGATAATTACAATGTAAATATTCACAATTTATAACATCTATCAACAATTTTGTTTTTTACAGAAAGGGTAAATTAAAGGGTAAAAACTCCCTCCCCGAAAAATCGGAGAGGGAACATTTTTATTCTTCCAGCAACCCGCTTTCCTCGCGGTCGTCCTCAACCGGCGCGGGCGTAACCTGTTCAGCCACAATATCCACATTGGTCTCCTCCGTCATAGTGCTGAGCCATGCGCCCAGTTTCTCCCGCAGGCCAGCGGGCACCGGCAGGCCACACAGCAGCATATTTTTCAGCACGCTGGTAGCCTCATACAGAATAAACAGCAGCGCGAACAGTTCTGTAATACCACATTTTACCACGCCGCAGGTGTCCAGCACATTGCGGATGTCCGCTGGGAGCCAGCCCAGAATATCAACGCGCATGACCATGTCAATGAGGGTGAACAGCAGCACACAGGCCAGCATCCCGGCCTTGCGGATAGCCCCGTCGATGCCTACGGCGGAATTCCACTTGCGGTACTTTGCCGCCCGCAGGGAGCCGAACACCATGTCGGCGCAGACGGCGATCAGCAGCAGCCGCACAAAGATGTTGCCCATCAGGGCGTTTACCAGCCGGATAAAAATTGCGTTTACCATTTGCATTTGTATGTCCTCCTTGTTATGTTACGTCCATGTGGACAAAATCAGATCCATTGATCTGGTAGGTGTAATGCACGGGCAGCGTCAGAACATAGTCCAGCAGCTTGGCACCGCTGATGCCCCGGACGCAGAAGTCCACAGCTTTACCCTTGACGTGATAGCTGTTGGGCACGGAGTTCGGCAGCTCGTCGTTGTGGGCCTGACAGCGCACGCCGCTGGATACTGTGGCCGGAGCACCGAAATGCGCCCGCACCTGGTCTGCCAGCCGTACCAGCTTTTCATCCGGCTCCACCGGGAACCCACCGCACTTGCCGCAGGGGCACCGGAATTCTTCCCGGGTGAAATATTTGATATCCTGCCACCAATCGGCGGTGTCAACATTGACACTTTTCGGCTCCTCCCCGGTGGCGATGACCTCCAAAATCCGCTTTTCCGTAGCCGTCCCGAAGATGCCGTCCACGTCCTCCGGCTCCATGTAGGCCCGCTGGAAGTCGATGGTCGCCTGCTGGGACTGCCCGCCCCAGATGCCGTCGATGTCGCCATTGTAATAGCCTAAGTACCGAAGCAGACACTGCTTCTGTTCCAGCGTCATTCAGTGTACACCTCCCACCCTGCCGGGTAATCATCCGGCGAATAGACATTGCCGTCAATCAGGGACTTGTACAGCGTGCCGTTGTAGTTGACGATATCGCCCGTATTGTATGCGTCATGTGCGCCCGTTGGCTGGCTCCAAACGGGATAACCTTCATCGTCCAGCCCGATAGCCGTATACAGTGCCGGGGTTGCGTCGGGTGTCCAATCTGCCTGAGATGTATGTCCCTGAGCAACCTTATAAAGCTGTGGGTCACCGACGCTGTTTACGCCGTAGGTCAGGAAATCGCCTGCCGCATAAGCCTTTCCGGTTACCCACGGGCGGTACAGCCGGACGCAGACAAGGGCTTGCTCGTCGGTCAGGCTTGCACCGGCTACGTCCATGGCTTCCCGGATAGCCTGCGCCTGTTCCAGAATCGTCATACACTCACCCCCACAATTCCGAGTGCTTCGGTATATTCTGCAATTAACTGTCTTTCGTACTCCCGCTGGGCATCGTCAAGCCTCTGCCAATCCTTCCAAGGGGCAACCATCTCGCCATGGAAAACAACGCCGTCCGGGCGTGTCCACTCTGCCCCAGCAGGGATAAAGCGGTATCCCTCGATGTAGGCGGCGCACTTGCCGGCGAAGAAATCCGTTTCCACGGCGATGTATGAGCCATCCGGGTTGGTGTGGCATTTGAAATCGGTGTCAATGTAGATTGTCATTGCTTACACCTCCAACCAAATATCATAAATTGTAGCTTTCAAGCCGCCATATATACCAACATAATACGATTCTGTAAGGCTGGATATATCAAGCGCATAATTCTTAGTTGTACTATCTGCCGTAAAGTAGGCGTACGAAGTAATGCTGGAACTGCTTGATGCTTCCGCAATATTTGCTGTAGACACCTCAATACGCCCATTATTAGCACTTTGAGGACATAGTGAAGTGACATTTGCGTTTACATAAACTTTACTGAAGTTCTTCAAATTAATTGTACTGTCTGTAGACAGAAATGCGGCTTGATAACCTGATGAAGAGGAGCCTGAATACGACCAAACAATTGATTCGTTTGTGTATGTTACTGTAGCATTTTTTTGCGTTGCGGTGCTACTCAAAACTTTGAATCCTTCGCCAGCCTTGAAAATGTATTTCTTTCCTAAAGAGGCAGAAACAGATTGTCCGCTTGTCGTTATATCTACTGCTACGCTATCAAAAACTCCAGTTGCATCGATAATCGTCCACGTCCCCGAATTGGGCACAACGCATTCCCATACACCGCTGGTGTCTGGGGCTGTCAGCGTGGTCACGCTGTCCGTAGCGGTACAGGTGGAGCCAGCCGGGTAGGTGACGTGGATGATTGCGGAGAAGAACGTGATTGCCGTCGTGTAGTCTGCCGTGATGGTGACGGTTTTCTGGGCAGTCTGTTCCCCGTCCGTGATGGTGAGTGTCCACTCGCCGCTTTTCAGTCCCTTGAATACAACAATTCCATCGGAGCCTGCAACCTTGGTTTTCGTTTTTCCGTCCTTGCTGACGGTGACGGTCACGCCTGCCGGGGCCGTGACGGTCAGCGTGGCTCCCGTGCCGCCCCCGCCGCCGAAGCCGTACATAGGTACAATCGTGCTCATACGTACACCTCCACGATCACAGCAATATCAGTTTCAGGCTTATCCTCGAGACAGGTAAAAGTAATATTCTGCCCGTCCCGCTTGGTGTAGCAAAGACAGCCGCAAGCCTCCCGCATGGCGATATTTGCGTCAGTGTCGTCACCGTAGGCAGGATACACCATGCACCGTCTACGGTCAGCCAGACCGAACGCCTTTACTGTATATGTATAGGGGCCAGAGCCAGTCCAGCCGGAGGCGGGTATGGTGATCTTCAATTTGCGGTCTGTGGAAAACAGCTTCTCCAGAGACGGGGTAACGCCGTCCATTTTCACACGGTACAGCGGGAAATCCCGAACAGCCGCCCCGGAATTGATATCGCCGGTATTGTATGCAGGGTCAGAAGGTTCCGTAAGCGCCTCTGTTCCTGCGATAAGCACAATGGATTTTGCATCGTTTCCGTCCGCGTCCCGGGTGACCCTCATACAGATAAGGTCATTGCGGTATGTGCCGCCAAGGCCGCTCTGAAAATTCAGTTCAACGCTGTAATCGTCCGGCAGTTCGATCAAATTGCCCTGAATGATACAGCGGCCCCCTTTTACGGAAACAGTGTTATCGCCGGTAAAGTAACACTCGAATTCCTTCCCACCAGAAATGGCAAAATCTCCGAGCGACTGCGCATCGTTCAGGATTCTGCCAACGTCCATCTTTCGGGCGTTAAGGGCGAGGCCGACTTCCCTTGCCCGAGCCGCCTTGTCCTCTTTCGTGAGCGTGGGGTCGAGAATGCCGTTCAGCAGGGCTTCCACGTCCACGATCTGGTCAAGGGCAGGAATCAGAATGTCGTTGATGTAATCTTTCAGGAGATTGGGGCCTAAGTCGAATTTTCTCTTGAACGCATCGGTTTCAAGGCCGTCTTCAGACGGATAATCGCTCAGCTTGGAAATGATGTCCAAATCTGCATCAAACTTTTGAATCGCCATGCTTTACGCTCCTTCCCTGTTCAGTGCCCGTTGCACGGCCCCGTTTCCACTCCCTCCGCGAACCGGAATGCTTTCTGATGTCGTCTCCTTACTGATTCCAGTTCCGGTTGAATTACCGGGAGGAGGGGTGCTCATTTCTGCCTGAAAATCGTCAAGAAGCTCCTGCTTCTTGAACATATACCCGTTCGGGAGCCGTTCTACATACTGCTTCTTAGTAATCAGGCCGTTCATGAGCATATTGTCAAGGGTCTGCATAGATGCCATTTCAGACCAATAGGAGGACGCGCCGACTTCTTGCTCAATGGTGATCTGCATTTCCCGGAGTTTGGAAAAGTCAAAGTCCACAATGAAGCTCTGCTTCGGCAAATCCATGCCGAGGGGCTGCTCACCGGGCTTGTCCATGTCCATGGACATTTCCACTTTACGGGTACCGTACCGAACAGCCATAATGTCAATCCAGATACGTCCCGCGTCTTCCAGACACTTGTAGTCGTTCTGCTTTGTCAGCTCCATGGGCGTGTTGGCGGCACGCTGCAGGGCGATAATGGCGGACGTGTTGTCCGGGCGGCTGTCGCCCATGGCAACGTCAGATGCACCCAGCAGAGAATGGGTCTTGTCGAAGGACAGTTCAATAAACTGGGCAATCTGCGGGCTGATGGACGCACCGTCAATAATCTTGGCAACGTTATCCACATTGCCCGCAACGCCTACGGCGGTGCCAACGCTGCCGTCCCAGCGGCGGATACGGTTCTTGTCGTATACAACCTTAGGGAATGCGGTGGTCAGCAGGGAGATTCCGACAAGGGCGAACATTTTGTTGATAAACTTCTGGTTCGCCAGTAGGCCCGTGACCATAGCCTGTCCGTGGTAGCAGTCCCGGATATAGTCCCAGTTCAGCCACACCAGCGGATACAGGGTGTATCCCGTGTCGTAAGCTTCCCGGATAATGCCCTTTTGTGTGGATTCAATGCACCAGATGGTGCCAGTATCCCGGTTTCGGAAGTAGTAGGTCAGCACAGTCACCTTGTCATCGGTGTAGCTGTCGTACTTGTTCTGGAACTTCTCGTCGTCAGCCTCGATGCTGTCGATATCGTCCAGATTGCAAAGACCCTCTTCCTTGTACTCTTCTGCTTTGTACCGCACATCCTCCACCAGCTCCCGGCGGAAGATGATAATATACGGCTGCCGCTGCACATCCCGGCAGTTCGGGTTTCCGAAATGCACCCGCAGATTGTCGATAATCTCAGCAACGATTTCACCCTTCACATCCTGTCCGTTCTCAATGGTCGGGTCAAAATAGAAGTGCATACAGCCGTCGCCGGTGACTGCGGCATTCCGCAGAAATTCCCGGTTCATGGCTACAATACGATTCCGCTTGACGATGGCGGCGAACTGGTTGCTCACGATTTCACACACCTGTTCCAGCACCTTCATGGTCTGCTTGGAGGTGGAGGGCATGGGCAGTGCCCGGAGGGTCAGGTTATCGGAGGTGATGGTGGACACCTGAAAGTTGATAACCCGCTTGAACATATTGTAAGTGGGGGTCGGAAGGCCGTTGGCTTCCACGCCCTCCCACTGATTTCCAATGTAAAAATCCTCGTTGACCTTTACCTGATCGTAGAGGTTGATTTGGTTGTTGAATCCGTAGCATTTCTCGAAACGCTTCCAGATTTCCTTGTTGTCAGGAATGATTTGTTTTCTTGCCATTACTCAGCCTTTCCGCCGCTTCTGGCCTTCTTTTCCGCTTCCATGGGGTCAAAGTTGAAGATGTTCATCAGGCTGCTGGCGTAGTCGTTGACGCTGTTCGCCGCCTCCTGCGCTTCCTTGTAGTCCAGTTCCAAATCGGAAATAGCCTGTCTCAAGGCATCAACCTGACTAGAGATCTGTTCGTGGCGCGCTTTATCTGCGGAGAATAAATATTTAGTTTCATCATTTTCGGATTTTAGTTTTACTATGTCGTCCCGACAATTGTCGGTTTCGGTACGCAAATCGTTGATGTTGTTCCGAAAATCGTCAACGTCATCCCGCAATCCTTCAATTTTGCGTAGTGCTTCGCGCAAAGAGCGGCCATGCCCGGACATAGTTTCATCGGCGCGAGATTTCCACGCCTCAATATTTCCAACTCGACTCTGAATCTTGTCCAGCTCATCGATGCACTCGAGAATATAGCCGTTGGTTTCGTGCTCTGCGCTTTCCAAAAGGTTGTTAAGCGCGGAAAACCGCGTATTCGTGCGCTTTTTCTCTCGGAAAAACAGGGTGGTATTCACGACAGCGGTCAAAAGCGCAAGGCCGCACAGAATGATAGAAACGATATTCATAAAACCTCCTTGTTCTATAACCGGGCGGTTTCCCGCCCGGTTTGGTTAAATCAGCCAGCGTAATCCTGAGCCGCAACGTCAGACCAGAACATACCGGCCTTCTCGGCGCAAACACGCAGCTCATCCCCAGCCGCCAGAGCGACAGCGGCGGAGTACAGCTTCTTATCCACGGAGTACCGGGGATCGGAGCCGTCGGTGGTGTAGTAGATAGCAGCCTCGGCGGTTTCGCAGGCAAGAGTTGCCTTGTTGCCCGCCATGCTGATGGTGGGGGTCTTGACCACGGTGCCGGGCAGACAGCCGCAGAGCACGCCAGCAGACTTGTGGGCCAGAACGAATGCGTCATACATCAGCCGGAATTCCAGCAGGTCGCCGGACAGGCCGGGAGGGTCAACGTGGCCCTTGTAGTCGTTGATCTTCATGGGAGAGATGCAGGAACCCTTGTGAATCAGCATGAAGGGAACGTTTGCGGGCATACGTCCAGTGGTCATGAACTTGGTGGGCATACCGTCCAGCTCGCCCATGGTTCCCTTGGGCAGGGTCTTGCCGCCCAGATCGTTCAGCTTCACCCACTCGTCGCTCAGCTTCAGGGTGGTTTCGTACTTCCGGGCGACACGCAGCTGGATTCCGGTCTCGGGGCAACCGGCATCGACCATGGCGGACTTTGCGTCCATGATCATCTGCAGGATGGTGCTCTTTGTGGGAGCGGCTGCCAGCTCCACATGGATACCGGCCTCCTTGGCCCACTTGTCCAGCCGGTACTTGTCCACAGTGGGAACAATGCGCTCCTGCCGCTCGGCCTTCATGACGCGGGCGGCCTGAATCATGTTGAAGTTTTCCTTGTTGTTGCCCTTGTCGATGGACAGGGACAGGGCCTTGTCCTGGGTCATGGTGTAGGTAACCTCGTGGTCGCCGACTTCCTTGGTAGTGCCGTACCGGCTGCCGGTGCCGACCTCCTTGGCACGGTTGTAGTCCTGCAGGGGTTCAGACTTGACGGTCTTTACATGGACGGTCTTCACTCCGCTGAACTCCGTATCCAGGTCATGGGTGAACAGATCGTCGGTTTCGGATTCCTTGCTGAACTTCTCAACAAAGTCCTGCTTCACCTTCTCGGGAAAATGAATGGTAGTAGACATACTTCCTCCTTGTAATCTCTGGTCAAGGAGGGTATAATGGGATTGCTCCTTGACCGTGTTGGGTGGTACTGATGTGGTTGGGTGGCAATGCGGCTACGGTGCTGGTAACACCGAACCGCGCCCCGGCGGCTGCTGGTAACAGCTGCCGGGGATTTTTAAGCAAACGCCGCCATGAATTCGTCGAACGGATCTTTCGACCGGCTTCCGCCGGAATCCTGCTGACTGCCGGGAGAACTGCGGCGATTCTTGGCGTTCTGCTGCTTGGCGGCAAGCTTGCGCTCCAGTTCGGCGATCTTCTCCGCCTCCTGAGCTTTTTCCATCTTTCGATAGGCAGCGGACAGGGTCATGCCTTTCTGAACGTCGGGAACCAGCTTGTCCACCAGCTCCTCCGTCAGCTCTACATCCGGGTACTCAGAGCGGAACTGCTCCATTTCCCGCTGTGCGCGGCTTTCCTCCTCGCTGGCCTTCTCCTGCTGTTTGGTCTGCTGGGACTTGAGCGCACCCAGCTCCTTTTCCAGCTTGGCAGATTTCAGCTCTTCACGGGCAGCGTCCTCAGAAGCACCGCCGCTCTTCCGGAAATTGATGTACAGGCTCTCAGCCAGCTGCTCAAGGCTGCTTCCGCTTTTCTGGGCAATGATGTCCAGAACATCAAGAACGCCCTGCTTGGCGGTAAAACCGTCAATCTGGGCCTGCAAGTCCTGAATGGTCTGCTGGCTCTTTGCGTCCCGTTCCTTGATTCGGTCGTAGTCCATGCCCTTCTGGGCAAGAGCGGTCATCTCCTCAAGGGAAACTTCCTTCTCCTCCTTGTTGACTTTGAGCGTGAATTTCTGCTCTGTGCCGCTGTCAGGCTTCTCGCCGCCCTCTGCGCCGGTTTCTTCTACGCCGTCCTGTTGTTCTTCGCTTTCGGGTTCTTCTCCGTTCTTGCGGCTGTCCTCGCCCTCAGCGGGTGCATTCCCTGTTTCGGTAGCCTCTCCGGTCACTTCCGCTTCCTCGCTTCCGGTCTGGTATCCTTCATCGGAAGACGCGGCAATGAACTCGTCAAAGCTGATTTCTTCGTTTTCCATTGTGTTCTCCTTTCGTTTTCGGCTCTGGTAGGCCGTATATCACAGCGTGGTAGGCTGCAAAATATGAGTTATCCGAACATATAGCTTTTTGAAACGCCGGTGCCGCACATATAGCTGTGGTAATCCGTTGTTTCCTCCTCGTCCTCTTCCTCCTGCTGCACCTCCTGTTCGGCGGGGAGTACATAGGTCTGGGCGAAATACCGCAGGGCATCCGGCCCGTGGGTGATTTCGTGAGGCTGCTTTGCTACGTCGTTCGGGTTGGTCTTGTCGTGCTGAATGCACTTCATGCTCTCAATCAGGGACGAACAGGTGTTGAAGACGATAAGCCCCGGCTTCCCATCCTCCCGGATTTTCAAAAGCTCTTTCAGCGCGTACCATCCTTGCTGGCGGTTGTTATCAGCCCTGTACAGGCTCAGGCCACACTCCATAAAGGTGTTCGCCTGAGACTTGCCGTTCTCCCGGTTTCTGGCCCACAGGTCAGGCGGCGCAATCGTATAGTTGATATCCTCATCAGCGGTTGTCAGAACAAGCTGCATTCTCGCTGCGTCGGACACATACTGGTTGACCTCCTGATACTGTTTGTAGACATAACACCGCCCGCTTTCGTCCACCGCAACCCAAATGCAGAAGTGGCAGTCAAGGCCGTAGTCCATTGCCCTGTACCGCTTCCATGTCTTTTTCAGCACGAACGGCTGGCAAGTGTGGATTCCTTCCGTGAACTCACCAAAGTACGATCCGGACAAAACATTCCAGTCTCCGTCCCTGTGCGCCCGGCGGATATCCTCCGGAAGATTGTTCAGAACATTGATGTATTCCTTGTCGATGTTCTTGTTGTCCTTTACCGTTGCCTGAATGAACACATAGTCGTCCGGGTTTTCATCTGCATGAAAGTCCCGGTCAACGAACAAACGTTTCACCCAAAAGTGTCCCACGCCGCCGGGGTTGCAGGTCAGATACACCCGCTTTGGGAAGCCGTTGTCGCCACGGACAATCGCGTCAAGGCCCCGGAACTCAGATTCAAGGAACTGCGTGGCCTCATCGATGAACAGCACGTCCCAGTTGTTGCCCTGGAATTTACCCTCGACGGCTGCGCTGTAGTCTGGCATATTGCTGAACTTGATCTTGCTTCCGTTGATGAAGGTCAGCAGGTGTTCCGTCTTGTTGTAGGTGTAGACATCCGGGTGCAGCAGCTTCAGCATTGGCTGAATGATTGGGTTTTCCAGCTGGTCATACTCCCGGCGGACGATCAGGATCTGAATGCCACCGTAGTAAAGCGCCATAAGGGGCGCTTTACGGACGATTGACCACGACTTGCCGCCGCCGCGCGCGCCGCCGTAACAGGTGTATCGAACACGGCTCAGGAAGAATTTCCACTGCGGCTCAGAGTTCGGGCAGCCAAAGTCCATTGTGATGATGTTGTTTTCTGATTTCTCAGCCATGGCTCCCCTTTCCGGCTAAAAGAAAAGGGCCAGAACACACATCCATCTCGGATGCTGCTCTGGCCCTAAGCTCTGGCACGTTTATGATCGATTTTGATTGCCTCCTTACATCGGTTGCAGTAAAGAGGAAAGTTCTTAAGCTCTGTTTCCGGCAGAACTTTGGTGTTGGTTTTCTTCCCGCACCGCGGGCAGATAAGAAAGCCGTTTTCATTCGTTTTTGCCATGTGCACCTCACTATGTGGTGGAACGGGCCGGAGTTGAACCGACACGCCGAAATCCATCGACGAACGGATTAGCAATCCGCTGCAGTACCTGTTATGCTTACCGTTCCGTATATGCAAAAAGCCAGAGTAAATGCCAGTTCTGGCATTCGCTCTGGCCCTAAGCTCTGGCGTATAGACCATTTTCGTGACGTCACGAAAATGATATGGAGGGCAGTGCTGGACTTGAACCGGCGACACGCAGCTTAACAGACTGCCGCTCTACCTGCTGAGCTAACCACCCGTGTTGCTGGCTTACGGTGCCAGCGACCGCTTTGCAGTCAAAAGACTGTTTACGGCAGGCCAGAGGGGACTTTAACCCTGACCCTTTACACCGGAGAGTGCGTTGCTGTTCCAGCAGCCTGCCGTTTGACCAATATGAAAAACCAACCTAAGCTACAGAAAGCAGCTGTTGCGCCGATGACTGGGGTCGAACCAGCTCCCTCCGCCTCTCTTGGTTGGGCGGTGCTCCGCCTGTTGAGCTACATCGGCATACCAGAATGCTTTTTCTGTTTTTTATTTTTTCGGGTGGCCCGTTTCAAAGCACCCCGGCTCTTTTTCCGGCGCCCCCTCTAAGATCTT
>JAUNSH010000006.1 GCA_030539285.1 Eubacteriales bacterium
ATATTGGTTAGCATCCGCTAACCTCAATCATAATACAACAGGACATGGATTTTGTCAAGCCTAATTTAAGAATAATCTTCATCTTACTTCTGCTGAAAATATTATTTCTGAAATTAAAAAACAGGGGGGGCTATTTTTTGCAGATAAGTGAGCTAGTAGGTGAAGGGACTTTCCCTTCACCTGTTTCTAATGATTGGGAATGGGTCTGTATCTTGAAAACTGCATACCCATTTGTCAAACACATTCCCATTGCTATTGCGATGAGCATAAGCCGCTTTAGAAACTGCGCCGGGATGTGCCGTGGGGTGAAAGCAACAGGACATCACATTACTTTTTCGGTCTGTATGGCTTTCTATCCCCGGCACGGAGCGAGAAACAGCTTCTATGACTTCCGGGCAGCACCCGGCAGGGCGATGACAGGCAGTGGGGACAATGATACTCCCGTCCAGTCACAGCCACACGCAATGAGGGCGGTCACATGAGAACCATGCGAGGGCGCTTATAGACCCGTGGAGCTGGTACGCTGCCAGCCGTTTGGCGACTTCCCAGAATAGCCGGGGTGTCGAGGACAAATAGGCGAAAATTGGTCAGACAAGCAGATGGTAACTTTGCCATCCGTCTGTCTGACCTTTTTACATAACCTATTTGGGAGGAAACACACATGATCCACTTATGCTTCCGGGGTGAGCCAGCCCTACCACCATCATCGCCCCCATTTCCCGCCGAAGCCATGCAAAGGCGAATCTGCCCACCCACTATCTCATCGAGGCGGTGGGGCTTACACAGCCTTCCACCGTTTTACTGGAACAGATTCGTGTTATTGATAAAAGGCGGCTGGAACGCAGAATTGGGATGCTTTCAGAAAAGAATATGAAGGAAATCGACAGCGCAATCAAGGTCAGCGTTGGTCTTACCGCCCTGTCCCAAAGAATTTCCCTCTGCTTATGTCACACCTGTGCCGGAAAGCTGAACAGCACAGGGGTTTTCCATTTACGCAAATCCCAGCCATTACAGTCCGAACGAAAGCTCTGCGGCCTTTGCTGCAGCCGCATGGGATATGACTATGAAATGATTCGAAAAGGAACTGACCGAAAGGAACTTATTTTGTATAAGAAGTATATCAAGGTACGCGAAAGCTTCGCTTCGGCATGACAACCTGTTCTAATTTGAAATTCAGAACTTTTTCGGGAGGCTTATTTTGATAGATAATCACTGAGTTCAGGCAGGTGCGCTTTCATCTCGTGATATCCTTGAAAGTACAGATCCCCCAGCTTATCCAGATCCTACTCAAAGCGGGAAACCGTCACAGGCGTTTCCGGGTAGAGGGTAAAGATCTGTCCCATACTCTCATCCCGTTCCATTTCTTCCAGAGTTCTGTTATAGCATTCTTCCTTGTATTCCAGACTGTTGACAAAGTTCGGGTAACTGCGGTAATGGAATTTTGCTATTTGGGGAAGGTCCTTTTCTTCCCGTCTGTGCCCCCGCTCTCGTGTACAGATGACCGCTATTTTTTCAAAGGAATGCTCCTTTGCCCATTGGTAGGCAATTTTTACAGAGCACCCTCCATCCAGATAGGGTTTTCCATCGATCATGATTGGCTCAGAAACATAGGGAACAGAGGCAGAAGCAATGACCGCCTCAAAAATATCGCATTGATTTTTTCGGAAATATTCCGGTTTTCCCGTTTCCATATTCGTCACCACCGCCACAAGCTCGCGTTCCAGGCTGTTGAACCGCTCCATATCGATGGGATGTTTTTGAACCAGGTCATGGAACAGATAATGCAGGCCCATAACCCCATGCTCCCGGTAGATCGCGCCAACGTCCACATACTTGGGATCGTTGCGGTAGGTCAGATCAATGCGGCCTGCCCAGCCGATCTGCCCCGAAAGATATCCCACCGCGGACAATGCCCCCGCGGAAACACCAACGACTGTCTGAAAGTTGATATCCGCCTCCATAAGGGCATCCAGGGCGCCGATGGTATATAATCCCCGCCATCCGCCACCCTCCAAAACAAGGCACCCCGGCTGAATGGTGTCTCCGGCATTCCCGGAGGGTAGTTCATTGATTCGCTCATATTGTTTCAACTTTATCACCTCAAAAGGCAAGGCGGCAGAAATTCCTGCCGCCTTGTCCGTTATCATACGCTTTCCCGATAAAATGGTTAATACCATTTTATCCTGCGATAGAATCGCAGGACGCCGATGGCGGCGGGAAATGTATGGACTGCGTTTTTCAGCGGCAATGCCGCTGACCGCTTAACAGCGGTCTCATAAAACGGCATGGAACCGTTTTATGAAAAACTGGAATCAGAATGGATTATGACTTGCCATGCTGGTATACGCTGTTTCACTTTGCGTAGGGTACTTCGATCTGAATATCTGTCAGCGGGAAGGTGCAGCAGGGATGGACATAGCCGAAGGCCAGATCCGCTTCTCTGCGGTGTTCCATCTGCTTGGGACAGTAAACTTCGCCGGACATCGGCAGGGAATGGCACCAGCCACACTCGCCGGAGCGGCAGTGGGCCGGGGCCGCAATGCCGTTTTTCTCCAAAGACTGGAGGATGGTATTCTCCGTGCTGGCAATAATCGTCTTTTCCTCATCGCAGATACGGACAGTGATCCGTACCAATGAAGGAACAGATCTGTCCTTCGGATAATCCGTCAGGGTCTTGGGGGCGTGCAGTTCCCCCTGCAGCTCATGCCGCACCCATTTCGGCTCCAGGTGCAGGGTTTCGATCTGCTGATCCAGGAAGCGGTACATTCCCGCCGGGCCGCAGAGGAAAATAGAATAGTCCCGCTCCGGTGCGTATTTTCGGATCAGCTCCGCCGTAATAAATCCATGCTCAAAGCCTTCCTTGGTTTCATCACTGAGGACATGAACGACCTTGATCTTTTCAGACTGCTTTTCCAGGGCGTCAAAGTCATCCTTAAAGAGGATGTCCTTTTCCGTTCGGGAGCCGTACAGCAGAATCAGGTTAAAATCCTCGTCCCCATCCGCGATGGCCTTGGCGAAGGAATGGAATGGTGTAATGCCGCTGCCGCCTGCCACGCCAATGACGGTGCTGCCGTCCCGGACAGGAAGATAGACGAACTCACCCAGAGGGCCGGTAATGGTGACTTTGTCCCCCACCTTCCAGTTGTCCAGCATATAATTCGACGCAATACCGCCGGGGACACGCTTGATGGTAAGGGTGTACTTTCCTTCCAGGGCTTCCTGGGGAGAGGAGGAAATGGAGTAGGGCCGGGTCAGCTTGGCCCCGTTCACTTCCAGAAAAACGCTCAGGTAGGAGCCTGCCTTGAAAAAGGCAAGCTGCGTCGTTCCCCGGCTGGGATCCGGGACAAAGGTAAAGCTCTTGCAGTTTCCGTCCCATGTTTTGATCTGCGAGATAGTGACGAACTGCCGGTCCGGGTGCAGTGTCCGGGACAGGGCATTCACCGGGAACTCCATGGGCAGCGGTGTCTCCGAGGCGGCTTCAATGCGCGCTTTCCGCTCGTCGTTGTTGTGCAGGAAGCGGAGCCGGTTCACCGATTTGAGATTAGGTTTCTTTGCCATTATGCATCCTCCTCCGCGTCCTTCAAGGTTTTTCTGCCCTGAATGTTTCCGTTCAGGTAGCACAGGTTATAGCCGTCGATATTTTCACAGGCAGCGCCGGTGAGCCGAAGGCCCTTGAACATCTGCTCGTCATCCATGCTGTTGAGCCGGTTGATAATGTTGTCCCACTTGTAGACCTGATAGCCGTAGGGCGTACCGTTGGGCGTGTTCAGGTAGCGGCAGAAGGACGCGGGAGAGGCAAAGGTGATCTCCTCAATGTAGGGCCGGATGGTGACGCCGGTGGTCTTTTCATAGTAATCCACCCATTCCTTCATGCGGCGCTCCTTGGCCTTGTAGTAGTCTCTGGGTTGGAGACTGAAAGAACAGCGTGGCGTGAAGCACTCCACCATAGTCCGCTACAAGGAATTGACCACCCGGATTTATCCCGCAATCGGACATATCAAGCTGAAAGACCTCCGTGTTGACCACCTGAACAGCCTGTATACGGAGTTATCGAAAAACGGGACGCGCAAGGGAAGTGACCGCGCCGCCTCTAAAATCGACCTTGCCGCATATCTGAAAAAGCACAAGCTGACCCGCGCGGAAATATCCAAGCGCTCCGGCCTTGCCGCCTCCACCGTGTCCAGCATCGTCAAGGGCGAAATGGTCAGCCTGCAGGCCGCTACAGCCGCGTCAGCCGCCATTGGCTTGAAACTTGAACAGGCATTCACCGTCGAGAAAGACACCCGCCCTCTGTCTGCAAAGACGGTGCAGGAGCATCACCGGCTGATTTCTACGGTGCTGGAACAGGCGGTAAAAGAGGGACTTGTCCCTTTCAATGCTGCAAGCCGTGCCGATCTGCCAAAGGTGGAGCGGAAAGAGGTCAACTACTTCCAGCCGGAACAGGTAGCGGCAATCAGGGACGCGCTGGAACAGGAACCGATCAAGTGGAGGACGCTTGTTCACCTGTTTCTGATCACCGGCGCGCGGCGCGGGGAAATCCTGGGCCTCAAGTGGGACAAGGTAGACTTTGGAGCAAACAGGATTTTCATTTGCAATTCCATCCTGTACTCCCCGGATGTTGGCGTTTATGAGAGCAGCCCGAAAACAGAACGGTCGAAACGGTTTATTGCTCTGCCAACGGAAACCATGCAGCTATTGCGGAAATACAAGACATGGGATACTTTGTGTTAGGAATAAAGCTAGGATTTAAGCGTTTAAGACCAGCAACACCATACATATCGGCAACAGCTCGCTCGATGTATGTCTTACACTGCAGAATGAAGAACAGGTATTCCTTGTGGATACTCTTGCAGCGAATAACATTGATTTCTGTGGATCCAAAACCAACTCCATCGATTAGATTACCCACAATAGCCAAGTTCCCATTTTCCAGGCAGGGTGTCACCTTTGCCATTAGAATATCTCCCTCTTTAAAGTCGACATAACCGGACTTCACCTTACTGTAATCGACCGTTTGGGATGTATGGACGCCTCTACGGAGGCAGTCCATTGGAATGAAGGACACACTATCATCTTCCTCATATTCCGGGATCTCTGTTTTGGGATTGAATTCAATATGGGGTTTTAATCTTTCAACAGCCCAATGCACCGGAATCTGGCCAATCCATTCGATGCCGCTGTCTTTCATGGGTGCATCCGGGTTCAGACCTTTGGTGACAGCTTCGTAAATGATGCTCTGCCGCCGTTCCTTCAGAAGCGCATTGGTCTTTTCTTTTGCTACTATTAAAGCATCAATTTCTAAACATTTTGCGTCAAGGAAATTAGCGATAGTGGCTTGAGTACTAATGTCTGGTGCAGCAATTTTCTCTGATAGAAATGTTGACACATCCAAATTCTGAATTCCCGTTGTTTGCTTAACATTTCGCTTAGTAAAGCCGTTAATATATGCTGCCGACAACCAGTAGTTCAAGAAGCAAGAGTGAAAACATTGACTGGGACGTAGCCACTCAATAAAGTTGGCACACTTCATTTGCTTATCGCTATCGAAAAGAACCGAACGCCCAACAGGGGTAACCTCACCGCCGCCGGATTTCTCCAGCAGAATATCCCCACTTTTAAGCCCAGAATCATTAATTACTTTTGCATGGTAAGAACGGAACGTCATTTTGTCATGAAAGTCTATAGAAAGCCGAGGGTAGTCAAAGTCGGCTACACGAACGCAAATTACGTCGTTTTCTCCATCTCCTTCATTTGCACCCCAAGAACCACCACTATGCGCTTTCAACGCAAACTTAATTCGGCGAATCTCCCATTCTCGCGGAATTTCCCCAATCCACGCAATTCCGCTGTCTTTCCTTGCCCTCATACTTCATCACCCATGATTTCAGCTGCGGGAAGGGTGCCGGACTGGGAAGCCAGTTTCTTCTCGGCAGATTTCACACGGCGCTCCATCTTCTTGATATCCTCCGCAGGGGGCAATTCTTCAGGGCGAATACCTCGCTCGCCCAGCATCTGACGAACACTTCGGTTATTCTGAATATGTTCCTGCGTAATAGGACTTTCGCCCTGGAGATCTTTCTCCTCCACATTGTAGTTCGTCATTTCTGTAGCAAGGTTCTTAGCCGCAATCGTCAAAGTAGGGAGTCTGTCCGCAAGAGGGCCGCTGGTGATGCCGTAGCGATCCTTCATATCCTGGGTGGTCAGACCGCCGAAAAGTGCCCGATCTCCCTTGGAACGGATGCGGCCGAAGCCTTTGTCGTCCACGCCGCGCTCATAGATATTCTGAGAAAGCCGCTTTTCGGATTCTCTCAGCTTATCCCTGGCTTCCACTCGTTCAAGCAGTTGGATGCGATCCTCAATCAATTCCTGTTTCCGGGTCTGAACTGCAAAGTAACTCTGAGCAAAAGCAATTTCTTCTTTGCGGGGGTCGCCGTTCTGTGCAATCAGATAACACGCATAGCGAGTCAGCAGATAATCCGGCACTTCACGCTTGGCGCCTTTTGCCAAGGAGCGTTTGTGTTTTCCTATTATGACAGTGGATTTCCTGTGGCTTTCCCACACAAAATCTGCAAAACAGGTTTGTGCGCGTGGAGCTCCAAAGATTCTGAAACTCAGTTGCTATGGGCATTATTGTAGGCCCGCCTGATGCCATCCGGCAGATGGTCGGGAATTAACTCCTTCACTCTGTCCTCGCAGCCGTCCAGCATGGCCTGCTCGTAGTACCAGCACTTGAATTTCAGCATATCCAGCACTCTGTTCATGTGGGCGATTTCGGCTTCTACTGTTTTCCTTTGCTGTTCAAAGAGTTCTTTCCGCTGGGGATAGGTAGATGCACCTTCCACGCACCAATCCATAAACCGCTTGATGTCCTTAATTTCCAACCCAGACTTCTTCAAACACTCGATCACCCGGAGGGCTTCCAGTTCTGTGTCGCTGAATTTCCGAATGCCGGATGTCCGTTCCATCCCCGGGAAAAGGCCCTGCTTATCGTAGTAGCGCAAGGTGGAAATGGGAAGTCCGAACATTTCTGATACCTGTCCTATCGTATACATAAATATTCTCCTCCAAAACCTCAAAAAATGCTTGACCTAAAGTCAGGTTTAGGTGCTATCATAAGTCTATCAGAAAACCAAATGCATTTCAAGATCAAAAAGGAGAATGATTTATGAGCAAACGTATTTTGATTATTTCTTCCAGTCCCCGTAAGGGCGGCAATTCTGAAACGCTGGCAGCATCCTTTGCGAAAGGCGCAGCGGAAGCGGGAAACCATGTTGAAACCATCTATCTGCGTGAAAAGCAATACGGCTTCTGCAAAGGGTGTCTCGCCTGCCTGAAGCTTGGGCACTGTGCAATCAAGGATGATGCAGTAGAAATCGCCGCCAGAATGCACGATGCGGATGTGCTAGTGTTTGCCACACCTGTTTACTATTACAGCATCAGCGGTCAGTTGAAAACCATGCTGGATCGAGCCAATCCGCTCTTTGGTTCTGACTATGCCTTCACAAAGGTCTATCTGCTTGCAACAGCGGCGGAGGATGAAGCGTATACAGTTGAAGGAGCAGAAAAGGCTGTTCAGGGCTGGGTGGACTGCTTTGATCGGTGTGACCTGGCGGGTACAGTCTTTGCGGGGGGTGTCAATGGGATAGGAGAAATTACCGGACATCCTGCGCTGGAAAAAGCTTACGAAACCGGAAAAGCAATCTAAAACAGGGGGGACTGAGATGGCTATAAAACAAACTGCTGGCAGAGACTCTTTGGGAACATTTGCTCCAAAGTTTGCCGAATTGAACGATGATGTGCTGTTTGGTGAGGTTTGGAGCAGGGAACAACAGTTGTCTTTGCGTGACCGTTCTTTGGTAACAGTTACTGCACTGCTTGCACAGGGACTTACAGATTCCTCTTTTCGCTATCATTTGGAGTGTGCAAAGAAGAACGGAATTACAAGAGACGAGATCGCTGAAATCCTCACGCATGCAGCCTTTTATGCAGGGTGGCCAAAAGCATGGGCAGCCTTTCGAATGGCAACAGAGGTGTGGAAAGAAGATGCAGAAGCGGCAGATGCAAAAGCAAAACACGCTGCATCAATGATTTTTCCTGTTGGGCAGTCCAATGATAGATTTTCGAAGTATTTTACAGGAAACAGCTATCTTGCGCCCATTTCTGTGGAGCAGGTTGGCATTTACAATGTAACCTTTGAGCCGGGATGTCGTAACAACTGGCATATCCATCGCGCACAAAGTGGTGGCGGGCAGATTTTAATCTGCGTTTCAGGAAAGGGATTCTATCAGGAATGGGGCAAGAAATCTGTGGAGCTTCTGCCCGGTTCTGTAGTGAATATCCCGATGGGCATCAAGCACTGGCATGGTGCTGCACCTGACAGTTGGTTTTCTCATTTGGCTATTGAAGTCCCTGGAGAAGAAACATCTAACGAATGGCTGGAAACAGTAAACGAAAATGATTACATTCAGGCAACATCAAATGATAAGGAGACGCAAAGATGAGCAAAGAAAAAATGCAAGTAACACAGGAATGGGATAAGGTGTTTCCCAAAAGCGACAGAGTAAACCATAGCAAAATCACGTTTCATAACCGCTACGGAATTACCCTTGCGGCGGATATGTATGTACCAAAAAACATCTCCGGCAAGTTCCCGGCTATTGCGGTCAGCGGTCCCTTTGGTGCGGTGAAAGAGCAGTCCTCCGGGCTGTACGCGCAAAAGATGGCAGAGTTTGGATTCCTGACCATTGCTTTTGACCCGTCCTTTACCGGCGAAAGCGGCGGTAGTCCCCGGTATGTGGCTTCCCCGGACATCAACACAGAGGATTTCTGTGCAGCGGTGGATTTCCTTTCTGTACAGGAAACTGTTGACCCGGAGCGCATCGGTATCATCGGCATTTGCGGCTGGGGCGGCATGGCCATCAATGCCGCTGCTATGGATACCCGTATCAAAGCGACTGTGGCATCAACCATGTATGACATGACCCGTGTGAACGCCAACGGATATTTTGACAGTGAGAATACCAGCGATGCCCGGTATGAAAAGAAAAAAGCCATGAACGCCCAGCGCACGGAGGACTATAAAAACAGCAGTTACGCCCTTGCCGGTGGTGTGGTTGACCCGCTGCCGGAGGATGCACCCCAGTTTGTCAAGGATTACTATGCCTATTACAAGACGGAGCGTGGATACCATCCCCGTTCTCTCAATTCCAACGGCGGCTGGAATGTAACTTCTTCTCTGTCCTTCATGAATATGCCGATTTTGCAGTATAGCCAGGAGATTCGTTCCGCCGTTCTGCTGGTACATGGCGAAAAGGCCCACTCCCGCTATTTCAGCGAGGGAGCCTATGAGAAGCTGACCGGGGATAACAAGGAGCTGATGATCATTCCGGGAGCAAGCCATGTTGACCTTTATGACCGGATGGATGTGATTCCCTTTGAAAAGCTGAGAAGATTCTTTGCGGAGTACCTGAAATGAAGGAGATTCCTTTCCTGTGCTTGCTGCTGGCATCCCTGTTGGGTGCCTGTTCGCAGCAGAAACCTGCAATACCATCTCAGGCACTGACAATCACAGATTCTATCACACCTCCTGCTGAAACAGAAACCATTTCATCAGAACCTGCGCCACAAGAAACACTGCTGGTGTTGAGCGTGAATGGAAACAAACTGAATGTTTGTTGGGAGGACAATGAAACCGTCAAAGAATTGCTCTCCTATACGCAAACGGAAAGTATTGTAGTGAATGCAACCAGATACGGCGGTTTTGAACAGGTGGGAAGCTTGCCGCAGGGCTTTACCAGAAGCGATGTTCAGTTGACAACGGAACCGGGGGATATTGTGCTGTATTCCGGCGACCAACTGGTTTTGTTCTTCGGTTCAAATTCCTGGAGTTATACAAAACTCGGTCATATTGAGGGACTTTCTCAGGATGCGTTGTCAGAATTGTTGGGTGGCAGCTCAGCGGTTATTGAAATCCATTTAAATTAATCATTACGCACGAAGGCGCACAGTGAAGTACAATCTTACATAGCCGGCAGGCTTTCTCGCAAAGCCTGTCGGCTAATTTTATGTCAAGGAGTTGAAATCATGACCCAAGCAGTGCTGAACACCCAGCTATACCAGAAGATGTTTTCCGAGCAGGCGCATTTCAAGGACTGGCTTATGTCTCAGACCCCGGAGGAGGTTTTGAACCATGCCTATGAATACACCTGCCGGGAGGATATTCTGCTGTCGCTGGAATACAACGACCTGTCTCCCCGGCAGGCGAAAGCCCTTCTGAAATCTCCCACACCGCTGGCAGATGTATTCAAAAAGTGGGATAACTGGGAAGATAATCGCCACATTCATTTCAATAACTCCTTATTATTACAGTATGGGCGCGAACACTTTCAGAACGGCACGGAGAAACCGTTGGGGAAGCGTCCAGTTGATTGTTGTTTCGTCTATACGGATGCACTTTTCAAGGGTATCCGCGAAATCTGCTTTCATATCCTTCAAACATTCACAGCGGTACATCCATATGCTATTCTCGAAATGATGAACCAGGCTGCGATAGTCCAGGTTGATGGTGCCAACCATTCCGTATTCATCGTCAGCAAGATAAACTTTGGCATGGACGAACCCCGGTTCATACTCGTATACTTCCACACCGGAGCCGATCAGTCTTTTATAATAGCTTCGCGCCATTTCCAGAATGAGCTTCTTATCGGGAATATGGGGCAGGATCAGCTTCACGGTCACCCCCCGCAGGGCAGTGTCCTCAATGGCCGCGCATAGTTCATTATCAATGATTAGATACGGTGACATGATGTATACATAGCGGTCTGCTTGGTTAAGTATATTCTGAATGACGCTCTTACCCACCCGGCGATTGTAGATGGGCGCAGGTCCATCGCCAAAGGGGATCAGGTAACCCGGTTCTGCCACAGTATACTCCGGGAAATAGTTGTTCTTTGCTTCAGGAATCTTTCGGACATTGAGGCCATAGTCGATGAGGAACAGATTTGTCAGCTCCTTGACGGCATCCCCCTCTATTCGGAGTCCCACATCTTTCCAGTGGCCAAACCTTACCACTTCATTGATATATTCATCGGCAATGTTCACGCCGCCGGTGTAACCGACACGTCCGTCAATGACAGTGATCTTCCGGTGTGAACGGTTATTGAATTCAGAATCCGCATTGCCCTTAAGCATAGAGAAGGGCGTTGCATCAATGCCGTACTTTTGAAGTTGGCGGTAATAATCTCCGGGTAAGGTCATCATACAGCCAATATCGTCGTAAACAACCTTCACTTCCACACCGGCAGCGGCCTTTTCTTTCAGAATATCCAGAATGGAGTTCCAGAAGTGGCCCTCCTCGATGATGAAATACTCCATGAAGATGAATTTTCTCGCGGAGCGAAGATCCTCCAGCAGCCTGATAAACATTTCCTCACCCAATGGGAAGTAATCCTGTTTTGTATCGGAGTAAAGATGGGATTCGCTGATATTGCAAAGCATCTTCGCCTGATTATGGGCTTCCAAAGATTCCTCTGCCAGTCCCGCGAACAACCGCCGGTCATCTGGTTTATAGCCAATGGATTTCATGTCATCCAGCCGTCTGATGAACCGCTTGTGCAGCTTCCGGTCATAGAACAGGAAATACATCATAAAGCCTGCCACCGGGATCAGCAGTACCACCATCAGCCAGGGTATCTTATAGTCCGGGTTGTCATCCGATGCGATGATCTGGATGACCACTGCGATCTCCGTTGCCCAGACAAGCAGAAAAAAATAGGGGATGTAGTAGCTGCACACCATGACAGCTGCTATCACCGCTGCAGTTTCCAGTACGGCCAAAACAATCGCAATGAGAAACCGAACAGGAATGTGGTTCATTTCCCTATGGTGCAGCTTTCCTTTCATACTGTGAGCTCCTTTTTCTGCCTGCTTCCGTGAACTGCCATTCCCAGCGCCCCTAATACCACCATCACGCAGACGGTTCCGCCGGAAAGGCTGTTGATCAGCGTGTCGTTTCCGCTGCCGTCGCCGAATACATTCAGCATGGTGACCTGCAGGGAATACAGAGACATCATGGCGGCAGTGAGACTGATACTCTGGGCGGCTCCATGGATGGGATTACCGCCGTGTCCGCTTCTGACCACGCGAATGATTGCCGTGGTCAGCCGGTAGAATGTGTATGTAGCCACCGCGTAGACCATGATTTCCGGGTAAGAGCTGCCCTGACCGCCCCAGATCATTTGCGCCACAATGCCGACCATTGCGATATTCAGCAGGAACATGAGAATACCGCAGACGGAAAAGCCCTTCCAGCCTAAGATTGCCTTCTCCTTCGGATCATCAAGTACGGACTGTTTCTTTTCATACCGTACCAGCAGCAGCCGGATCAGGCTGAGCACCAGATAATAGACACCGTTGGAGATGAGCCATACAGACCGATAGAGAATGCCTGAGATCAGATTATATCCGGCATAGACCAGGTTGATGGCCAAGCTCAACACCAGCATACGACTCATCCGGAAAACTCCGGTGGCCTTCACTTTCCCATACAGGTTGATACACTTCTGTACCAACGGAATGCCGTTTGTCACAACGATGACCAGTGCGTAGAAAGCCAAACAATAGCTAAGGTAGGACAGAGGATGATCTGTCATACCGTAACAAAACACCGCTATCAGGGTTCCAAATCCCACCAGCGGTATCCCTACCGATAATACTTTTCCTGGATAGAGCAGTTTTGCTCCGATCCTTTTTAATCGCTCCATGAAGGTTACCTCTTGAAAAAGCCCATGGGAGGGGATTCCCACGGGCTTATCTTTATTTCAGGCCAATGCACATGGGAACCAGGCACAGCAGCAAAATGATGCCCACAACGCCCACCACGATGCCCGGAAGCATCAGATTCCAGACCATAATCATGCACATGCCAAGCCCCAGGACAAGCGCGGCCAGTGTGCCGAACAGGATTTTTCCGGTGAGCTTCCAGTTGATCTGGAATTTCTTGCCGGAGCGGACAAAGACGACGATAGCCTGAGCCAGCAGCGCGATTCCGCCCACAGCGGTAACAACAACACCCTGATTGAAAGCGTTCCACTCGGGAAGCAGGCACATGCACATACCCAGGGCAAACAGCAATCCGGCAACGACGCCGACAATCAAATTGACAAACGTGGACTTTTTCATTTTGTGATCCTCCTTATGTGATTCCATCAGTGATGCTTATGGGCATTGCGGCTTGCTTCCAGGCTGGCCTCAATCATGGCCTTCTGGTCAGCTGCGCGATTTTCCATATCTGCCTGCATCTGCTCGTCCCGGGCCTTCTGTCCGGCAGCGAGGCGGGCCTTGGCATCCTCCACGGACTCGCCATCCCTGGCGATGAAGGTATTGACAAACGCGTTTTCGATTCTTTGATAGCCGCTGACAACATGCTCACCGACCTTTCCGGTTTTCAGGGAGCCGTCCTCATTCAGCATCGCGTCGGAAGCCTTGCCCGTGAGCTTGCCGAAGCCCTCCACAACGCTGGCTTCCATTTTCTTGTAACCGCCCACAACGCTGCCCTCGATCTTCTGGTAGTCTTCGGTGACGTGTTCAGCGATCTTATCCATGTGGTCTGCAAACTTTGCCATAATCATTTTCTCCTTTATGTTGTGTTGTTTTGATTGATGGCCCAATTCTACATCGGAAATGATTCCGAAAAGATTCTGTTTTGTTTGAGAAATGTTAATTCCATATTTTGCCCATGCCGAAGTGAGTATCTCACACTGCAGTGTAGATTTGACTCCGGAGTGCATGTTTTCACAGAAGGCGTTTGTGCAGAAATTGGTCCCTCGCGGAATCCCGGTATATCAGGGTATGACATTTCCGAAATCCATGCGAAAATATTCTCACGGGTTTCTAAAATGCTTATGGAAATAAACAAAACTTTAACATTTGGCTGATATACTGTATCATAAGAATGAATGCTTTCGGAGGTAGCGCTATGTTTCATATTTTAGTGGTGGAAGATGACAAGGACCTGAACCGAACTGTATGTTCATTCTTAAATTCCAGCGGCTATAAAGCGACAGGCTGCCTTAGCGCCAACGAGGCATACGATGCCATGTATGATACGATGTTTGACCTGATCGTGTCCGACATCATGATGCCCGGCATTGATGGCTTTGAATTTGCCAAAACCGTGCGTTCCCTCAATGAGAATATCCCTATCCTGTTTATGACTGCCCGGGATGACTTTGCCTCCAAGCAGCGGGGCTACCGGATCGGTGTGGATGATTACATGGTCAAGCCCATCGACCTGGACGAGCTGTTTCTGCGGATCGGCGCGCTTTTGCGCCGGGCAAAGATTGCTTCTTCCCGGAAATTGGAGGTTGGCAACTTTTCCATGGATATGGACGAGCACACCGCTATGCTGGGTGATGACGAAATCAGCCTGACCAACCGGGAATTCAATATCCTCTACAAGCTCCTGTCCTATCCCAAGAAGACCTTCACCCGGCAGCAGCTGATGGACGAATTCTGGGACGCGGATACCGAAACGGCACCCAGAGCGGTAGATGTGTATATGACCAAGCTTCGTGCGAAGCTATCTGACTGTGAGGATTTTGAGATCAAGACTGTCCATGGGCTGGGCTACAAGGCGGTGATTAAATGAAAAAAACCAATTTTGAGCAGATTCTGCGGGCCATCCACCATTATTTGGTCTTTTTCCTGATGGTGGCATTCGTTGTGACCTGCTGTATGCTGTTGTTCGTACGGACGCTGGCTGATACCATGGGGCTTGTCTTCACCCCAGACAACATTGGAGATGCAGCCAGGCTGACCTTCGGCAGCGTGCTCCTGATCAGCCTGTTTTCCGGCACCTTTGACTATTTCCGCCGCAGGCAAACGGTGTACAAGCCGGTGAAACGGATTCTGGATGCGGCAGAACGGATCATGCAGGGAGATTTCTCCGTCCGCATCGAACCGGTGAAGGATTTTTCCGGAGAGACAGGCTTCAACCAGATCATCGACTGCTTCAATAAAATGACCGCAGAGCTTGCCGGAACGGAAACTCTGCGGACAGACTTCATCGCCAACGTATCCCATGAGCTGAAAACGCCGCTGGCGGTTATGGGTAACTATGCCACCATGCTTCAGAAGCCCAACATTACAGACGTAGAACGATGCGAATATGCCAAAGCGATTTCGGATTCCACCCGGCGGCTTGCCCAGCTCATGACCAATATTCTGAAGCTGAACAAGCTGGAAAACCAGCAAATCTTTCCGCAGCTGGATGAATATGACCTGGGAGAGCAGCTGTGTGAAAGCCTGCTGCAATTTGAAGACATTTGGGAAAAGAAGAACCTGAATATCGAAACGGATATTGAGGACGGTGTCCGAATCCGTTCGGATTCGGAGCTACTGAGTCTTGTATGGAACAATTTGATCTCCAACGCTGTGAAATTCACACCCGATGGCGGTACCATCGGCGTCAGCCTGAAAACCGACGGCGATCTGGTGGCTGTATCTGTTCGTGATACCGGCTGCGGTATCAAGCCGGGGGTAGGACCGCATATCTTTGAAAAATTCTATCAGGGAGATACCTCTCACGCAACCCAGGGCAACGGTCTTGGGCTGGCACTGGTTAAGCGGGTGGTGGATATACTGAAGGGTGAGATCGGTGTCCAGAGCGTATACGGCCAGGGCAGCACCTTTACCGTGAAATTCAGGAGGTAATGAAAAAATGGAGAATGAACAGTCTTTTCAGTATACCTACTCTGCGGAGAGGCAGCAGGAAATCGAAGCCATCCGAAAAAAGTATCTTCCCAAGGAAGCGGATAAGATGGAGCAGCTGCGAAAGCTCCACCATTCCGCAACCCGGAAAGCCCAGGCGGTATCCATCGCCATTGGTGTCATCGGCGCACTGGTTCTTGGAGCCGGAATGAGCCTGTGCATGACAGAGTTGGGATTGCTGCTGGGCGGCATGGCAATGGTCATCGGTATCCTAGCTGGTCTTGCAGGACTTTTTATGGTGGCACTGGCATATCCCGTGTATAGCCGCGTTTTGAAAAAAGAGCGGGAGCGGATTGCCCCGGAAATCCTACGGCTGACGGATGAATTGCTGAAATAATCATGGTCAGATGCATACAGCAGCGCCCGGCTCTTGTACAGAGTCGGGCGCTGCACTGCTTGGAGGGAGAGCTACCTCATCCTATTTTCTGTTGTGATTGATCTGAGTAGCTGCCAGCCAGACCAGTGATAACCGCAATAATGATGATGTTTTCCATAACACTGCTTCTTTCACTGTGTTCGCCCTCCTTCGCTGTTGGCACAAATATATGTCAGTTTATGAACAGAAATAGACTATTGATTTCATAGTAGTCCATTCACACTCATGCCCAAAATCCAGATAAACAGTGTTACGATAGCCAACACTGTACTGGTAAACACCAATTGTCCCGCCAGTTCTCCATCACCGCCCATGCTTACTGCCATGGGATAAGAGCCGGAGGCTACTGGTGTCCCGAATACTGCTACCACCAGAAACAGTTCAATACCTCTGAGTCCGATCAGATATGCCAACGTTACCAGAATCATTGGGATAAAAAACAATTTCCCCAGTAGAGTGGGCACCAAATATCGGAGATTGTTCCGCATAGCATCAAAGCGAAGCGTACCTCCCAGCGCAAACATCGCCAGAGGGGTAGTCATGTTTGCAAAACTGGAGATTGGATTTGCAAGACAGGATGGAAGCTTTATCTTCAACGCGAAGAAAACCAAACCAATACAGCAGCCCTGCAGCATAGGATTCCTGGTCAGCTTTCCCAGAAGGCCTTTGACAGTCAGGCTGCCGCATCCTTGGTTAAACAGTTCCAGAATGATTACAGAGGTAACATTGTAAATTGTAAGCACCACTGTAACCAGCATCGCAGCAACAGCGGTTTTTTCCGCACCATAGAGCGTAGTTGTCAGCGGCAGACCGAACAATACGAAATTACTCCGGTAGAGTGCCTGAATGATCACACCTCTTCGGGAATTTTCCTTAACCAGTCTCGGAACCGTCAGCAGGAGCACCAATTCCAGAGCAAGGATACCCGCACCTACAAATACAATTAACGTTATAGATGGCACATTTTCCCAACTGGCAGAATAAATGTTATGGAATGTCATAAACGGAAACATCATGCTGAAGACCAGTCTGGTCAGCCGGTTCAGGAACACTTCGTCCACAGCTCCGGTGCACCTGGCAAGGTAGCCCAGCGCAAGATAGCACAAAAATGGTATTACCGCATTGACCGCAATCATAAAGCTGTCATGCATTTCGCTTTCACCTTCTTTGTGAAAACGGGCATCCGTGTGTCTACGGATGCCCGTCGGGATTACATGCGTATCTCAGCCCTTCATCATGTCCAGCACCCACTGGGGAGCCAGCTGGGGCAGCTCGCTGCCTTCTGCCTTGGCCTTGCGGTAAGCAGCAATGGTTTCATTGCGCTTGTCCTCATAGGCCAGCTTCTTCTCTGCCTCATCCAGTACTGTTTCAATGTACTCCTGGGGGATGACACAAACACCGTCGGAATCACCAACCACCAGATCGCCCGGCTCAACCTTCACACCACCGCACATGATAGGCGTGTTGATATTGCCTTCGTTCTTTTTTATGGGACCTCGAGGCATAAAGCCGCGGCTGTAGACAGGGAAATTCAGTTCGATATTGCCGTCACGATCACGGGTGCAGCCATCGATCACCATACCCTCAAAGCCAACAGCCTGACAGGCACCCATAATGAGGTCGCCAAAGTAGGCACGGCCCTCGTAGCCCTTGCCGTCAATGACCATAACATAGCCTTCTGCGGCAAAACTATAGCTTGCAACATGGATGGGAAAATTGTCGCCATGGTCAGTCTCCACGGTCAGGGCCGTACCGACTACGGTCATTCCGCGTTCTACAGGGTTGATGTGCATATCCATGCAGCCGCCATTGGGGATATCGATCTTTGCTGCCTTGACACCGTCCAGCAGCAGGGGAACATTCAGATTTTTTGCTCTGCTGATGATTTCCTCAGGCAGCAGAGGTGCACACTTGTTAATCATACTGCCACACCTTTCTTTTTACCAGATACAATGGCGAATGCCAGAATGGCAGCGCCAAGGACAAAACCAACGACATTCAGCACCACGGGCTCCTTGAGCATCAGACAGACGGCGCAGGCCAGGAGGATTCCACGCTCAGGCATCTTCAGATCCCGTCCTGCCCAGCCAAACAGAGCCAGTGCCATAAATGCACAGCCCACCATTGCGGTCGCGGCGCACAGCAGAACCATAGGAGTCAGTGCAAAAACACCGGAAACACTGTCAAAGCACACTAGCTCCGTATTGTACAGGAACACAAAGGGAATGACAAATCCCGCTGCTGCCATTTTGATGGATTGCAGACCGGTCTTCCACATATCGCCGCCGGAGATACCAATGGCTGCAAAGACCGCCAGTGCAACAGGCGGTGTGATAGCCGCGACGACACCGTAGTACAGGATAAACATATGGGCAGACACCGTGGCCACACCCATGCTGACCATTGCAGGGGCAACCAGTACGGACAGCACAATATAGCAGGCAGAAGTTGGCAGGCCCATGCCCAGCAGGATGCATACCACAGCAGTCAGAATTGCCATAATGAAGATACTGCCGCCGGACAGAACGGTGATCAAGCCACTGATACGCAGGCCCAATCCAGTAATGTTGATCGCAGCCACAATAATACCAGCAATCATACAGGCGATGGATACGGTCATGATGGATTTTGCGGAATCCATGCACAGTGCCAGCAGATTCTTAATTGTGAATTTCTTACGGTCAGTGATCAGGCCAATGACCAGACATAGAATAATCGTGATCAGAGCAGAACGCTGGGTGCTCAGACCCATCATCAGCATGATGATTAGTGCAGCGATCGGTGCAAAGTAATACCATCCGGACTTGAGAATCTGGCCGATAGTACGGTCGTTGGGGTCTGCCTCCTTGACGGGAATGTTGTTCTTATTGGAATAGGAATAGATGGAAACAGACAGGGTCAGATAGTAAAGAACAGCAGGAATCAGAGCAGCCAGGCAGATTGTGGTATAGGGCAGACTGGTGGCATCTGCCATCAGGAAAGCCACTGCGCCCATAACAGGAGGCATGATCTGACCGCCATTGGAAGCGCAAGCCTCAATGGCACCGGCGGTGTCCTTGTCGAAACCGGTTTTCTTCATTAAAGGAATGGTGAAGGTACCGGTAGTTACTACATTGGCTGCTCCAGAGCCGTTAACCATGCCCATCAGCATGCTGGAATAGACCGCAGCCTGTGCAGGACCGCCACGGAACCGGCCAAAAGCAGCGAAGGAAATATCTACAAAAAATTCGCCAGCACCGATGAAACTCAGGACGGAACCGAAAATGACAAACAGGAAAATGAAATTCGCTGAGGTACTCAGAGCGTTGCCAAACAGACCTTCGTCACCAACCATTAGATAAGTCGCCATACGCTGGATGGTAACACGGGCAGTTGCAAAAGCGCCAGGCAGGTAGCGACCTACCAAGGAATAAATCAGAAACACCAGTGCCAGAGACGGCAATACCTTACCCAGTGCCCGATAGGCAACAAACAAGGCAGTCACTACAAACACCATGGAGATAATCCGCTGGTAGGGGGAATACAGCACACCGGAAGCAGTATTGGAGTTGCGCATTACAATTACTTCCCAGGCCGCCGCAAAGGTCAGGACAATCAAGATCACGTCTACGATCCTGGACAGTCTGCGGCATTTCATCGGCTTCATCAGCAGAAAGAAGGTAACAACCAGCGCACCGTGAATGACTGCCTGCGTGGTATTATTCAGGGTCAGAAAGGGGGAAGCTGCCAACAGATGGAAGATCGTCAGAACAACAGCCACAAACACGGCTGCACCGTTGAAAACCTTCTCGGTTCCGGAGGCTGTCAGATTTTTCGTTTCACTCATAGATATCATTCCTCCTATTGTTCTGTGGATTGCAGCAGACCAGCCTCCCGGTAATACCGTTCTGCACCGGGATGGAAGGGAATGTACTGAGTCGCAACGGTTTCAGGAGAAATCTGGCGGGTTGCGTCATTGGTTTGTGCATAGGAATCCAGTGTCTCCATCATCAGCTTAGTGAAGGTGTAGATTTTCTCCTCATCTACCCAGCTGGAGGTAAACAGGCAGGTCTGGTAGGACAGGGTGTTTACCGCATCCTCGTTCGCCTGATTCTCATACACACCCGCAGGAATGACCGCACGCCGGGCAAAGGGATACTCTTCGGTCACCGCAGTCAGAACCTCTTCACTAACAGGCAGCATCCGGAAACTGGTGGAGGCTGCATACTGCTGTATACCCGCAATGGGATAACCACCGGTCTGGAACGCCGCATCGATGTCGCCATCTGCCAGTGCCTGGGCGGATTCTGCGTAGTTCATGTAGAAGGGCTGGATATCTGCCAGCGTAATTCCGTAGGCGTTGAGGATAGCCTCGTTAATGAACAGATAGCTGGTGCCCTGGGAACCAACACAGACCTTTTTCCCCTTCAACTGGGAAATATCCGTAATGCCGCTTTTCTCTGTAACAAACACATGCAGCTGAGAATCGTACAGGGCTGCCACCTGGAGGATATCCAGAGATCCTGCCTCCGCATAGCTCATGGTTCCGGTATATGCGCCATAAATGGCATCCGAGTTAGCCATGCCAATGTCAATATCGCCGCTCAGAGCAAGCGCCACATTTTCATTGGAGCCAGCGGTAGCCTGCACCATGACATTCAGTTCACCGGCATCTGAAACCGCATTGCCGATTGCCGCACCGACATAGTAGAACGTACCGGTGGAAGATGCGGTGCCGATGACCAGATTATTGGCATCACTGCAGCCGGTCAGCGTGCATGCTGCCAGCACCGCCGAAAGAACCAGCGCGAACAGTTTTTTCATAACGCTCCATTCTCCTTTTCATCTCTTCAAACCGCATCAAACCAGCTCGTCACCAGCCACGGGGAAGAAATTGCTGAAGCTCTCACCATACTGATAGGTATTGTTTCCGGAGATACGGCGCAGATGATTGCCACGCAGGTGTGCACGCTCCGTATAGTAGTTGATCAGATGCTTCTGGGCTTTGAAGCACTGCATGGCGGCGACCTTCTGTTCGTAGACCTCGCTGATATCAATCAGTGTACCGGGGACATACTTGCTCAGCTCTGTCTGGTGGGGCTCAAAGCCGAACAGGCGCATCTGCTTTGTGGTCTTGGTGCCCTCAATGCGGTAGCCGTTGGAATTGGACTGAATGCTGCACTCAAACACGAACTGGGCAACATTGTTGTGGTCAGGGTTCAAGATGTCGGAACCGTTCTTATCGTGGGTGAGGATGATATCAGGCTGAACCTGACGCATTTTACGGATCATGCGCTCGCGAACCTCTTCTGTCAGAGCAGGAGCCATAGGATAATCCGGCAGATCCCAGAACTCGATGTTGGTAATACCCAGAATCTCAGCAGCCTTTGTGGTTTCGGCAAAACGCTCTGCCTTTACACTCTCGTAGGTTGCGCCTTCCTTCTTCCACAAATCATTACTCTCACCGCGGATGCCAAAGCTCAGAACGACCACATGGACATCTGCGCCGCCCTTGATGTACTTGGCGATGGTGCCGCCGCTGCGCCATACATAGTCAGCCGCGTGTGCACTTACAACCAGAACCTTCTTGCCTTTGATCATTTTGTTTTCCTCCCGAAATATTTTATCTGCTATTTTAAGATCATTTTTGGATTTAGTCCAGCCCCAGCAGTTTGCGGGGGTTATAGACCATCATGGTGCGAATTTCCTCGGCACTGAAGCCCTCAGCGGTCAGACGCTCTGCCCATTCCAGCATACCCTCGTCGGGATAGATGGAAGTGGACTGTCCCAGATCGGTACCCAAAACCACATTCTCCGCGCCCAGAGCCCGGATCTGGGAGACAGTGGTTTCCCAATCACATTTTCCGGTAGCCCAGGTGGTGTAGCAATGCTCGATCTTTGCGCCGTAGCTGACGAACATCTTCTGGTCTTCGATGCTGTAGAAAGTAGTTGGGAAGCTTGCATGGGTGATGATGATGTTCTTTACGCCCCGCTTGACTGCTTCCGGAATCAGCTTGTATGCTTCCTCATGAGAGATATGGCCGGTGGTCAAGATCACATTGTACTTGGCGATAATGTCCAGGGTATCCAGAACATTTTGCGTCAGTTCGCCATTCCCATCCAGGCAGTTTACGGTTGGAGCCTCGATGCCAGCCTCCTTCATCTCAATAATGATGCGGGCCCAGAAGGGCAGCTTCTTATTGGGATCTCCGTTGAAGGTGTGAGCACGCTCATGCTCGCTGTCACAGGTAGGAAACCAAACCAGCTTCACACCACTGCGGCAGGCCATCTCCATGGCAGTGGGGTTGATACCGCCAACGGAGCTGTTCAGCGTAATAGTACCGATGTAGTCCACTTCAGGATATAGCTCGTGCATTAACTCAGCCCGCTCGCTGGTGCAGAAAAAGTGGCTCTTGATGGCGTAGCCTGCCATGCCGCTTTGCTTGATCCGTTCCGCCATAGCAATATCGTTCATCTTGCGGGGGAGGACGTCGGGAGCAGAGTGAACATGCAGGTCATAGGCGCCTTTGATGAGTTCTTTGCAATCCATAATGATCTCTCCTTTTGTTTTACTTTTTAATTGCTCAAGATTGTTGAACAATCTTAACTTGCTATGATTGTAGAACAATATTGTATAATTGTCAAGCGTGTTTTGGAAAATCAGAGAAAGCTACAAAATGAGCATCGTTTTTTTGTGAATAATGCAAGAGGTATTTTGTGCGGTTGACAAATAGAAAAGGCGATGTTATATTTACAATAAATAAATACATAATTGTTGAGCAAAATATTTACCTTTGCAATTTAGAAGGAAGGATTCAGATGTCAAAGACGAACCGGACTGCTATGGTCTATGAACAGCTAAAAGCCAGGATCGAAAGTGGGTATTACTCCCCTGCTGAAAGCCTGCCGGAGGTGGAACTGGCTAATGAGTACGATGTAAGCCGGAATACAATTAAAAAAGCACTTCTAATGCTGGAAAATGATGCCTATGTGACTGTGGAGCTGAACAAAGGCGCAAAGGTGCGCAGCTATTCCAAAAAAGAAGTCATGGATTATCTGCAGCTTCGTGTGGAACTGGAAGGATTCATTGTTCGCTTGGCAGTTCCCTGCTTTACTGATGCAGACATTGCACAGCTGGAAACGCTCTTTTCACAAATGGGTCAGCGCCGCGAAGCCAACGATCTTCTGGGGTATTCTGCGCTGAACCAGCAGTTTCATTCTATTATTTACAGCGTTTGCCCCAACAAGACCGCTACCGACCTTCTGATCCGACTGAAGTCACAGATGCGAAAGTACAACGGCAAAACGATCCTTGTGCCAAACCGGGATGAAAAATCCTATGCCGAGCATAAGGAAATCTTGGATGCCATACAAGCCCGGGATATTGTAGCGGCGGAGGCTAGTGTACGGAAGCACATTGAGAGTGTTCGTAAAACCTTTGACGACTATTTTGCACTTCTTTTTTGACGCATTCTATGCTGATGGAGTAGCCCTACCTATCACACACCGTGCGTTCATATCTGTACTCTGTGGTTCAATCGCATAAGTGCAGGGACGGGTAGTGTTTCAGGATTAAAAAGTATCCGGTACTGATACTTTCCCTCCCGGGTATCGTAAACGAAGCCGGAGACAGACTGTACACGAGTGGCAATCTCCGTGCTGGTGAGTTTGACCATAACACACTGATTCACGAAGGACGTAAATATTACTGCGGTAAGGAAAGCTGTCTGGATACCTATCTCACTGCCAAGGTGCTGTCGGGGCATGCTGGCGAAATCTTGCCCAGTTCTTTGACCGGATCAGGAACGGAGAGTAAGAAATGCGGCAGGCCTGGAAGGAATATCTTGAATATCTTTCTGTAGCAATCAATAGTCTGCGTATGACCTTTGACAATGATGTGATTGCAGGCGGATATGTAGGCGCATTTCTGGAAGAATTCGGTGCGCCGCCGCGGGAAATGCTTGCGCAGCGGAATACCTTTGAGCGGGATGGAAGCTACCTGAAATACTGCACATTTAAGCTGGAAACGTCAGCCGTTTGGGCGGCGCTGATGCAGATAGAAGCATTTTTCCATCAAATTTGAGGAAGAATACCGGCTAGGCGGCTCTGTTTCGTACAGAGCCGTCCTCTTTTTGGATAAAATCGCTGAACTGTTTAGGTGGAAATCGATGTTTTTGAAATTACCTATTGACACACAGAAACTTCTGCAACTCTCTTGGATAGGTCTGTACATTTCTTGGATAACAGGCGACCTACGTCCGCCTTGGGTAATAAAAGCCCAGTTCAGTACAAGACCGAACTGGGCTTTTGAAACTATGGTTTTTCTTGCCTACTGTTGTTTGAAAGATGAGTACACAGCTGGTGGTTTTTACGAGAAAAACGAATGGCACCTAGTGGGGAAACTAATGATCAAGCAGTTTCCATTTCTTCCTTAGGGAAGCGGAAACCGATCAACGCGATGACAAGAGCCGCTCCCACGAAGGCCGCACCGATTAGGAACACCTGATTGAAATTTGCTCCCATGTTCATAGCTGCGCCGCAGAGAGCACCGAAAATACTCGCACCGCCGGTACTGCTGAACTGGAACATGCCTTGAGCAGGCGCAATCTCTTCAGGACTCAGTTCACTCTGGAAGAAGGGTGCGTGGATAGACTGGGTGACAGCCTGGCTGACACCGCCAATGGCCACAGCAACGTAGATGACCAGCATGGAGGAGGTGGGCCGCAAGGTGGACAGAATCAGCAATGCCAGAATATACAGGCTTAATGCCAGCAATGCGGCTGGACGGAACCGTTTCTTAAAGTTTTTGCCAATCAGGCCGCCAACAAAGAAACCAAGAATCGCCTGCACAATGGTTTGGGGCATGGTAACGGTGGAGCTGGCCAGGGCGGAACCGTGCATTACACTTTGCACATACACCACCACATACGCGGTAATACAAGTGCTGTAGGCCACCATCAGCATCTGAACGCAGAAGGTGTAGGCAAAGCGCTTCTTCTTAAACATTTGGATGGGGACGGAGGGGTTCTCCGCTTTCGTTTCCACCTTGATCAGCAAAGCCATGGATACGATCGCCAGGATGGGCAGGACAATGCCAGGCAGGCTGACCAGCGCAAAGAATTTGGTGACCATGCTCAGCCACAGCACTGTGCAGCAGACGAATACGGAGATCAGCGCGATGCCCAGGAAATCGAACTTGCCACGGGCTGCCCGCTTCTTATTAGGGTACAGGAACGCTAGGGAAAATAACGGGAAGATGCCAAAGATTCCGTAGACCAGCAGTGCAGAGTTTGCGGAGATGGCATCGGCAATGGCGCCGGTCAGTGCCGGACCGATCAATGCGCCAAAGGCGGATGCTGTCGCAATATAGCCATAGAATTTGGGGCGATCCTTGGAAGGAACGATGTCTGCCATGATGCTGTAGGGTGCGGACATGTAAAGACCTGCTACAAATCCCATCAGGATCCACCCTGCGGCAAAGGCAACGGCATTGCCGGCAAACATCAGGCAGAAGCGGACAACAAAGTGTGCCACAAGACCAAATAGTGTGACATATTTTACGCCGAATTTGGAGGTAAATGCGCCAACCATCGGCAGAGAGATCATCATGCCCATACCAGACAGGGTGGCAAAAAGGGCATAGTAACCCATAGCGTTAAATGCACCCAGCTTTGCGGGAAGCACAATATTGTTGGCATAGTTCGCTGCCTGGGACGTAACTGTTAGCAGCAGCACCGCGGCAATCAGCATCCATTGTTTCAAAGCAGAATTCTTTTCTGTCGTTGTGTTGTTCATAATGATGTCCTCCTGTATTCAGTTCAATTTATTACATGGGACTGGAATTACACGATTATTTGATGGCGTGCTGTGAAAAAGCCGGCTCCTTTCCCTTTTTTGCGAAGCTCTCCCACTTCCCAGAGGCTAGTGGTGCCGTAGACAATGTACAGGATCTGCCAGCTCATATAGCTGAAAACCTGACTGCCTTCAGCGACCAAAGGATAGCCCATGCCGGACCCAGCACTTGTGATCACAACATTTTTCCCTTCCAAGCCAAACAGTTCTTTAAGTTCCATGAAAAAACACTATTTTCAGTTAATCTTCCAACTGTGGGGTTGTGGTAAAAGCGTGGGTGCCATCATCCATCAAGATATCTATACCATTGATGTAAGAAGCCCGGTAACTGCACAGAAAATCGATTAAATTGGCAATCTCATAGGCGTTTCCGTAACGCCCCAGAGGCATCGTTGCCATTTCACCTGCTATGCGTTCCGGTTCACGGTCAATGAGCGTCTGATGCATCGGTGTGACAATCCGTCCGGGCGCAATGGAATTGATTCGGCAGCCTTTGCGTCCGAAGCGGCCTGCGTTCATACGGACATAATACATGGTAAACAGCTTGCTGAACATATAAGCACGACCAGGGTCGGTGGCCATAGCCATCAATTTGTCGAAAATCTGCTCAGACCCATCTTTTACGCTGAAGAACGCTTCCTTCATGGGTTCAGGAACCACAGGCATCATATATGCTGCTGAAGAAGTGAAACACACCATGGCTGCACCATTATCCAAAAGTGGATAAAATGCTTCCGTCATGTAAATTGTGCCCATGGCATTTACCCTAATTATCGCTTCCCGTGCCGCATCAGCGCTCAGTTTTTCTACCAACACAGGAGACAGCCCTGCCGTATGGATTACATTTTTTATTTTTCCCAAAGATGTTGCTTTTTGAGCAGCTGCTTCAACCTGTTCCTTTTTTGACACATCCACAACAGCATAATGCACATCCATGTTCTGGCGCTTCAATGCTGCCGCAGCGCTGAAAAGTGCTTCTTCTTTGATGTCACACAGCAGCAGCGTATGTCCCTGACGGCCAAAAATATTGGCTGCGGCAAACCCCATGCCTCCTGCGCCGCCGGTTATGACGGTAACCTGTTTCATGGCAGTATCCCCCTCCTGTCAGAACCGAATGACAACTTTCAAAGACTCGGAAGATGTCGATGCCTTTCGGATTGCCTCTTCCAGATGTTCCAACGGGTATTCCTGAGTGATCAGCTGCTCCAGGTCAAACTGACCGGATTCCATGATTTCCATTGCCTGCCGCACAGACTGGTCCGTGTAGCCGCCGCTGCCCTGAATCCGCTGAGAAGCGAACATCAGCATCTGGGGATTGAAGGTCATAGGCTCATGGTGATTGCCTACGATGGTATATACAGCATTCAGCTTTCCGTATCTCTGGAAATCCGCAAAGGCGTCGTTGGAGCCGGTTGCATCCACAAAAATGTCCGCATTGAAGGTGGGTCCCATGATTCCATAGCCAATGCCAAAGACTTCCGTTGCAGTCTCTTTCAGATCCTGCCTTACTGGGCTGCAAACCGCAAACCCCAACTTCTCAGCGATTTCCAGACGATAGGTAGAGCGGTTGACCAGCATAACTTTATCACAGCCCAGATACTTCAGGGTGATGGCTGCCGCCATGCCAATTACGCCAGCACCATACACGATGGCATTTTGTCCCTTCTGAGGTCGGGACAGGATCGCAGCCTGACCGCCCACCGCAAACGGTTCCAGCATTGCTGCAACACGATTGGGAATCTGATCGCTGACCTTGTAAACGCTATGATTCAGCCTGCAATTTGGAATGTGGACATACTCCGAAAAACCACCCACAGAGCCGGAGCGCTTGGTATCGTCCTTGGCATAGATCGGATATGGGAATACGCGGTCCCCCACAGAAATGCCTTCCACATCCTTGCCAACTTCCACGACTTCGCTGACCATTTCGTGACCGAACTCCATGCCGGGATATAGGCGCATGAAGTCGCCGCTGGTTTTATAAGCGGAAATATCCGAGCCGCAAATACCGGAATAGAGGTTTTTTACGATAATATCCTTATCACCGCAGCGGTCCAGAGGGATCTCTTTCAACTCGATGTTCTTCGCACCCTGATAAATATAACCTTTCACAAACGACCTCCTGATCAGGTGAGGCGCACAGGGAGCTTACGCCCCCTGCACGACAACTGTTTACGGGTAAACGATGACAACCTTCTGAGCCGAATTTGCATCGCCGTGGGTGGCCATGGCTTTATCGATGTCCTCTAGGCTGAATTCATGGGTGACCAGCTTGCTCAGATCCACGCCGCTGCGAACCAGGGCGCTGGTATCTGCGATGCTCTTGTCGTAGGGGTAAGAGCCGCAGCCCATAATGTGCTGTTGGTTGAAGCAGACGCTCAGCGCATTAATCGTGGGCGGCTTGTGATGGGTGCCAACGATGCTCAGCTTTGCGCCAACACCGGCGTATTTATTGAAATAATCCATGGAGCCCTGAACACCGATGCAATCAATGAATACCTCGGCGCCGCACTTCATACCGCCATAAGCGCCCCGTACGCCGAAAGCATCCTTCAGAGACTGCTCCACATCTTCGTGCTTGGGATTGCAGGTGAGCAGATCAAAGGACTTGGCGTTCTCCAAACGGAAGTCGGAGAAGTCTATAATCATAACCTTTTCATAGCCATAATGCTTCAGCATCAGGGCGGCGGACATGCCAATAATGCCTGCGCCGATGACTACAGCGGTGGTACCCTGACCTTCCATCTGCTTGGCTGCCTTGCCGCCAACGGCAAAGGGCTCCATGAGAACCAGATTCTTCAGCCCCAGGCTCTTGTCCAGTTTGATGGCGCTGGGCTGCAGATCCACAACGGGAATATCACAGCGGCCTTCCAAGGTAAATTTGGGCAGATACAGGTATTCAGAGAAGCCGCCAACGGTGGCCATTCGGCCGCGGTCACGATGTGCGTAGCCCATATTGGGGAACACCCAATCGCCAACCTCAATACCTTTCACATTTTTGCCCACCGCGATAACTTCACTGACCATCTCATGTCCAAATTCCTGACCGGAATACAGCATATGAGAGGGACCATCACCATGGGCGTAAGCCAGATAATCTGCGCCACAGATGCCTGCAATCAGATTCTTGACGATCACATCGTCATCGCCGCATTCCGGCAGGATCTTATCGACAATTTCGATGTGTCCCTTGTCTCCATCATCGAAATACAGTGCTGCTTTATAGGTAATTGCCATTGTAACCCTCCTTTTCCGATTCTGTAAATTGATTACGCTGAGGCGGAAATCCGCCTCAGCTCTATTTTATTGAGAAATACAATCAGAAGAAGATCTTGTCGCACAGGATGCATTCATGACCGTGCATGATGACCTTGTCGCCCACCTTTACCTTGCTGTTGTCCACGATAGCGTAGCCCACGTTCTTGTCCAGAACATAGCTGTAGGTGGTCTTGGTGACACGGCCGACCTCTTCACCGTTCAGTTCCACGACACAGCCGGGGCCGCCCAGGTGCTTGCCGTGGATGTTGATATCCTCTTCCTCGGTAGTCCAGCCCAGCAGGGTGCGCTTGGGGCCTTCCTCCTTGACCTTCAGAAGCGCTTCCTTGCCCAGGAATTCCTTATCCCACTTGATGCCCCGGTCCAGACCGACTTCCAGGGGGTTATACCAGTGCAGGTCGCACATGGTGCAGAAGCCCTTTTCCACAGGCAGAGTCCAGACCATGACCTGAATGTCTGTAACCTGCTTGGCATCATACTTGGGGGCGATCTGTCTGAGTTTCTCCACCACCAGCTTGGTGTTTTCAGGAGCAATATAGACCTCGTAGCCCCACTTTTCACCGGTGAAGCCGCCCCGGTTGACCTTCACAGGAACACCGCCGATGGCATTGTCCAGGATCTGGAAGAACTTCTGATCATCCACAGGGGTATCCAGCAGCTCGTTGAGGATATCCTTGGACTTGGGACCCTGAACAGCGTACATATCCCACTGTTTGGTAATATTCTTGAATTCCACTTCCCTTTCACCCTTGTGCTCGGCGAACCAGGGGATCATGCGCTTTGCGTACAGAGTGGATACCCAGTACTTATTCTCGCCCATGCACCAGATGACCACATCATCGATGATCTGGCCGTTTTCGTTGAGCATGGTGGTATATCTTGCGCGGGAGGGTGCCAGGTTGCCGATACTGCCGGTGAACAGGTATTCCAGCAGGGATGTGGCATCGGGACCTTCTACTTCCACCAGCTCATGTGTCCAAAGATACCAGCCTGCGGTATTGCGGACAGCCATATGCTCTTCGCGCTTCATGGCGTCATTTTTATATACATTTTTGTACATTATGCTTCATCCTTTCCCTGTAAGTTCCAGATCTGAATCATCAGAGGCAGAACTTGTCGATCTTCATAGCGATCTTCACACGGTAGATGCTCTCGTCAACACCCTCAGTCTCTTCCCAGACAGACCACTCGGGGCTGACCAGGGTCTTGACCATGCCGTACCACATGGCGTTGTAGGCAGAGGTCATGGGGATGGGCATCTTGCGGTTGAAGTACTTACGGTCGATGTCATAGGTGACCTCGTCCTTGTTGAAGGCCACGATGGTGTAGGGGCAGCGGATGGACTGCAGCAGCACTTCAATGTAGCCGCCCAGCACACGCCCGTCGTTGACGCCCTCGGGGACACCCAGCCAGTCCCGCAGACCCTTGATAGCGAAGCTGTCCAGGAACATCATCTTGCCGCAGGCCCGGAACAGGCTGGCGATCAGTTGATCTGCCTTTTCCTGGGTGGTCAGGCCCTGCTTGATCATCAAGTTGATGGGGTTCAGGCTGTAGTCGGAGCCCAGAGGATAGTCGACTGCACCGCCCACATATTCTTGGGTGGAGTCCAGCTCCATACATAGACCGTTGCGGTACTTGTAGTCGCACTCGCCGCGCATATGCTGGGGACGGTCATACATCTCTTCTCTGGGGGTGAACTTGATCTGATCCTCAGTCATGCAGGGGCCGAAATTGTCCCAAACGCCCTTACGGGGAGGTGCAGGATACTTGTCGCGGTTCTCACAGATGACCCGGCAGTGCAGGTCACCGCAGCCTCTGGCTTCCACCATGGAGTATTCACAGTGTTCTCCGTAGGCTCGGCCAATCTCTTCCAGAGAGGCTGTTGAAACACGGCAGATCTCGGAGCCCATGATGTCCCAGGGGCAGGCGTCCAGCTCTTTTTCCACACGATAGGTACCGAAGTCATTGACACGGCCCTGCATGAACAGACGCTCGTCGCCGGAGTCACCAAAGCAGCCAGCCCGGAAACCGCCAGTGTTTTCGGTACCGCAGAAGAAGGGATGGAGGAAATGGTTTGCGGAATGGATATCTTTGTACAGGACACCGGGGGCAACTTCCATCTTATTGAACACATAGGTCTTGTTGCCAACGTCCACCTTGCACATCAGGTCCACACGCTTTTCATAATCCGGGATCAGGATGCGAAGTACTTCCTGATACACAGCACCCATGCCGGCGTGGTGGCGGCATGCGTACTTGTAGGCATCAATATAAGAGATCAGCTTGTTCCAGGGAGTCTGTACCGCAGGATGGGCAGGCAGGGCACCCTGGCCTACTTCCTTAGGCAGTCTATCATCAATTTTTGTGTTCATGACGCACGCTCCTTCTTTGTGTAAAATGATTAAAATATCCATAAACCACTGTGCGGGTTTATGTACTATGACCATATACTAGCACAGAGAGGCCAAAAGAAAAATCCGCATATTTGTACAGCTTTCAAATTATTTCCCACCAGATTTAACGGGGGCAAAATTCACAAAAAAATACAAGGCCGTTGGAAAACGGCCTTGTCAGGTTTGCCTATATTTGCTTTTCCAGCTCACGATACTCGTAGTTGTGCTGCCTGGAATCGGTCATCTCCGCAGGCTCCGGGAATTTCTCTTTGTATTCCTCCCGGGCATCCTTTCTCTGGATCTGGTCGATCTTCAGAATGATGCTAAGGCACAGCCGCTCGTCGGGATCCTTCAGGTCGCTTTCCAGAAGTTTCTCGATCCGCTTCAGCCGCTCCAGCAAAGTACTGCGGTGGATCATCAGATCCTCTGCGGTTTTGGTAACATTCATGTTGTTGTTCAGGTAAATTTGCAGGGTTTCCAGATAGTCCGCAGAAGCCTGACGGTTGTATTCCTCCAGTCGCCGGAATCCCTCTGTAAACAGCAGCGTGGATGGGAATTCGCCCATGCAGCTGTACATCATGTACCGCAGCACATAGTCCGAGAACAGGTAGTATACATAGTTTGGGCGGCGGAAGGTACCGAATTCCATAGCGATGCAGGCCTGCTGGTAGTGAAGCCTTGCCAGCGCCAAATTGGAGAAACGGTTGCTGACACCAGCCCGGAGCTGCATGGGTTTCAGCGTGTCGCTCAGAATGGAGCGGACCTTTTCAATCCCGCCGTTTTGCTCTCTGACCACCACAAAAAGAGCTATGGCGGATTGATATTCAAATGCCACACTTCCCGGAAAGGCGGATTCCAGATACTCGCACAGATAGACAGCGGGAACTTTTTTCTTAACCCGCTGGCTGCGCACGATCTTCATAGCCAAATATTCCTCGGTCTCGTTGACAAGCGTCAGCTGCTGCCGCCGGGTCACTTCCAGGGGCGCTCCCAGCAACAGCTTTTTGAACATATCCCGCCGGATATCGACGCTGCTGTAGGAGAGATTGCTGAGCCTGGGAATGGCTTTTTCCAGAATATGGGCCAGATATTGGGCTAGAAGGTTATCACTGGTACGATAAGGACGCAGCACACAGGCGACCTTTAAGCAGCCAATGTAAACACCATTTTCAAAGAGATTGGAAACCAGATGTTCTTTACCATTGACTTTTAGGCAGAAGGGCGTTGTCAGCGCCATGTTGGAGTCCACACCTGTGATGCTGTTGGAAAAGGATTCAAAGGGAAGTCTGTTATTTTCATCCGGGCGGTAGATCTTCAGGGAATCCAACTCATCGATGATCTTACTGTAGCCCAGAAACTGATAATCGGAGCCAATGACGCTGATGGGATTTTCGAAAATAGGAGCGCTGGCTTCCAAAATTCGATTCACTTCAGCATCGGTATCCAGAATGTCCTGGAGCGCCAGCTCCCAGCGGTCAAACTTGTCATAGATCTCCTGGATCTGGTTAAATATGGTAAACAGATCCGACTGCCCGCTTACCACGATGCAGTCCGCGCAGCCGGTAAGATAGCGGGTGGCGGGATTGCCGCCTACGCAGACCAACACACTTTCGGACTTCAAAACGGGATCCCCGGGAAGCTGATCGGAAAAGGCTACATAGACCCGGCCGGATAGAAATTCGTTATCTGCCCCGGTATAAAGCAGGGGCCGACAGAGTACCAGCCGCTCTGAACGGGTGCCGTACCGTTTGACTTTATAGAGGTCCTTCAGATGATCGTACAGAATATCCCCACTGAGTTTCATGATGGTGGCCTCCTTCTGTTTTGAATATTGATTTAATTATAATAGGAAGCCTCTGCTTTTTCCAGCCCTTGGAGGAAATCGGCTAATTTTTGTGAAAAATGTAAGTATGAAATTATTTGCGAATTAAAATTTTTCTCATGCCCAATATTTCTGTCTGAAATTTGAGACAAAAATCCTTCGGTATAGAGGATTTACAAGAAATAAGTCTCTCTATTACAATAAAACAAGAAACTGGGGCGTATTTGATACGCTCTAAAACAAAAATTGATTTGGAGGGATATTATGGATATCGCAAGTTTGTTCGGGCTGACTGGCAAGAACGTACTGGTCACCGGCGCCGGGTCCGGCATGGGCTATGCTGCCTGTAAGTTTCTGGTGGAACTGGGGGCGAATGTATATGCCACTACCCGCCGCAAGCCCCTGGATTTTGCCGTGACCAAGGAGATCAAGACGGATCTGAGCGATCCTAAGTCACTGGATGCGCTCATCGAGCAGCTCCCCGACGAGCTGGAAGCCCTGTTCATCTGCCATGGCATTTCCAATACCATCGGCAACAGCAACGGCTATCTGGTGCAGCTGACCAATTTCCTCAGCTTTAAGTATCTGACCGAGAGACTGCTGCCCCGGGTGGCAGACAATGGATCCGTAACCTTTATTTCCTCCAATGGAGGCAAGGGTTGGAGAAAAAACATTGCTCCTGCCCAGGAACTGATTGCCACCAAGACCTGGGAAGAGGGCTGCGCCTGGTATGATGCCCACCCTGAGCTGGTGAAAGGCGGCTATGTGTTTGCTAAGGAGTGCCAGAATACTTATGTCTATACCAAGTGCCAGTCACCTGAATTCATTCAGCGCAGGATCCGGCTCAACGCCATCGCTCCCGGCATGACCAAAACCGGTCTGACCCACGATTTCAACGCCGCCATCACGGGTGACGCAGATCAGGGCCAGGCTATCCTGGAAAAGCTATTCCTGGCACCCTGGAACGGCCGTTGGGCTTCCCCTGAGGAAATGGGTCATCCCATGGTCGCGCTGGGCAGTAAGCTGTGCAGCTATGTCAGCGGACAGATTCTGTATATCGACTACGGCGGATCCAGTGTCTGGGAGTTGGGAGAACTGACCCAGTAAGGATGAAGACAAGCATTCAGCAATGAAATGGAGGAAATGATTCATGAAAGCTGCAATCTATTATGGTGTAAAGGATATCCGCGTGGAAGACATCCCTGTGCCTGAATGTGGGGACAACGATGTGTTGGTAAAATGTGTTCGCTGCGGCATTTGCGGTTCGGATACGGGCAGCTACCTGATCGGCGGTCATGTGGGCGGTAATGCGCCTGGACGCCGGATTGGACATGAAATGGTAGGTTATATCACAGAAGTCGGCAAAAACATAACCGAGCTGAATGTGGGAGACCGTGTTTTTGTCAACCCCATGAAGGCAATGCCGCTGGGCGAAGCGGATATGCTGGGCGGGTTTGGCGAATATGTCTGTGTTCCTGATGCGAAAATTGGTCACAATATCTATTTGCTGCCGGATCATCTGCCCTATGATGATGCAGTTCTGATCGAGCCCTTCTCCGTAGGTACCCGGGGCAAAAATGTCACCAAGGTCAAACCCGGTGAAAACGTCATCGTCTACGGTGTCGGCACCATCGGTCTGTGCTGCATCGCATCTCTGGTAGCGCAGGGCATCAAGCCCATTGCAGTTGTCCGCAGCAACAAGAGGAAGGAACTGCTGGAGAAGCTGGGTGCCATCGTCTGCAATACCAGCGAAGTAGATCTGTTCCAGTTTGTCCGGGAGCAGTTTGGCATGGCAAGAGCCCGGGTCGGCTATCCCATCCCCAATGTGGATGTGCTGGTGGACTGCGCCGGAGGCCCTCAGGTTCCGGAAGAATTTGTGAAAATGGCAAAATCCGGTTCCCGTATGGCTGTGGTGGCAATTGCCAAGGAGCCCCGCCCCATCCCTGCCCGTCTGATGAGCACCGAAGCCATCATCCAGGGCTCCTGCAATTTTGACTATGATGATGTCATGGAAGTCATCGGAAATCTTGCTGATCGTAAAACCTGCATCCCGGAGATTGTGACCCATCACTTCAAGCTGGAGGATATCAACGAGGCCATGCTTCTTGCCGGTGCCCGGCAGGAGGCCATCAAGGTAGTCATCGATCTGGAATAATTCTGATATTCGCGATTTGTGCGAGTCCTTTCAGCCTGCCAAACAGTCCACTTATCACCCGTCTATATAGTTGATACTGGGGAACAGCGTCGTCTCTGACTGTGGATCTGCCATGGAACGAAACTCCCGATTCTGCGTGGACAGATCATACAGATATTCCTCGATTCCTTCCGTTTCCTGCTGAATATGAGAGGTCAGTTGCTGTAGATTCGTTCCCTCACTGGTCATCAGCTGATTTCTTGTATGTGCTACCTGGATAATAGTGCAGGCACTAAGCAGAAGAACCAGTGGCATTAGCAAAGCAACAAACCAAAACAGCATACGATATTTTAACGAAAAGCTATTCTGTTTCACTGTGTTTGCCCTCCTTTGTGATGTGTCGGTATCCCTGCGTTAAGGAATTTAATAGCTGCAATGTCCGGCAGTCTCCATCCAATCTATCAACAAAACTTTTCTGCCCACCGTTGTTATCAATCTACTCCACTCCAAGCTCTTCCGGTAACGCCTGTACCTTTGCAGATCAAGACTGACCGGGCCGGTGCACGAACCATTGCAGCCATGCGAATGTTTGATGAGCACCTGAAGTCCTATACAGACATATGATATTACAACGAAAAGCTAAAGTTACTATTCGGAAACAGAATTCACTCGAGAGTTGGACGCTGAGATTGCAGAAATTGAGAAAGAAAACAAATAGTAATTCTTCCTTCCAGACAACTGCACTTTGTAGCATGGATATCACTTACACCCTTGTAAGGTTCATTTCTGCATAGTCAGGCACTGCATTCGCAAGTATTCCATATACAATCAGTCTGTTAGCTACGTAAAATTTCAATTTGTCAAGGCCGATACCACAACACACTTGGACATATTCTCAACATCGGGATTGCAGAACAGGCATATGAACGTATCCGCCATGGTAGAGCAGCCCATTGCCCGGTAGTTTGCCATAGGTCGTCCATGCCGAATTTATCAACCAATTGAGAGGTGAAGGAATCAGAATCCCAGAGTGTAGTTTTTTCGGGTTAAAAAATTTGAAAACAGGGGGCTAAAAATTGCGTTTCAGTGAGCAAACAGGTGAAGGGGTTAATCTCCTCCACCTGTTTCTTCCTTTTGGAGAATGGGTCTGTATCTTGAAAACTGCATACCCATTCGTCAAACACATTCCCATTGCTATTGTGATGAGCATAAGCCGCTTTAGAAGCTGCGCCGGGATGTGCTGGGGAGAAGCATCAGGACATCACATTACTTTTACGGTCTGCTAGGCTTTCTTCCCCGGCACGGAGCGAGAAACAGTTTTCTAAGACTTCTGGGCTGCACCCAGAAGGGCGATAACAAGCAGTGGGGACAATGATACTCCCGTCCAGTCACAGCTAGGAACGCAATGAGGGCGGTCACATGAGAACCATGCGAGGGCGCTTCGACCCGTGGAGCTGGTACGCTGCCAGCCGTTTGACGACTTCCCATCATAGCCGGGGTGTCGAGGACAAATAGGCAAAAGAATTGGTCAGGCAAACAGATAGCTACTTTACTATCCGTCTGCCTGACCTTTTACATAACCTATATGGAGGAAACACACATGATTCACTTATGTTTTCGGGGTGAGCTTTACTATGCCGACCTGGGCCGTGGCATTGGCTCGGAACAGGAAGGCTGCCGCCCCGTAGTCATTCTTCAGAACGATGTGGGCAACACTTACAGCCCCACAACCATCATCGCCCCCATTTCCCGCCGCAGCCACACCAAAGCGAATCTGCCTACCCATTACCCTCTCGAGTCGGTGGCAGGGCTTGCACAGCCTTCTGTTGTACTGCTGGAACAGATTCGTGTCATTGATAAGGAGCGGCTGGATCGCAGAATTGGGATGCTTTCAGAAAAGAGTATGCGGGGAATCGACAACGCAATCAGAGTCGGCGTTGGCCTTACCGCCATCTCCCAAAGGATTCCCCTCTGCCTTTGCCATGCCTGTGCCGGAAAGCTGATTGGCACAGGTGTTTTCTATTTACGCAAGTCTCAGCAGCTACAGTCAGAACGAAAGCTCTGCGGTCTTTGCAATCGCCGCATGGGATATGATTACGAAATGCTCAGGAAAAAGCCATAATTGGAAGGAGAAATCAATATGGAAAAAGCAAAATACACAGATGTTCTCAAAATCCGGGACGCCGTTGCCCGTGCAAGAGAAAGCGGCATGGATATCAGCGAATACACACTGCGCAGGGCGATTCGCTCCGGTCAGCTCCCCTGCCGGATCGTTGGAAGAACCTACCTGATCTCATGGCAGAATCTTCTCAAATGGGTGAATTGCGAAGATGGCAATGATAATTCCCTTTAGGGCATCACCGCATAACGGGGCAAGGAGATTCAGCCAGTGTTTTGACCCGAGCGAAAGCATGGAAAATGCGGGAATACTGGATGTATTTCCAATTTTTCATACTGAACGATTGGGGCAAAAGATCCGCTGAAGCCCGCAGCCCCCACCTAAGCGGTGTTGCCATAGATAAAAAACTGCCGCAGCGAAGAAAAAGGCTTGCTTTTTTTGATGGAAAGCATTATTCTAAAGATAACTACTTTATAAAACTTCTGAGGAATGATGTGCGTATGACAAATAACCCTGCCAGTAATATGGATGTGAAGCGGCTGAACCGTGAGAATACCCTGCGCTGTCTGCTTAGCTGCGAACGAATCTCTCAGCCTGAGCTTTCACAGAAGCTGAATCTGAGCTGGCCCACCGTATTGCAGAATGTGAAGGAACTGGCAGCCCTTGGCCTTGTTCAGGAGGTTGGTGCTTATGCATCCACTGGTGGCCGCAAGGCAAAGGCTTATGCGCCTGTAGTGGATGCGAAGCTGGCAGTTGGACTGGATATTACCCAGAATCATGTAGGTCTGGTGTTAGTCGATCTAAGCGGCAAGGTTGTGCGCTATACCAGAAAAAAACGGGTTTTTGCGCTCAATGAGGAATACTTTCAGAATCTGGGACAGCTGCTGACAGAGTTTCTGGAAGCGGAGGAGACGGACAAAATTCTGGGCGTTGGGATTTCCCTGCCGGGCATTGTGAACGAGTCCGGAGACAGACTTCTGTATTCTCACGCATTGGATATTTACGATGTGGATACTGCCATGTTCAGCAGGAATATTCCATTTCCTTGTTTGTTTCTGAATGATGCCAATGCAGCCGGTTTGGCAGAGGTATGGGGGAAACCCAATGTGGGTAACATGGTGTACCTCTCCCTAAGCAACAGCGTAGGCGGTGCGATTATTCCCGGAGGCAGGCTCTATACGGGCACGAACCTCCGGGCCGGTGAGTTTGGACATAACACACTGGTTCCCAATGGGCGTAAGTGTTACTGCGGCAAAGAGGGTTGTCTGGATGCTTATGTCTCCGCCAAAGTGCTGTCAGGGCACACCGGCGGAAATCTGGCCCAGTTCTTTGACCGACTCAGGGACGGTGAGGAAGAAATGCGGCAGGCATGGAAGGAGTATCTGGAATATCTTTCCGTAGCAATCAATAATCTGCGTATGACCTTTGACTGTGACGTGATTGCGGGCGGATATGTAGGCGCTTTTCTGGAAGAATTCGGCGCGCCGCTGCGGGAAATGCTTGCGCAGAGAAATACCTTCCAGCAGGATGGGAGTTACCTCAAGTATTGCAGCTTTAAGCTGGAAGCGTCAGCCGTTGGCGCGGCGCTGATGCAGATAGAAGCATTTATCCATCAAATCTGAGAAAGAATATCGGTCAGGCGGCTCTGTTTCGTACAGAGTCGCTTGTTTTTTGCACAAAACGGGCGAATGGTTTTTGGTCAAACCGATGATTCTTACATTGCCTATTGACACGGTTTCCTTTCTGTGATTTAATATAGACACTTAATAAAACACATTATAAAAGTATTACAGGAGGTAAACAATATGGAAGGCAACATGAAGGTAGCGGTAATGGAAGGGATTGGAAAGATGGGTTACACCCAGCGGCCGATTCCGAAGCCCACAGCCAGGGAAGTGCTGGTGAAGCTGGAGTACGTCGGCATCTGCGGCAGCGATATGCACTACTATGAAACCGGCGCAATCGGTGACTATGTGGTGGAACCTCCCTTCGTTCTGGGGCACGAACCCGGCGGTGTGGTTGTGGAAGTTGGCGAGGATGTAAAGCATCTGAAGGTTGGTGACCGGGTGGCACTGGAACCGGGCAAAACCTGCGGACACTGCGAATTCTGCAAAACCGGGCGCTATAATCTCTGCCCGGACGTGGTGTTCTTTGCCACTCCCCCTGTAGACGGTGTGTTTCAGGAGTATGTAGCCCATGAAGCGGATCTGTGCTTCAAGCTCCCTGAGAATGTATCCACGCTGGAGGGCGCGCTGATTGAGCCTCTGGCGGTTGGCTTCCATGCCGCCAATCAGGGCGGTGCCCACGCCGGTCAGACAGCGGTTGTCATGGGCGCGGGCTGCATCGGTCTGGTGTCCATGATGGCTCTGAAGGCAGAAGGTGTCAGCAAGGTCTATGTGGTGGACATCATGCCCAAGCGGCTGGAAAAAGCCCTTGAACTGGGTGCGGACGGCGTCATCAACGGTAAGGATCAGGACGCCGTGGAAGCAGTGCTGGCGCTGACAGGCGGAGCCGGGTGTGATCTGGTGATTGAGACTGCCGGTACAGAGTTCACCACCCGTCAGTGCATCCGTATGACCAAGAAAGGCGCGACCATCGTTCTGGTGGGCTATTCCAAGACCGGTGAGATGACACTGCCCATGAGTCTTGCGCTGGACAAGGAACTGACCTTCAAAACCGTTTTCCGTTACCGCCATATTTATCCCATGGCCATTGAGGCTGTCGCCGCGGGAAAGGTCAACCTGAAGGGCATCGTCACCGACCTGTTTGACTTCGATGACATTCAGAATGCCATGGATAAGAGCATTGCGGACAAGGCGAACATTGTAAAGGCCGTTGTAAAGATCGGAAAGGAGTGTTGACATGAACGCCCAGTCTTCCAGTCAGGATACCAATATCAAGGTCCCCTTTATCAGTAAGCTTGCCTACGGTTTTGGCGATGTGGGCTGTAACTTCAGCTGGATGTTCGTCGGTAACTTTCTGATGATCTTCTACACGGATGTATGCGGCATACCCATGGCGGCGGTATCCCTGCTGATGCTGATTTCCCGGGTTTGGGATGCGATTAACGACCCGGTCATCGGCTCGCTCAGCGACCGGACAAAAACCCGTTGGGGCAGATACCGCCCTTGGCTGCTGATTGGCGCGCCTCTGACAGCATTTGTCCTTGTGCTGACCTTCTGGGCGCATCTCGGCTGGTCTGACAGCGCCAAGACTGTGTATATGTACATAACCTACTGCATTCTGGTTCTGGGCTACACCTGTGTGAACATCCCCTATGGCACCCTCTGCGGCGCTCTGACCCAGAATATCGAGGAACGGGCACAGATCAATACCTCCAGATCGGTCTGCGCGATGATCGCCATTAACATTATCAACATGGTCACCCTACCCCTAATTGCCTATTTCGGCGGCGGAAATGCGTCTAAGGGCTACCTGATGGTGACAATCCTCTATGGCGCAATCTTCACTGCCTGTCATTGGTTCTGCTTTGCCAAGACCAAAGAGGTAGTCTACGCTCCGGCGAAAGAGAAAATTCCCCTGGGCGTTCAGCTGAAAGCAGCCCTGCAGAATAAGCCCTATCTGATTGCGCTGGCAGGTCAGCTTCTGTTCGGCGTAACCTTGTACGGCAGAAACGCAGACCTTCTGTACTACTTTAAGTATGTGGAAGGGGATGAAGGTCTCTTTACAATCTACTCCATGATTCTGATGATTCCTTCCATCATCGGTGCGGGCGCATTCCCTCTGGTATTCCGCTGGCTTGGCAATAAGGGCCGCACGGCTTCTGCCTTTGCCGCCGGAACCGGTGTTGCCATGTTCTGTATGTACTTTTTCAGCGCCACAATGAGCCCGATTCCCTTCTACACCTTTGCCGCTCTGGCACAGTTCTTCTTTTGCGGTTTTAATACCGCCATCTATGCCATCATCCCGGACTGCGTGGAATACGGCGAGTGGAAAACCGGCATCCGAAACGACGGTTTTCAGTACGCCTTCGTCTCGCTGGGAAATAAGATTGGCATGGCCCTTGGAACCGCCGCACTGGCAGGGGTGCTGGGAAGTCTGGGCTTTGTCGCCAATCAGGTACAGAGTGCGGCCGTCCAGACCGCGATTCACCACGCCTTTTCCACCATTCCCGGTGTCCTCTGGATCATTACGGCAGCTGTATTGTTCTTCTATCAGATCAACAAGAGTTCCTATAACCGTATCATTGCGGAGCTGAGCGCAAATAAGGAGAAAAGCGTATGATCGACATCGTTGCGCTTGGAGAGATTCTGATTGATTTTACGCCCAGCGGGGTGAATGATCAGGGCATTGCCCTGTTCGCCCGGAATCCCGGCGGCGCACCTGCCAATGTTCTGGCCATGAACAATCGATTGGGAGGAACCTCCGCATTTATTGGAAAAGTTGGCGCAGACGGGTTCGGAGGGTATCTGCGGCAGACGTTGACAGGGTGTGGTATTGATGACTCCGGCCTAGTGGAAGATGTTTCCATTCCGACGACACTGGCGTTTGTGCAGCTGAACGAACAGGGCGACCGGTCGTTCTCCTTCTACAGAAAGCCGGGGGCGGATTTGATGCTGACGGCATCGGATATTCGCAGGGACTTGATTGACCAGTGTAGGATCTTTCATTTCGGTTCCGTATCCCTGACCGGGGAACCATGTCGCAGCGCCTGCCTTGAGGCCGCTGCCTATGCAAAGCAGCAGGGCAAGCGGATCAGCTTCGATCCCAACTACAGACCGCTGCTTTGGGATTCAGAAGTGGAAGCCAGGGAGCAGATCATGCGGGGCATTGCTCTGGCGGATATTCTGAAGGTATCCGAGGAAGAAATGCTGCTGATTACCGGCACAGCTGATCTGGAGAAAGGCTCCGCAATGCTGCTGGAAATGGGGCCATCTCTGGTGCTGGTAACGATGGGAGAAAAGGGAGCATTCTACCGTAACCGAACTCACGTTCAGATGATTCCCACCTATCCGGTAAAAGCGGTGGACACGACAGGAGCAGGAGACGCGTTTGTTGGTGCCATGCTCTGGTGTCTGAAAGACCTGCCTGTGGAGGAAATATCCCATAGTGATCTGAGCCAGATGGTAGATTTCGCCAATGCCGCGGGAAGTCTCACCACAACAAAGGGCGGCGCGATTCCTGCACAGCCAACCCTGGAGGAAATCCGTATCTGCCAGAAGAAAAAGGAGGATTCTGTATGAATGTATTGACCGTTGCCTTTACACAGATCAGCCAGGTTCAGGAGTTTGTGAATCTGACGAGTCAATACCCGAATGATGTAGATTTGGTGTCCGGACGATACACCGTGGATGCAAAATCTCTGCTTGGTATCTACAGCCTCGATTTGCGAAAGCCATTGCAGGTTGTGATCTTCGGAGATAACTCTGAGCAGCTGACTGAAAAGCTGAAGCCATTTTTAGTAGAAGAATGTTGAACACATTCTCAATTCCAGTAAAATAGGATACGAAAGCCGCTATGGAATCCGAAGGGAAACCATGGCGGCCTTTTTCCGTACTATAGAAACATTCAATCCTACATATGCCTGAGCAGGTAGGATAGGTGTCCCGAAAACAGGAAAATACACAAATGTTCTCAAAATCCAAGACGCCGTTGTCCGCGCAAGAGAAAGCGGCATGGATATCAGTGAATACACACTGCGCAGAGCAATTCGCTCCGGTCAGCTCCCCTGTCATGTCATTGGAAGAACCTATCTGATCTCCTAGCAGAATCTTCTCAAATGGGTGAATTGCGAAGATGGCAATGATAATTCCCTTTGAGTAGCAAGGTTTCTGTCAAGTGTACGTTCGGGAAATTCGCACATTTGCCGCATTTACTGTTTCTGATTATGATATCAGCACATTACATTGAAAGGGGATTTGTATATGCCATATATTGAAGCGCGCCGAAATGGAAGCGGCTCCATCACCAGCTACCGAATCGTTGTTTCCACCGGATATGACGATTACGGAAAGCAGATTCGCCATCGCTTTCTCTGGACACCTCCGAAACCGGGTATGAGCGAGAAGCAGATGGAAAAGGAAGCCACCGCCGCTGCGTACAAATATGAGGAGCAGATCAATAACGGTTTTCTCATTGACCTGCATCAGACCTTTTCACAGTATGCCCAATATGTGTTGGACTTGAAAGAAAAGACCGGTGTACGCGCCTCTACCATCGACCGCTACATTGACCTTCTGGTGAGAATCAACCAGGCAATCGGCAGTCTTGAACTGACTAAAATCCGTCCCCAGCACCTGAACGCCCTTTACTCCGACTTGAAAGAGAATGGAGTCCGCGCTGACACAGACCGGGCAGTCGCCACACGGGCGCTGAAAACGACACTGCATGAAATGGAAATCTCCAAAGCAAAGCTGTCAAGGATGGCTGGTGTCGCCGCCAGTACCATTACCAATGTTACCAGAGGTGATCCCATTCGTATCGACAAAGCAGAAGCAATCGCCGCCGCTCTGGAATGTGACTTCGATGAGCTGTTTAAGGTTGAGGAGAACCGAACGCCCTTGTCGGATAAGACAATCCTGGAACACCACCGCCTGATTTCCACCATACTGGCGCAGGCGGAGAAAGAAATGCTCATCACCTACAACCCCGCAGCACGGGCTACTCCGCCGAAGCCCAAAAAACCGAAGCCGGACTATTACCAGCCCGATGAAATGGACGAGATTCTGGCAGCACTGGAAAATGCGCCGCTCAAGTGGAAAACGATTACATACCTTCTCATTGATACCGGGTGCCGCCGGGGAGAAATCCTTGGCTTAAAGCCGGAGAATGTTGACTACGACACAGGGCTGGTGGTCATCGACCACGCACTGCTGGCTACGAAGTCAAAAGGTGTGTATGAAGGCGAAACCAAAACCGGCAGCATGCGAGCCATTCGCCTTGCGCCCCAAAGTTTGGAATTGCTCCGCAAATGGAAAACGGAACAGCTCCGTATGAAGCTTGCCCAGGGAGACCGATGGGTGGACAGCGGCTACATCTTCACTCAGGATGACGGAAGCCGTCTGCACCCCGACAGCATCACCGATTGGCTGGGCAAATTCAGCAAGAAACATAACCTGCCGCACATTCATCCACACGCATTTCGTCATACCGCAGCCTCGACCATGATTGCCAATGGCGTGGATTTGGTCACTACCGCAAACGAACTCGGTCATGCCAATGCATCGACCACCGCTTCCATCTATGCCCACCAAATTGCCATTGCAAAAGCAAAAGCCGCTGATGTCAGAGCCGGTGTATTTGCTGGCAGAAGCGCGAAGCCCAAGAAAAAGAGAGCATGATGTTCCAAAGCCCAAAAATCCGATTATTCTGCAAGCGAGTATTGGGGCCCGCAAAGTCGAAGAAAAATTCTCAAAAAAGTTCGGATTTTTCCACCTTCAAAAATCGGGTTTTGGGCGTGAACCCCAAAATGAACCCCAGGACAATTTGAGGGGCCAGAAAAACATAAGAAAAGTTAGAAAAACACCGGATTTCTAATCGAAATCCGGTGTTTTTATGGTTGCGGAGGCAGGACTCGAACCTACGACCTCCGGGTTATGAGGGCATTTTTGAGGTTCTAAAAGTTTGTATTTACCGTTAAATGTCGCGATTAACTCAAAATATCGATAGTCAAATGTTGAGAAACTGAAACCGCGGGGATAGAACTTAAAATAAACTATCCCCCAAACTATCCCCCATGAAATTCTCCAAAAAGTTCGCAAATTTACACACTTGACAGATGTCATTCTGCTGCTTTCATTCTTGCATTGCGCGCAGTACCTTTGCGACATTGGCAGGCTGAAGGTAGGACGGGTTCAGACGGTTTTTGCTATAATGTAATACCGTATCGTGTGTCAGTTGAATCAGCAAATCGGTGAAATACTGCTCCCAACTGAAATAAAGGCTGGACTCAATATTGTCAGACGGATGATCGAGGATTTCTTTCGGCGTTTGGCTTCCGAGGATGCCGGACCTCAAGACCAGCCATTCAAAGGATTCCGGGAGGTAGAGTGTAATCTTATTCGGTTGTGCCTCCATCAACTGATAGATTTTTTCAAGCTCAGAACCGAATGCCGCCCCATCCGCAATCACGAGGACACGATCCGCGGTACGATTGGCCAATTGGGAAAAAACATTGGATTTTCCCTGGGCTGATATACAAGAAATATGATTTTCCGTAGCAATGTAGCCGAACATCTCGTGTCCGGCGTTGGAGTCCTCTGTGACGATCTCCTGAATTCTGCTGATCTCGCCGACAGGGTCTGCCAGGTGATCATATTGGGGATAGGCACGGACATAGGTTTTCCCGCGTCTGCCGGTGGTTTTCAATTTCAGAATGGCATTGACACTGTAAGGCAGCTGGTGGAGGCTTTCTCTTGTGACAATCACATAATAGTTGCTGCTATTTTGAATGGCTCTGGCAAAGGCTTCCGACTTTACAAGGGAATTTCCTTCATCCAGAAACACGATGCTGTCCCGGATTCCGTTCAGACGATACTCCCAGTCTGCATTCGTCAGAACCCGGCAGGGCCTTTTGCAATGGACAGTAACGCCGCTGCTTCTGCCGCTTTCCTCGAAATCCCGGAGCATCTCGATAAGTGTGGTTTTTCCGGTGGCGCTGTCACCGGAAAGGATTATAATGTTCCGCTCCAACTCTAATGTGAAGGATACATTGACATTGGAGGCTTTGACCTCATATGTTCCTCTCATCGGAGCCTCCCATTAAACATACTTCGCAGCAATCAATACCAGCTGCTCCATATTGTCAACGATTACATCCTCATTCAGCACTCTGACCTTGAAGTGCGTTCCGAAACGCATGATATGCCGTAAATTGATGGTAATATCCTTCAGTTTGGCGATTTCCAAGATGTATTTCGCGCAGTTGTCGCCGCAGGTAGAGGCGTTGAATACCATATCAGGGTTATTCTTAATCAGCAGCAGTGTTTTGGTTCCGCCGGACAGCATAACCGGAGGAATCAGCCCCAGAACGGGGCTTTTGATCAGATGCGTATCCAGCACTTCGGACTTATCCACGCCTTTGATAACGCGCTTTGCAAAATCGTCACAGAGCCATTCCTTCTGAAAAGTATTCTTAAAATAGACTTCTGTGTTGTAAATTGCCTCCGGCATATCGCCGAAATAAATGTTCAGCATAGGATCAAAACCTTTCGAGAGGGAATTCTTAGATAATGATAGATTATACCGCTGTATGGATGCATTGGTCAATGGAAAACAGTCATGTTTTCGGGTTTACCCCTATATCTCCTTCACAATCTCCATAAAGCGGTCATACGAATATGCTCCCTGGAAGTCCGGCGCTTTACTTTGGAACACCATAAAGTACCGGTACTTGTTTCCTGCCAGCATATCCCACTGCTGACCGATCTTCGCCTTTGCCTTGGAGTCATCGTTATCCAGATGATCACCTTTGGTTTCAATCATCAAAATCTTTCCGCCAGTGGTCATCGCAATCAAATCCGGATAAGCACGGGTAGAACCGTTAATCACAAATCCCTGTCTGGAAATGTTCCGATGCCACCACTTGATATTAGGCATAGAAGACAATGCCCAGGCCATCTTGCGCTCGTAGTCGTTCATATCCTCTTCGCTGGTGTATAGCGACTTAGGAATCACAGATGTCGCAATTGTCGGGGAAATGGTGGGCTTCAGGGCATAATTCGGATGGCATACAATCTTACCCTGCTCCAGCCAGAGATCAAATACTTTGGCACGATGTGCGTCCAGGAGTTCTTTGACCTTTTTCTCGACTTTCAAAACATACGGATAGGGAGATTGCTCCAGATCGGCAAGCTGATCCGCGTTCAGTGTCTCGATAACCCGGTCAATATAGCTCTGCAATTCCTTATCATTGATACAGTTCAGTTTGGAAAGCTTACTCTTGATCAAGCCTTTGCAGTGCGCCATGCGCACATTCGACGGCTGCTCATTAAACCATTCCTTGAAGAAAGCACTGTCTGCGCCGGCCAGCTTCCATGCTTTTGGCGTAGCTTCTTTGGAATCATCCACATCTACACGGGCCATTTCCGCATCAAGTGTGGTGAAGTCAATTTGAACATCTTTGTCCTTCAGCGTGAATCCGTGGCTTAAGTGCTCCAGATCCAGCAACACATGCTCGCTATCACTAAACAGGCTGGGACCGGTTTCCAGCATAAACTGAGGAAAGCGAAGAGCCGCAGCTTCATCCCGATATTCCTCGTTCATTCTGAACACATTCATCTTATCACGCACCTCCAAAGGAGCGGCATCCACTGCTGTATCTTCCGTATTGACGATCTCATTTTCATAGGCATCATTTTGGCTCAGAGCATCGTTCAGCATATCATCCACAGGGGTAGGACAATCTTCTGCCGGGGGATTCGGCTGTATGGCTACGGACACCTTTGCCTTCAAATCGTCCATATCCACTGAAGGCAGTTCCGGCTCCTCTCCGGCAGGCGCTTGTGCAACAGGCGGCTGGATCTCCATCTGTCCGCCAGTGTGGTCTTCCGGCTCGGGAGAAATCTCCAAATCCACATCCTTGGCCCGATAGTCCTTGCTGCTGAAGCCGGCGTTGTTCAGCCCAGCGACAACCTTATCCAGAGTCTGATAAAAATTCGCAGAACAAGTTATGACATAGGACAGATTCAGCACATTGCTGGGATTCTTCTTTGTATCCGGTAAACGGAGTACTCTGCCGAGAATCTGTTCAACATCAACAGTAGATGTCCGGTTGGCCACAGTCGCCAAAACATACGCAAAGGGGCAGTCCCAACCTTCTTTCAGTGCATTTACCGTAATGATATACCGAATGGGGCAGTCCGGGGACCTCAAATCGACATTCTTCAGCTCATCCTTGTCGGCTGTTTTGATGGCAATCTGATTTTCCGGGATACCGGCATCAATCAGCGTATCTTTGATTCTCTGATACGTTGTGCTGTCAGCGGCGTTTTTCGGCTGTGCCTGGAACAGCACAATGGGACGGATGTACCGGCCAGTGACTTGCTGATCTTTCACTGCCTGCAATTCCAGCTTCTGGCGAATACCAATGGCGTCGGCAAATACATCATTCTGCGTTTTCCGGTTATATACGATCACCGGTAGTTTTACCATATTTGCCTTCTTCAACTGGATGGCGTCTACAAAAGAAATGATGTTGCTGTTTTTCTTGGGTGTAGCAGTCAGATCCAGCACAAAGCAGGGATTGAAGTTTTGCAGCATTTCCACACTGAGCGTGGAGGTAGCATGATGGCTTTCATCCACAATAACCACAGGATTCAGCCCACGAATAACCTGAATCAAAGCAGTTTCATCGGTATCCGGCAGCAGGAAAGACTTGTCCGTCATCTGTTTTGGGAATGTGGCAAGGTTTCCGTTCTCCTGGAATGCCTTTCTTCCGTCCTTTTTGCTGGTACGGAAAGAATCGTAGCTCAGTACGAAGATGGAGAGCTGCTCAACCACAGCGGTAGGGTTAAAATTCTGTCCATTTAGCAACTGTGTCTTGGAATAAACCTCCACACGGCTGCCAAAGTCGGTATCGATTTTCTGACGGTACGGATGATCGGGATTGGTCAGAGCTGCATATGTCTGTGTCAGAATCGCGTCAGAGGGCACCAGCCACACCACCGCCTTCGCCCGGGATACGGGCATGGAGTCAAAGATCGGCTTGATGGAGCTGGCTGCAAGGAATGTCTTTCCGCCGCCAGTAGGAACTTTGAAACAGACTTCCGGAACGCCGGGAAGCTGGGTGTGATAGAACGGCATCCCGTTGACACCGCCATCGACAACCACGTTTTTTTCGTTCCAAAGCGTAGCGTAAGCCTTGGAGACGTATTTTTTCTCGTTCAATAGTTCCAGAAATCTCGCTAAATCTGCAATTACATTTTTCTGATAAGGTTTTAATTCCATATTTTATCCTCCAAGACTGTAATAATGATCAGCCCCTAGGTATTTCCGGAGGTAGATAAGGAGCAATTGCAGCAACAATTTCTGCTTTCTTTGTTCCTTTAACAAGAGCCACAATTTTTGAACAGTATACATCATTGTTCAGGCCAAAGAACCGTCCAACAGTTTTTGCAATATTCTTCTCATTGAACGCTTTAATCACATCAGCATAAGAACCGTTTTTTGCTGCTTCAAATCTGGCCTCTTCTGTGGTTTTGATAGCCTCATAATCAATGCCCGCTAACAGAATATTTAAGCTTGCTTTTGCTTCAGTTTCATTCTTTTTAGAGATTTCAGCACTACCCAATATATACTTTATTTGGGCAACAACGCTTTGACATACTTGCCCTTGAATTTGTTTTGCAAACCGTTCGTTGATGACGTAATTTTTGACAGCAGCAAACACAGTTTCTGGATCATCACCGATGTGACCAGCAAACCAACGAATTAGTTCTTCTACCAGAAACAGGTTTTCAACCTCTGCCACATTAAGGGTGAATATATTATCAGTTTTGTACTTATCGATTTCATATTCTGATCGAAAATCCCGATCGATCAGACCGTAAACCTGGCAATGATGTAATGTAGGATTGTTTCTGAATACCTTAGTACGAGCAATGACCTGTGTACAGCTTCCACAGGGAATTACATAGTAATCAGAATACAGTTCAGTGTAGAGCTGAGTATCATAGCTGTTTTTCTCACCTTCAACAAAGAGGATATTCTTCCGGCTTCCCAAAACTTCTAATAGCAAATCTTCTGGCAAATCCGTACTATTCAGTTTTTGGAATTTCCAATTCTGCCCATCATACTCCTGAATCCAGATTTTATCCGCTGTGCCATGCGCTGCAGCGAAGTCTGTATCATGCGTAATGTAGATGAAAAGGCAATCAGGACGGAACCTTTCCAATGTTGTCCACATACGAGTCATAATCGACCGGTGAAGATGGATTTCTGGTTCATCCATAATCATGGTTTTATTTGGCGGCACACATAAAACTTGCGCTGCCAAATAAAGGACTGATCGTTCACCATCACTCATTTGATTTGCGGGATATCGCTTTTTTGTGCCATTATGATCTAGGATAGCGTAAAACCGCGAGTCTTCTACTTCGAGCTCTCTTTGAGGGAAAATAGTGTTCCAAATTTGTTTCAGTTTGTCAACCGCCGTTATCGGTACATCTGGAATTGGGCTGTTCGATTCAACAGATGCTCTAAATGCTTTTACAAATCTATCGTTTTCATTATTTTGCATTGCTAGAAGTGCCGCGAGTACATCTTCAAAATCATTAAGTAATGTAGTGGTATACGAATGGCCCCAATTCCAACGGGAATTTTTTCTCATATCATGTCCGGGGGCATCCGTTCCCCAAAAAACTCTTTTTTCCGCAACATCATAGCTTTTTAGTGTTATATTCTCATTAAAGTTCAGGTTTCGTTGAGCTCCAATGCGATGTACCTGAGAAAATTCCTGCTGCTCGATCCATGCGCCAAGTTTACTCTTGCCTGATCCGTTGGCACCAATAATAATTACAGAGTTTTCTTCTGTGGTATAGGCTTCTTTTTTGTTGTTTGCGTCAGGAAGATAATACGTAAACGCCATAAGCCACTCTCTTTCTCTTTACAGCTTCGCAATATCTCTGGGGATTTTCTTAAAAGTGATATTGTATTTTGCCAATTCTTCCGCTGGAATGGTACACAGGTCTGCATAGATGATATATCCTTCAGCCTTTTCTGGGATGGTTGCCAAGAATGTATGATCAAGGGTAGTAATGGAATCCTTTTCATAGAAAAAATAATAGGCCGTGTCACGGCTGCTGCCCAGAAAATACGGATTTCCATTGCCGCTCACTGTCATTGCTTCCTTGGTTTCCATATAGTAGACATACTCCTGGATTTTATCAGCAGGCACATCCTCATTCAGATTCCCATTGGGAAGGAGCAGGACTTTTCCCAGATCGTAGAATGTAAAGCTGCCGCCGGTACCCTCCACAGCGCTCTTGCCTTCCCCATAGCCGTCAATCACCCGTTTAGCCCGCTCAGCGGTGATGCTGTCGGCGTAGTCCATCATTTCTACCAGAATGAACTGTCGGTGCCCGCCGTCGGTTTTATTCATGTTCAGAACAGCGTGGGCGGTGGTGCCAGAACCAGCAAAGGAGTCGAGGATAATTGATTCTGCATTAGTAGCAATTTGCAAGATACGCTCAATTAATTGATATGGCTTTGGTGTATCAAATGGCGTATCACCTTCAAATATTTTTTTGATTTCTTTTTTTGCATCTTGAGTGTGCCCAACTTCTTCGTATTCCCACAGAGTTTGCGGTACAATTCCGTCTGAAACCTCGGAAAGAAAAATCTTTGGTGCGGGAACATTATTACCGTCTTTTCCCCACCAAATTCGACCATCCCTGTCCATCTCCCAGAATTTTTCCTCAGAGACACGCCAGTAGGAGCCAGCAGGTGGACCAGGTATTACTCGACCACTTGGACAAGTAATTGAATAAACACCTTTGCTGTAAAAATTTCTAGCTGCTAAATTATTGGGACGCCACAATCCCCGAGGATCATTGTCGTAGTTTTTATACGCCTTGTTTTGCTTTTCTGTACGAGGCATTTTGTTTGGAACCCATTTATCTCCATCTTTCGCATAAACAAGTATATAATCATGATCTTCTGAAAAATGACGAGCAGTTCCTTTGGGTGCATAATTCTTATGCCAAATAATCGTCGTAATAAAATTATTTTCACCAAAAATTTCATTGCAAATTGCTCGAAGATTATGGAATTCCGTATCATCAATGCTAATAAAGATTGCCCCATCCTCCGCCAGCAACTTTTGCAGAAGCTTCAGCCGGGGATACATCATGCACAACCATTTGTCATGACGACTAAGATCTTCCCCCTCCTTGCCAACCACTTCCCCCAGCCATTTCTTAATCTTGGGATCGTTGACGTTATCGTTGTAAACCCAGCCCTCATTGCCGGTATTGTAAGGGGGATCAATATAGATGCACTTGACTTTTCCCTCATACTGGGGCAGCAATGCTTTCAGTGCTTCCAGATTATCACCCCGGATAATCATGTTGTCACTTTTCTCGGCGTTATAGGTATACTTCTCCTCCAGCACCCGGTAGGGCACCTGCTGGTGGTGATTGATCACTTTCTCTTTTCCGATCCATTCCAGTGTGGGCATTATGATTGTCCTCCGTTATTTGTAAAGGTACTCTTTGGTGCATCGAAGTGTGCCAAGCTGATCTGTGCTGAAAATGGGCATCTGTGTAGAAAAATCCGTGCGAAGGTTTATTCCGCTGGTTCCGTCCAGGCGATAATGGTTGCTATGATCCAAAAAGATCATTCTCCATTCATTCTGCAGCGGATATGAGTTCGTGGTGTCCTTGACGAACAGATGTGCCGTGCTTTTTTGATCTTCACTTTTCGTATCAAAATAACCACGAACGAGCTCATGGTTGTGCTTATCGATATAAACCATGGGGTGGTATTCATATCCGCATCCTGTAATTTCAAATTCTTTTGCCAGCGAATCAATGAAATCAAAAGCGTTGAATATCAGAAAATAGTCTCCAAACTTCCTCATTTCAGCAATAAAATCATCGTTTGGAGCATATTCGCCCTCAGAAACCATGTGACAATTATTATAGGATAGTAAAGAGGCAGAGAAAGAGCATACCGGACAATTCAGCTCATAGGAGACCACAGCCTCTTTTATATACATGGAGATGTCGGTTCCATTAATCCGGAAGGGCTTTGATGTATCAATATAGTGTTTTCCTTCCATTTTATCTCCCCGAAAATCTGTCGGATCTTCTTGGAATAGCTCAATAGGACTAAAATGGATAATCCCATTTTTCAATTGTTCCAAATGCTCCTGCTTGCCAAACTTGATTAACAGCACCATTTGATCCTCACATTTCCTGTCTCCACGTTTCTATTTTGTACACGAAAGAACGTGAGAAACACCATTTCATATTAAACTATACCATATATCCCTGCAAAATTCAAACTGATATTATGCTTTACCAACTTTCTTCACACCGCATTCGGGAAATACCATAACCAGTTACATCAGTTTCGAGCAAAAGAACAATGCCGGCATTTTACGCGGTCGTATTGTAGCGAATAAAGTTCTGGAAAATGAGCCAATAGTTTTATTGAAATACATGGAAGGGCTACCAGATAATGAATGGTATGCCCCTGCGGGAGATGGACACGATTGTGAATCCCGTCTGCGCCCTTTGCCGAGACTACGAACAAGCCGGATTTGTACATGGTGTGCAGGTGGGAATGCTTCTGGCAAAGGAGTTGGCGTAAAAGATTGCACCGGAGGTGACTGTGCGCCTCCGGTGTTTGTCAGGAATGCAGAGTTTTCTCAAACCGTCGCAGAACCTTCCGCAAATCCTCCGGCAGACGCTCCCGACACTGCTGTTTCAGTTTCTCCGGGACGCCGTAGAAACCCTCGGCCATGGAACCGGCGATGCAGGTAAGGGTATCGCAGTCGCCGCCCAAAGAGACGGCGGTGCGGATCACATCTTCAAAGCTGCCCCCTTCCAGAAAGGCGGTAATGGCTTCCGGGACGGTTTCCTGACAGCTTTCCACATGGTGGTAGGTGGGGCGGATTTCGTCGCAGGTACGGCTCAGATCGTAATGGAAATTGGCTTCGATGTAGGTCTTGATTTCCGCTTTCGTGCTGCCGGTGCGGGCCAAAAGATTGCACTGGCCGTTGCCTCCGCGCCCTTGATGCCCTCGGGGTGATTGTGGGTAACTTCCGCAGACAGGCGGGCCATGTGCCGGACGGTTTCCAGATTGTCAAACAGCCATCCGGCAGAGGACACCCGCATGGCAGAGCCGTTGCCGTAGCTGCCGTATGGCTGGGGGTTGGGGGCTTTCAACCAGCGGCGGAACATTCCGCCATATCCGGCGTAAGGGTATTTTCGTCCATAGGTCTGCATGGACTGAATCAGCTTCCATCGAATATCCTCATCTGTCACTTCGGGCGGGAGGGACAGAAAGGCATCCGCCACCGCGAGGGTCATGACGCTGTCGTCGGTATAGGTGGAATCCGGGGAAAACAGGGGAAAATCCTTGCTCTTGTTCCCCCGGTCAAACTCATAGGGGCTGCCGATAATATCGCCCAAAATTGCTCCGTACATGATTACTTCCTCCCTTTGAAGTCCGCGTCAATTTTCTGCTTCCAGCTGGCTTTCAGCGGGGCGGCGCGGCGAACCTGACACACTGCCTCGCAGACGGATTCATAGACCGCTTCCGTGCCAATGCTGTCGGCGTGGTAGTCGGCGGCACAGTCCGCCCGGATGCCGAACCGGGCAGCCTCCCGGGCAGCGTCGATATTTGCCCCAAGGAACAGGAACTCCCAACCGTAGGCTTCCCGCTGCCGTTCGATCATAGCCTTGACCTTTTCATAAGTATAGCGGCGGCTGGCGTTCTCGAGCCCATCCGTGGTGATAACGAACAGGGTTTTCTCGGGACGATCTTCCTCCCGGGCGTACTTGTGGACATTGCCGATGTGGTGGATGGCTCCGCCCACCGCATCCAGCAGGGCGGTGCAGCCCCGGACATAGTATTCCTTTTCCGTCAGGGCGGGCACCCGGTCAAGGGAAACCCTGTCGTGGATGACCTCCGTTTCGTTGTCAAACAGCACCGTGGAAATAACCGCTTCTCCCGGCTCCTTTCGCTGCTTTTCGATCATGGCATTGAAGCCGCCGATGGTGTCCCCTTCCAGCCCCGCCATGGAGCCGCTGCGATCGAGGATGAATACCAGTTCTGTCAGATTCTTTTTCATATGAAGTACCTCCTATACTGCGGTGTTTTTGTTTACACCCATAGTATAGGAGGTTTTTCGTATCCTGTGGTCAACTGCCAGGGGACATTTTCTACCGAATGCTCCACAGGAAGCAGTCAATCTTCTTGATATCACTGATCCATGTATATCCGCGGAATGCGTTGTCGAATGTATCAAGACACACCATTGCATTATCTGTAGCTAGAAAACTTAAGTACCAGTTTTCGATTTCTTTGTAAAGCAGCACCGCATTGCGTAGTTGCTGTTCCTTGCTGCCGCCATCCAACTTCAGACCCAGGTTTTCCAGCACATAGCGATCCCAAATCGGTTTTTCTGGGCACAGGGTTGCAAGCATTTTGCTGGAAAACGATGCCTCAATGTTACCCGTTTTCTCATATAGGAATCGGAGGATGGATTCAAAGGTCGGCGAACCTTGCTTCATTTCCTCGAACAGGGAGTAGTATATCTTCCGCCAAGCCTCATTTCTGCGCACACGGTAAAATGCGTTAAATAAGTGCTGAAACTCTCTGTCCTCTGAGATATTCGTCGTTTTCGCCTTCTTCATAATCTCGGCATACCGATCAAGTCCCAAGCTGGAGGCGAGTCTCTCTTCCAAAACCTCAGCCGCGTTGAAATGCAAATCTGTCATCGTTATCCCCCAAGCAGGCTCTGGTCAAATTCAAACAGCGCTGCGTTGATATCGAACAGGTTATAGTTTTTCTCCCGGATGAAGTACATGATGATCACGTCGAATTTGCTGCTGTTTGTCAAAGCATAGCCCGCCCGACCGATCAGATCCCGGGTCTGATCCAAATTCAGCTCCAGCGCCAGCGCAAGGGCAATGGCGGTGGGCTTGGTGGGCTGATAGTGGGGATTGTTGCGGATTTTGGAAAAATGCTGCCGGGAGAGATTGGCTTTGGTGTAGATTTCCGAATCCTTTTTCCCGGTCTTATCAATGAGCTTCATCAGGGTTTCGGAAAAACCGGCATCCGTCTCCGCCAGCAGGTCGGCAAGGCTGGCTTTCGGAGGAGCCGCCATGGGCATTGGTGCCGATGCGCACACCTCGATATCTTCCAGCCGCTCCCGATATACTTCCACCCGGCGGCATTCCCGCGGTGCGAACTGCTGCGCAGTCTTTTCCTGTATGTAGTTATCATCAATGAAGCTGGAAACTTCCCTATAACGCGCGCGGGAAAGCTGGAAGGACTCCCGGTCAAATACCACCAGGGAAACCATCATCTCATGGTCATTCAGAAAGCCTCGTATGGCATCCAGCGCAATGCGCAGCGCCTCATCCTTGGGAAAACCATAATTCCCGGTGGAAATCAGGGGAAACGCGATGGATGTACAGCCGTTTTCCAACGCCAGGGAAAGGGAGGCTTCATAGCAGCCACGCAGCAGCTTCCGTTCCCCCAGCAGACCGCCCCGCCACACCGGGCCAACGGTGTGGATGACATACTTCGCATTCAGCCCAAAGCCGGGGGTGATGGCGGCTTCCCCCACGCCGATTCTGCCGATTTTCTCCCGTGCGGTCAGTAGCTCCGGCCCAGCCGCCCGATGAATGCCTGCATCGACCCCGCTGCCAATCACGGGCTTCGGATTGGCGGTGTTCACGATGGCGTCCACCCGCATTTGGGTGATGTCGTTTCGTACGATCTCAAAGGGCATATTCTCCACCTGCCTTCTGCCTCAAATCCTGTTTTCTTTCCACGCAGACAGCTTTGGCACAAACCCGTAGGGAACCACCAGGTCACCCGTTCCGCTGCCTAGATGGATATCAGGCTTATTCTCGCCATGGAAATCACTTCCGCCGCTTTCCAGCAGCTTAAACTCCCGCGCGATGGCAGAAGCAGCCGCGGTCACTTCCGGGGCGTAAGTGGAATACCGTGTTTCCATTGCGGCAAGACCCTTTTCTTTCGCTTCTGCCAAAAGCCCCCGGAGTTCATCCTCCGTCAGACTGAGAAGGGGATGCGCCAGCACGGGCACCGCATTGATCGCGTGCAGAAAACGAACTGCTTCCAATGCAGGAATGCGCTCCGGCGGGATATAGAGTCCGTTTTTCGCGGATAGAACGCCACGAAATGCTTCTTTCATTTCACGGATATAGCCCTTTCTCAAAAGTTCCGAGGCAATCACAGCACGATTCACATTTCCTTGATGCCTCTCCCGAATTTCCCCGTAGCTTAATTCGTACCCGGCTGTATGCAATGCCGCGACCAGCGCGCAGTTGCTTTCCTCTTTTCTTCGATTGATGACATCAAGAAAGTCCGTAAGTTTGGCATACTTTTCCTGTTCCAGAAACAGGCCAACGATATGAACTTCCTTCCCAAGATACCCTGTGGAGATTTCCACGCCGGAAATTGCTTCAAGAGCTGTCCCCCGGGCTGCACCCAGAAACTCCGTCAAACCGGCGACGGAGTTATGATCCGTAAGGGCAACCGCGCTCAGATTAGCCCGAAGCGCTTCCATAACGATTTGGGATGGGGTAAATGTTCCATCAGAGAAAGTCGAATGGGTATGCAAATCGCAAGTAATCATGTGTTATCCTCTTTTCTGTCTAAACACACATTCCACTATATATCATAGTTGTCCGTTTCCAGAAAGTCAACACAGGTTATTCTGTTAATACCGGTTACTTGATTGGCAACGAATTGCCACCATGGGTCGAACCTGGGGAGAATGAAGCCCGGGTTCAACGCCCGGGCTTCCGCTGTTTACTTGAGTTGCACGCCATCGTGGAACGCCTGTCCGACCTTTTCGCCCAGAACCAAATACTGATTGTTCATGGTGTCAAAGGTGATGGGACGGAGCTTACCCACATCCACTTTGCCGTTCTCTCCAAGAACGGATTCGTCAGCAGACACATTGACGATTCTCCCCACCAGGCGGCAGGTTTCGGGGTCGTAGGAGATCACCTCACACTCCAGCGCCATGGGCAGTTCATCGATGAGGGGCGCGTCCACATATTCTGACTTCGTTGCGTGGAAACCCGCCTTGGCAAACTTGTCCGGCTCCTTGTTCCCGGACACGAGGCCCACATAGTCACAAGCTGCCACATGGTCGGCAGTTGCCATGGACACCGTGAACGCCTTACGGGTCATCAGATTTTCGGCGGTCTTGTGACCGGAGTCCACGCAGATGGTGATTTCCGTCTCCTCGCTGATGCCGCCCCAGGCCGCGTTCATGGCGTTGGGAGTGCCATCCGCGTTGTAGGTGCCGATGATGAATACCGGCATGGGGTAACAGATTGCCTTTGCACCAAAGCTTTTTCTCATTATATTATCCTCCATAACATTTCAAAGAATGCTGCTTTTGTGTGTCCTGATTTTAATATATCCACCAGGTGACAAGATTGCAACAAAAATTCACACACTCATTAAATAAATGTGTGCGAGAATAAAGATAAAATGAAAAGTATTCCGCACGGTGATTAGTCGTGCGGAATTTTGTCAGATCTCGAAAGGGTGTCGCGTTTCGCGACACCCTTCTGGCGTTAAGGATCATCCAATGAATAGAATTCGGAAGATTTACAGGGTCAACCTGAGGCAGAGGAAACCGTACGGAATGCTGTACAGAAGCCGCTTGACCGGTTATCTATGAAGAGATGCCGGGGTGTCGTGAAACGCGACACCCCGGCATTTTTGCAATGTGTTTCTGCCCGGTGGTTCCTATAATCTTTTCCCCAGTCCAGTTTTTCCCCTGTGCGTTTACAGAGTTCGTTTGCACGATGTAGAAAACAGGAAGCCTACCATGGCTTACAGTACCTTTGCAGCATTTGCAGGTCGAGGATACGGAGTATCCGGATATCACCTCGCAGCTGACCGCGCTGGGGTAAAACGCAAATGTGATCAACCGCTACCATAATGTGACAAGTTAGTTCCTAAAAAACGAAATCCATTTCCTTTAGAATAACAGCAGCCAGAACGAACGCTCTGATTGTGCAGTTCGTTACCACCCAGCAGACGGAACTGGCACTATTTGTGCTAGTAATGCAGCAAAAGTAGCACAACCAGTCCCTGTTGGAAGCCCTTTGGACTCGGTACAATATGCAAGTAGGAAAAACCTATAACCGAAATCTTGAAAATTGCGTACCATTCACCAGACACATTCCCGCGCAAGAAGCTATGCGGGCGGCACGCCAAGACTTCCCGAAAAGGAACAGCCGTGATCTGTTTTGCGCCAATCATGCAGTCCGTTACCCCCGGCAGGCGGAACTGGCACTATTTGTGTCAGCAAAGTGGCACAACCAGTCCCTGTTGGAAGCCCTTTGGACTCGGTACAATACGCATGTAAAAAGCCGCAACCTGAATCTTGAAAACTGAATATCATTCACCAGATACATTCCCGTGCAAGGAGCTATGCGGGCGGCACGCCGAGACTTCCCGAAAAGGAACAGCGATTCATGCCAGCCCCAAAATGTCGGATTGCAACCGGCACAGCGACGAACCTGTACAGGGATAATGATACTTCCGTAATTCGCGGCCCGGCCATAAGGAAGGCGGGGAGGTTCGATTCCTATGGAGCAGCACAGCAGGCTGCCGTCTGGTGACTTCCCGTATCTCAGGGCGTCGAGGACAAATATGGGATTACAGATACATTTATGCGAAAGCCTTCTTTCGCACATTCGCGCATTGGGCGAATCTCCTGTACAATGGGTTTACACTAAAACAGGAGGTAAGCAATATGGAAATCACATATGTCAAATGTGGGGACTATTACATTCCCGATCTGACCTTGCCGGAGGAGCCGCGACCCATGGGGAAATGGGGGCGGATGCACCGGGAATACCTGAAGGCAACGCATCCCATTACCTACACCAATCTGATTCTGTCCGGGAAGCTTTGGACCTATCTTGCAGACCTGAACGAACAGGCGCAGCTGCGGCTGGACACGCTGGTGTCCCAGATGAAGGCTGACGAAGGAATCACAGAAGCGCTGAAAGCCAGAGACCCGATGCAATGGGTGCAGCGGATGAACAGCATCCGGGACAGAGCGGAGGAAATTCTCCGTGAGGAGCTGATTTATGTATGACAGCACTGGAATTTGTTTCTTTTCTTGACCGCTATATCGCCGATAAACCGCCGAACTTTGGCGATGGAGATTCCGTCCTGACCCTTTTGTATGAAGCGTACAACGATGCAAACAACATGGACAGTGACGACATCAAATCTGGCTTTCATGAATTGTACCAGATAATGAACGGAATGCCCCTGCGGGAGATGGACACGATTGTGAATCCCGTCTGCGCCCTTTGCCGGGACTATGAGCAAGCCGGATTTGTACATGGCGTGGAGGTTGGAATGCTTCTGGCAAAGGAACTGAATAAAGCTTATACCTGAACAAAAAGCCCATCGAACGCGGCACGCAGCACGCTCGACGGGCTTTTTCATTTACAACGCATGCTTCATCTGGCACGAGGACGAATTGTTCCAATCGCGCCTCCATTTCCGCTTTTGCGGAGGTGGGGGCTTTTCTCATGCCTGAAAGAATCATCTCCCGGAAACACAAGAAAGGAATCATCGTGATCAACTTCGCACAAATCAAACAGTCCGTTACCACCCGGCAGGCGGCGGAGGCCTACGGGCTTTCCGTCAATTCCCGCGGTATGTGCCGCTGTCCCTTTCACAACGACCACACGCCCAGCATGAAGGTGGACGAAACCTTCTACTGCTTCGGCTGCGGGGCCGTGGGAGATGTGATCACCTTCACCGCTCGACTATTTGGAATCAGCGCCGGTTCCGCTGCGAGGAAACTGGAAGTGGATTTTGGAATCGTCGGCGGCGATGTGGTTGTCATCCAGAAATCCCCGGCACAGCGAAAATTCGAGGACTGGGTGTATCACGCCCGGGAGGTTCTGCGGGAATACGATCTGCTGCTCGTGAAGTGGAAGTCCAGACCACCCAATCCGGGTGAAGACTTCCCGACCCACTTTACAGAAGCACTTCAACACAGCGCCACAGCAAAGCAGCTGCTGTGGGAACTGTCCTTTGGTACGGAGGAAGAAAAACAGGATATCTATTTACACTACAAGGAGAAACTCAAGGAATATGAACAGAGAATCCACGACTATGACAAAAGAGGGAATCCGTCTGATGCTCCAGACCAACAGCAAGGGCGCCGTCATGTAGAGTCTCGGAAACTGTATGCTGGTGTTCCAGAATGACCCCCTTCTGAAAGGTTCCATCCGCCGAAACAGTCTAACTGAACGGATTGACATTGAGAGGGATCTGGGCTGGTGCCGCTCCGATACAGCGGTAACAGACACGGATATCAACTACCTGCGGCTGTATTTTGAGGAGAATTACAGCATAACTGCGGAAAAGAACATCCAGTGCGCGCTGGATATTGTGGCAAACGAGGCGCACTATCACCCCATCTGCGATGTTTTGCTGGGACTGCAATGGGATGGTGAGGAGCGCATCTGCAACGCACTGACCAGATTTCTGGGCGTAGAGAAAACCCCGTACACAACGGAAGCCTTCAAGATCTTCCTGCTGGGTGCAATTCAGCGGGTTTTCCATCCGGGCAGCAAATTTGATACCATGCTGTGTCTGGTGGGCGGGCAGGGCGCAGGCAAGTCCACATTCATCCGCCTGCTGGCAATGAATGACAGCTGGTTTTCGGATGACATCAAAAAGCTGTCGGACGACAATCTGTACCGGATGCTCTACGGACACTGGATTATTGAGATGGCAGAAATGCTGGCAACCGCCAACGCCAGGAGCATTGAGGAAATCAAATCCTTCCTGAGCCGTCAGAAGGATACCTATAAGGTTCCCTACGAGAAGTACCCGAAGGATCGGCCCCGGCAGTGCGTCTTTGCCGGCACCTCCAATACCATGGACTTTCTGCCGCTGGACAGAAGCGGCAACCGTCGCTTTCTCCCGGTGCTGGTCAACGCGGAGAAGGCGGAAGCCCACATTCTGGCAGACGAAGCCGCCTCCCGGGCGTACATCCAGCAGGTCTGGGCAGAGGCCATGACCATTTACCAGAGCGGAAACTACAGTCTGGTTCTGCCCCCGGAGCTGGAAGAAATCGCGCGGGCTGCACAGCGGGAGTTTATGCCGGAGGACAGCAAGGCCGGACTGATTCAGAAATTCCTGGACAGCTACAAGGGAGACTATGTCTGTTCTCTCATGCTCTACCGGGAGGCACTGGGCAACGGTTTTTCTGAGCCGAAGCAGCAGGAGCTGCGGGAGATCGGCAGTATCATGAACGATTCCGTCTCCGGCTGGGAGAAGGGTGCTCAGCACCGCTTTGAAATCTACGGGCAGCAACGCTCCTGGCGGCGTGTCAAAACGGAAGCCTTCCCGCTGATCGAAGAACAGCTGGCCCTCCCGGATGGCTGGGCGTAAACAGCTCCGGTTTGCCCTGTTGACAGGATAATACCATTTTTTGTTCAGCCAATCTACAAAAGAGGTGATTTTACTTGAAAACTTGCAACTATGTTTCTTTTCCCTTTTGTAAACAAGGGGGAAGTAAAAAGAACAGAGCAAATGACATGGCAACAAGTTATTCGGTGTGCGTTGACGCACCGGGATTACAGGAGGACACAGCTTGCAGACAAACACACCACCCCGCGCAGAGTTCTTACCCATCGACAAACTACGCCCCTTTGAGAATCATCCCTTCCGGGTGAAGGATGATGCCGAAATGGACCAGCTGGTTTTCAGCGTCCTGACCCAAGGGTTGTTGACGCCCATCGTGGTTCGGGAAACCGATACAGAGGAATATGAGGTGATCTCCGGTCATCGGAGACTCCGGGCGTGCCAAAAGGCAGGAATCGAAACGGTTCCTGCCTTAATTTATTCCATGGATCGGGATGCCGCCATCATCGCACTGGTTGACAGCAACCTCCACCGGGAGCATCTGCTGCCCAGCGAAAAAGCCTTTGCGTACAAGATGAAAATGGAGGCTGAAAGCCGCCAAGGGCAACGCAATGATTTAACTTCAGGCCAAGTTGGACCGAAGTTAACCGCCTCTACAATTTCAGAGGACAGTGCGTCTCAAGTCAAACGCTACATCCGCCTGACCTATCTCATCCCGGAGATTTTGCAGATGGTGGATGAAAAGAAAATTGCCCTGACCCCCGCTGTGGAGCTTTCCTATCTGACAGAATCGGAGCAGCGGGATTTGCTGGAGACGATGGAAAGCGAGGATTGCACGCCTTCGCTTTCCCAGTCCCAGCAGTTGAAAAAGTTGAGCCAGTCAGGAGCGCTGGACATGGATCGGATTCTGGAGCTGTTGCAGCAGCCCAAAGCCAACCAGGAAGAAAAACTGCGGTTCGATATGAAAGACATCCGCCGTTACTTCCCCAAGAACTATACCACTGAGAGAATACAGAAAACAATTCTGCAATTACTGGAAAAATACGAACGAAATTGGAAAAGGAGATCCCTCGATGAACGATAAGATTAGGAATATGAGCGTTATGAATATCAAGCAGACCGTGGAGCGCGCCAACGCCAGCGGCATCAACATCAGCGAGTACACTCTGCGCCGTGCCATCCGCACCAGGCAGCTTCCCTGCAAGGTCATTGGCAGAACCTACCTGATTCCTTGGGATGGTTTTCTGCGCTGGGTCAACTGCGAACAGTAAGCCGCACATTTGTCACACGCTGGCTCACAGTTTATGATAGCTGTGAGCCAGTCCCACGGAAAGGAGAATGTATATGGCATCCATCGAACCAAGATATAATAAAGCCGGTCAGCTGATGCACTATCGGCTGATCGTCTCTGGAGGCCTAAACTGGGAGGGAAAACAGATCAAGCGCACCACCACATGGAAACCACCCCGTCCGAACATGAGCAAGAAACAAATGGAACGGGAAGCGATGGCCGCGGCCTTCAAATTTGAAGAGGCAATCCAGGCAGGTTATGATATCGACAAGGTGAAACGCTTCTGCGATTATGCAGACTATGTGCTGGATTTGAAGGAGCGCAACGGTCTCGCGCCAACCACGATCGAGCGGTATCGGGCGATGCTCCCGAGAATCAACGATGCCATCGGACACCTGAAGCTGACACAGATTCGTCCACAGCACCTGAACGATTTTTACAAAACGCTGTCTGAAAACGGTGTCAGGAATCTCGGCGCCATTGCTGTGGCGAAGAAGGTGTTGAAGAAAAAAGTGGAAGCACTGGGCCAGCCCAAGCATGTTATTGCAAAAGAATCCGGCATTGCCCATACCACATTGAACGCAGTATTAAATGGCAAGGCCGTGAAGCTAGAAACAGCACAGGGCATTGCGGATGCACTGGGATACTCGGTGTCAGAAATGTTTACGGTATCCGACCGGAAGAAGCCCCTGTCCAACAAAACCATTCTGGAGCACCACCGCCTGATCTCCATGATTCTGGCGCAGGCGGATAAGGAAATGCTTGTCCCGTACAATCCCGCCGCGAAAGCCTCGCCGCCCAAAGTCCCCAAGCACGAAGCTGACTACTTCCAGCCGGAGGAGATTGCCGACATTGTCAAAGCGCTGGAAAAGGCTCCTGTCAAGTGGAAAGCCATGTCCTACATTCTCATTGACACCGGCTGCCGCCGGGGTGAATTGATGGGTCTGCAATGGAACTGTGTTGATCTGGATAAGGGCATTATGATGATCCGGCAGGCGCTTCTGTACACAAAGGAAAAGGGTACTTATGTCGGTCCACCCGAAACCGGTCAGCCCCGTGCTATCTGTTTATCCCCGGAAACCATCGGGGTTCTGAAGGAGTATCGCACCGAACAGCTTCGGCAGAAAATCCGTCATGCGGACATCTGGCAGGATACAGGATTTCTGTTTACCAAGGACGACGGCACGCCTATGCACCCAGACAGCATCACTGACTGGCTGAACAAGTTCAGTGAGGAAAACGATCTGCCCCACATTCATCCGCACGCCTTCAGACATACCGCAGCTTCCATGATGATTGCCAATGGTGTGGATCTCGTGAACGCAGCCGCTGAGCTGGGACACGCTACCGCATCCACAACATTGAATATCTATGCCCATCAGGTGGCAAGGGCCCGCGCAGAAGCCAGCGGCGTCCGTGCCGGTGCTTTCGCAGTTTTAAGACAGGCATGACAATCGCCCACACGAGATTTTCAAGTCCCGTGTGGGCGCATTTTTTGTTTTCCGATTGGTGTGCCGGCAATGGGTGTAGTGAAACACGCCACCCTTCCATCAGAATGTCAGCGTTTGCAAAACGCGTTACCTGCCCGAAGGAGCAGATCTGGGGTTTGGGGGATTCCCCAACAAGCAAAAATCCGGCTGGGTAGCACCCAGACACTGCTTGCCGCTACCGCAAACCACTAAGAAACAGAGCTGCTATTCCCTCCCGACATCTTCCGCGTCAATCACCCGATAACCGGCCTCTTTCAGTGCCTGAGCAAAGATGCCCGCCCCGGGGATCAGCTTTCCGGAAAAGCTCCCATCGTAAACCTGATTCACGCCACAGGTGGGACTTCTGGATTGCAGAACCGCGCATTGGATTTCCTCCGAAGAAAGCTGCTTCATAGCCATTTCTACTGCCTCGCGCATAGCAGTGTCCACATTCTTTCCGTCCCGATCCATCAGCACTCCGTCTACGATTTCAATAGGTGTTCTGGGGCAACCCATCCCAGCCATCAGCTCCGGACAAATGGGTAAAATCTCTTTGCCCCGCACAAATTCTGCAACTGCACCGTTGTAGTTGTTGCCGCCGTTGTATTTACAGTTTTCACCAAGCAGGCACGCGCTGACCAAAACTTTCATAGCAATATCCGCTCCTTATGATTTCAGAAAAAATCCGCGCACAATTGTTGCGTGATCTTCTGTACATCAAACAAATCCACAAAACGGATTCGAACAGTCACACCGTCGTCAGATCGGTATTCCATACCAGTCTCATAAGCAACCTTGTCGGTTTTCGGATAGACCAGTGTCACATGATTGGCACCATACTTTTTCTGATAAGCGTACATCTGATACATATCTGCTTGGGAAATTCCGTAGTTTGTCTTGCTGTCTGAAAGGATCTTCCACTTGGTATCGAGAATGAATTCCGCACCGTCTGCTTTGCGCTTCACCACAATGTCCGGACGCATCAGGAACTTCTTTCCCGGTTCATCGAACAGATGGTAACTCTTGTCCTGTACGGATACGGCAAAGTCTGCATATCCTAACTTTTTCTTCAGCAGGGCAGCAATATAGCTTTCAAAAAGAGTTTCCATGGGGAACAGTAGTGCCATCGCTACTTCTGAGCCAGCGAAAGAAGTAAAGCTCTTGCCCATCAGAAACACCCTGCTCCACAGCAGTGCTGTGCTGTAATCCTTCATATTGCGGTCAGGGATGTACTTTGCAAAGTCGCTTTTGTAGTCTACCGATGCGTCAACTTCTGCAAAAGAATTCAGGAGAATCTTGATATCGTTTCTGTTTTTTGAAGAGGCAGAGCGCGGATACAGATATTGCAAGGTAGCCTTTAACAGCCGATTCTCCGGGCGGTTTACATTGAAAGCATCGTAGGCAACATAGCTGCGCTCTTTGTGGGTGTGATTAAACTTAATCTGCTGGGAGAACAACATTTTTCCCTTGAAGAATGTAGCGTTTTCCTCAATGGTTTCATAGCTGCATTTCAGTCCGCGCTTTACGATAAAGAACACTTCGTCGATAAACATGCGAATGAAAACATCAAAGATGTTCATCTTCTCCACATTCACGCTGGTGCTTTGCAGATTTTTATAAGGAGAATCCCGGAGCGTCTTCAGTATTTCAATGAGCAGCCGCTTGACTCTGGCTGCAGAATCATCTTCAGAAGAGGAAGAAACCTTGGGAAGAATCTCAATGGTCGTGCCATCGTTCATGGTGATGATTCCTACATAATTCCTGGCAGTAATGACTTTGCCGATACCCTTGCGAGCCGACAGCCCCATCAATTCCAGCGCATCGACTTCTTTGCTGCGGTTGGTAAGTACAAAGTTTTCAAGCTGTTCGAAGGTGTGCGGAGGCAGCGTAATGTATCCATCCACTTTCTTGCCGGTGATGAAAGAGCCGTATTCGGTTATCTGATAGACAGGTTTCATGCGCCGGCCTCCTTCCTTTGCGATTCGTTAAACTGAGCGATAAGCCTCAATATTGCCAAAGGCCGCATCGTTGATTTCGTAGCTGTATCCGTCATCCAGTCCGACTTCGATATCGCCAAACAGTTCAGCATAATCATTTTCTTTGGCAACGATAAACTGCTCTTCCGGATTCGATTTCCTATTATCGCCCAGTACCAGTCGGATCTTTTCATAATCCTCGTAGAAATACTCCTGCAGCAGAGGAACAATGTTGTTGGTGAATATTTCCGCCAAGGCTTCGACAGTGGGACTGTCCTTTAACGGCATGAAATAGGCATGTCCGATGGTATGCTCTCTGTCATACAGGACCGTGATCCGCTTATTCAGACGGGTCAGCAATTCGCTGATGGAAAGATCCTCTACACTGATATCTGCCAGAACCTTGGGATCAGGCAGCATTTCCCGGAACAGGAAGCGACGCCGCAGAGCGGTATCAATTGTGGCAATAGAACGGTCAGCGGTATTCATGGTGCCGATGATGTAAACATTCTTGGGAACACCGAACAGTTTCTGAGAATAGGGTAATCTGACCGTCATTCCCTCTGGCATGCCAACACGCTTGGTCGCTTCAATCAGAGTGATCAGTTCACCAAAGATTTTGGAGATGTTGCCGCGATTGATTTCGTCGATGATGAAAACGTAGTTTTCGCTCTTTGCAGGGGCAAGTTGTTTCGGCTGATACTTCTCAATCAGTTGATACACATCCGGCAGAGAAATATTCAGACGGTAAACGGAGGCCAGGGTCATAGAGGTTCCACCGTTGATTGCCAGAATGTTCTCACGAATGTCTTTGACAATCCAGTTGACCTTACGCAGACGCTTCAGGCTGGCATATTCCTCGTGCCATTCGTATTCACCGGTAACGACACCAATGGCATCAATGGTAGAAGCACTGTAACAGGACAGGACGATATCGCCAACCTGCATTCTGTTGATAAATGCGTTCAGAACCACACGGCCGCCTGAAACAGAAAAGTCGGTTTCATCTGTGATATCCTTGCCATAGTCATCCCAGCCAATTCGGATATGGTTATTTTTCAAACATTCCGTTCTGGTAGGATTGTCGCCCGTACCTTCCAAAGAAACCTTCCATATGCTTGGACTGTCGCTGATTCCGTAATCTGCATCTACCCTAACGGCAGGACGCTCGGCTCTCTCACAAAAGCGCTTGAATACACCGGGCTGTACGCTGTACTGGATTTCGCCGGATTCGCCGTCTGTATCATCGGGGGTAATCATTGGTCGAATTCCCTCAATGAATTCCTCATAGCCGTAGGACTGATGGAAAGTCGTGAACTCGATACGACCCTGCGCTTTATATTCATTGTACCGCTCCTGAACTTCCGCATAGTCCTCTTTTTCAACTGCTGAAAGCTCTTTATTCTCAATGATTGCAACGGCATAGATGACCGTATGATAGGTCTTGCCGGTGCCGGGAGGGCCATATAGAATGGTGTTCAGACCCACATCCGTTACGGATTCCTGGTCGGAATCGGGAAGATCAATATACATAAGTGCCTCTTTCAGTTCCTCGCGGAGCCGCCAGGAATAGCGTTTGTTTCCGTTCTCCATGATATAGCGCCCGATAAACGGAACAACATATACTCTGCTGTGTTCCTCATCATTATCTTCAGGATCAATACAGTCGGGGCAATGGAAGTGTTTTTTTACCTTTCCGGCAAAACCAGTGCCAAGCGCATTATAGAAACCCGCAGTGTTTCCAAATGTCTCTGCCAGATGCGCGCAAGTACTCTCGCCGCCCAGCTTCAGCATTTTCCGGAGCATATCCAGATTTTCAGGGGAAGTAACTGAGGGGTTACACAGAACTGATTTCCACATTTCTGTGGTGATGCCGGGATTGTATTCTTCCAGCGAGGGCCAATATGCCGTTTCTGCCGAGACACTGGGACGAGTCTTGAAATCTTTATCAGACATATAGTTACTTCCGTAATACACAATGTCCATGGTCAGAAGATGAAGTGCCTCATCAGCATAGCAGTCGTTGTCCAGGCGGGCTTTGTGCTTTGCAATCAGCGCATGATCCTTTTCGACTTCTGCGAGGATTATTTCGCACAACCGGAAGAAGTTTTCAACTTTGCCAATGACGGAAGATTGGTTGGACTTATCTTCCCGGAATCCAATTCTGTCACGAAAATCAGAATACATAGTGGATTTGTACAGATAGTATTTCTCCGGGTATTCAAAAGTCAGATAAACCATGATTGCACGCAGATCCTGATAATGATTCACAGCTTTTTCATACTCAGGATTTTGGGCTCTCATCTGATCAACACCGGATTTGCAGCTGTCCCGGAATACTTGATAACGCTCTTCCAGTGGCAAACTCTCGTCATGCAGTATTTTGAAAATTCTGCGAACTTCTTCAGGATTGACTCGGGCGTATTCTGTTATCATACGATAAGGATAATACATCGCGGAGGCAAGCAGATTATTTGCCTTTCCGAACGCCTCTTCCAGCATCTGCGCAAAGTTGGGAGAATCGATCTTCCAATGCTTCTTATACCAGGCGATAGCTTCCCATTTGTACCGTTCCCCCTGGTCTACGGCATCAAAATGTTCTTTATAGTGATCGATCACAAAGTGAATCCTGTCTGTGATCGTATCGATCGAATTCGTTTTGAAAGTGATATACCGCTTCAAGTGGGATGCTGCGTCACTGCGCTTTTTCAGTTCCTTTTGATCGAGATCCGTCCGCTTCTTATCTGCTTCGATCTGAGTAAGTAATGCTTCACACTTGTCCTTGTCATATTCGGCATCGATTCCAACGGAATACAGGTTCTCGATCCTTGCCAAACCACTGGCATAGCTATTCCCGCTTTTTGCGCCTACATAGTCAATAAAACCTTCTCTATCGAACATAAACCGTCCTCCAATGACGAAGAAGATATGTAAATCCATTATACTTGGTTAATTGGGGGAATACAATATGAAAAACAGCTATTCTTCCTTGCTTTCGCGGATTTCCCCCAAATTGGTCACAACAACGCCTTTTCTTAGGGCATACGCAGTCAGCTCTTTTGCATTGCTCGCCGGATGCCACGCATAGGCAATCAGATAGTCCACATGATCGATCATATACCGGTTTGCTCTCACGATAGCGTACCGGCGGGGAACAGATTCCATGCCCGGTGGGTAGAAAGTACCATCAAACCCGGGTGGTGTTTCAATGGGTCGCTCTGCCGGATGATAGGAGAGCAGAAGCAGCAGAGTAATTCCCGGATACAACGCCTTTGCTGAGATAACAGCCCTTGCAGCCATGCGGTCAAAACCTCCGTAGTTACCGACAATGAATTCCGTAACACCATAGTGAACAATGTGATGCTCTACAGCCTCTGTAAGCGCTGAAAAGATTTCCTCGGAAGCTTCCCTGTGACCAATAAAGAAGCAGCTTTTCAAAACAATCACCTTTTCCAGTATTGAAAATCAAGAGTGGACCAGAACTGGTCCCATTATACCATAACCAACTCATAGAATAAACCCAAATGGACCAAATTAAGTCCAGTTGAGGTGTGGTTATGGAACAGAAGATTAAGCAGGATATTAGAATCGGTGAAAACATTCGAAAGATTCGGAAGATGCGTAAATTGGGCCAAACGGATCTGGTGCGTATCCTACAAATTGATGGCTGCGACATGACACGTGAGTGCCTTGTCAAAATTGAGAGGTGCACACAGCACATTCAGGCAAGTCAACTGCACGCAATTAAAAAGGCACTAAATACAACTTATGAGGAACTGATTGATGGTCCCACGGGCACGAATGAGCGGTGATTCATATGAAGCCGAGAAAGCTGGAGCTAGGCGATCGTAACATCATCGGCAAGCGTGTTACCGAGGCGCGGCTGGCACAGGGAATGAAACAGGTGGAACTGCTTGCCAAATTGCAGCTTGCCGGGATTGATATCAGCGTACCCGCGCTGTCTTTACTGGAAGGTCAGAAACGCCCGGTATCAGATATTGAGCTGAATGCCCTGGCAGACATCCTGAATGTATCCGTTGACTGGCTGCTGGGAAGAGAATAAAAGAAGCCGTCGATGTAAGTTGTGCACTCACACCGACGGCGATATTTATTCTTTCAGCCGATTTTCTTCAAAGAAATACCGGGAAATATGAAAAGCGAAACACCAAAAAAAGTTTGAAATTCCCGGTTTTTTGAAATAGCATATTTTGGAACTATCCCCGCGGCTATCCCCCACGGCATTTTCGGGTGCTTCATTTTGACTTAAAAAGTTAGAAAAACACCGGATTTCTTATGGAAATCCGGTGTCTTTATGGTTGCGGAGGCAGGACTCGAACCTACGACCTCCGGGTTATGAGCTGCAGTTGACATAACTTTATCTGCAAATAATCGCCACTTTAAAGCCTTTCCGAGGAGTTTGCCACCTCCGGTAATCCACTGAAATCTGCCCCGTCCACTGCATGCTGATCCCGTATGGGTCAAAATATGGGTCAAAAATGTGGTCTTGCTATGGGTCAGCCAAACAGGCAGCTTTCACCACCAAATTTGGACTTACGACACATTCAAGACCACTTTGGATTCACTTTTCCGGGGATTGCGCTGACCGGGTTTTCACGAGGTTTTTCAAACCCTGTTTTCGAGCCATCAGCGGATACCGGGAGGTTTTCTTCCTCTGCCGGTAATCTCCCACCCCGCTTCCAACATGGGTCAAAAACATGGGTCAGGCTGATTTTCCTCTCCCAGGCATGATCTTCACCCCAGGGTGTCGTGATTGTAACATAGCTTTCAAAAAATGCAAGTCTTTTCTTCCCAAAAGAAACTGCCGTCAGGTGGTACCATCTGATACCACCCAGCGGCAGCTAACAATACGAAGTAATCAAATAAAGGGACTTTCAAAATCGCCCCGGGATCTTTGACAAGTTGCACTCCGTCACTTGATGAGTTCCAGAACCTGCTGCATTGTTTTCTTACCGAAAACCACATCCTGGTCATTCACTACCATGCATGGCACACTCATGATATTGTACTGATTTTTCAAGTCCTCAAAATGGCGAATATCATACACATGGGCTGTCACATTGGGATTCTCTGCAGCGATCCGCTGGGTAGCTACCACCAAATCGGGACACATAGTACAAGAGAGTGTAACCAAGATCTTGATATCTACGGCTTCTGTAATGGCTTCAATCTGCCGTTTTGTGTCCTCATCGATTGCCTGTCCGGGGCCTGCGGCGTTGTACAGTCCCAGCACAAAGGAAGTGAACTCATGACCGCTGGGCACACCGTGGAAAGCGAGACCTGTTGGTGTCCCGTCTGCCAAGCAAACCTCCACGCAGGGGGCAAAAGTTTCCTGCGCCTGTCTGTCACACACCTCCAGCTCCAGCTTGTCAGAAATTGCCACAAGTGCGGATATGAAGCTTTCCAATTCGGCTGAAATCGGACGCTTGTCCAGATATAGTTTCAGCAGAAGCGGTTGTTTCATTCGGGTGAAGACAGTGTCCAACTGCTGCCGCATCTCTTTCGTGAACAGTTCGTCGGAGCCCTCAGATTCATGGGTATCGACTGTGACAGTTGTTTCGCTCTGCTTTACAGAAGGTGCATCGGCACGTAGGCCGGTCTTCCTCTGCATTGCCGCCACATATTTTTCCAATTCCGTAGCAGCAAGCGCACCGTCGCTGGTGGCAGTCACCACCTGACGCAGAGGCTTGATACACACATCTCCCGCCGCGTACACGCCGTCCGCACTGGTTTTTTGAGATTCGTCGGTCACAATATACCCCTGTTCGTTCAGGTCCACAATCCCTTTGAGCATTTCGGTAGCAGGTTCATACCCGGCAAACACGAAAACGCCAAAGGTTTCCTTGCTCTTGTATTCCGCCACCTCACCGGTGGCGGTGTTTTTGTATCGAGCATAGGTTAAGCCGTTCTCCCCGGACACTTCCTCCATCACGGTGTTGGTCAGGACGGTAATCTTTTCGTGATTTTTCGCCTGGTCTGCCACAGATGCCGCACAGGAGAAGTCATCCTTACGGACAAGGATCGTCACATGCCGGGCAAATTTGGTCAAGAAGACGCTTTCCTCCGCCGCGGCATAGCCTCCGCCAACCACAAAGATTTCCTTGCCGGTAAAGAATTCACCGTCACAGGTGGCGCAGTAGGCAACGCCCCGGCCCTTGTGTTCCTCCTCACCCTTAAAACCAACCGTTCTGGGATGGGCACCAGTGGCAAGCAGGATACCAAAACAGCGATGTTCCCCCTGATTAGTGCGCACAGTCTTGATATCCCCAGAAAGGTCAAAGCCGATAGCCTCTGCCAGCATAAACTCTGCACCAAAAGATTCTGCCTGCTGCTGGATGGTGTCAGTCAGGGCTTTGCCGCTGGTTTTGGCAATACCAGGATAGTTAACTACCTCATGGGTGATGGAGATTTGACCACCGAACTGTTCTTTTTCCAAAACCAGTACCCGGTACTTTGCCCGGGCCAGATACAGGGCGGCGGTGAGCCCCGCAGGACCACCGCCAACCACAATCACATCGTACAGATTTTCCATCAAAGCTGACCGACCAGATCCAGACTGGGCTTCAGGGTTTCCGCGCCGGGTTTCCAGTTAGCTGGACAGACTTGGTCGCCGTGGGCATGGACAAACTGGCAAGCCTGCACCTTGCGCAGCAGTTCCTCGGCGTTCCGGCCCACGTTGCCGGCAGTCACCTCGTAGCCTACGATCTTACCTTCAGGATTAATAATAAAAGTACCACGCTCGGCAAGACCATCGGACTCGATCAGTACCTGAAAATCTCTGGAGATTGCGTGGGTAGGGTCTGCCAGCATGGGGTAATTGATCTTCTTGATCCGGTCGGATGCATCATGCCATGCCTTGTGGACAAAGTGGGTATCGGTGGATACGGAGTAGACCTCGCAGCCGATGGCCCGGAACTGCTCATACTTGTCCGCCAGATCTTCCAGTTCGGTGGGACAGACAAAGGTAAAGTCGGCAGGATAGAAGAAAAATACGCTCCACTTGCCTAAGATATCCTCCTTGGATACAAACTTGAAATCGTTCTCGTGGAACGCATAGGTGCGAAAATCGGAAATTTCCTTATTGATCATAGACATATTCAATTCCTCCAAAGATCGTGTTGATTGCAGAAAGCGTAGACTGCCCGGACTTCGTCCCCTTCGCAAAGAGCGAATTTTGCTCTCGGCTCGTCATCCGGATCTAGATGGGCATACTGGATCCCGTGCTCGGTTTCCAGGCAGATCCATTCGATATAGTGCTCCTGATTCATAGGATGTTCCACCGATCCCACTGTCACATGAACAACGTTGCCATCCAGCTCATAAACAGGGACATGCTTCTCTCCGGAAGCCTCTGTCGTACCCGGCTTGATCGCGTGCATTTTTTCACCACAGCACATAATCGGAACACCTGCGTCCCGAATCATGGCGACGATATTGCCGCAATGCTTGCAGATATAGAATTTCTGTTTCATAAACTCCCTCCTTCTAAGGAAAGTGTGTCCTTTTTCCGATCAATAATGCATGAAAAGCAGGGCATACTACCGGAAAAGGAAGTGGAAAAATGGAGCAAAGCAACGAATACAAAAAGGGATTCATCCCATACGCATTGGCTGCATTTCTGATTGGCATCGTGGGCGGATTTTCTACGGTTCTGGGGCCGTCCTTTGTGCAGGACATTGGCATTGCCTACAACAACACCACCTGGACAGCTCTGGCACAGGCCATGTCCACCGCCGCCTGTGCACCGATTCTGGGAAAAGTAGGCGATGTGATTGGGCGCAAAAGGACCCTGCTTCTTGGAATTGCCGTCTTTACATTGGGAAATGTGCTGTCAGCACTGGCAAATTCCCTCGTGTTTATGATGATAGCCCGATTCGTTGTGGGCATTGGTACTGCCGCTATGACCCCGGTGATCATGGCCTATATCGTCACGAGTTTTCCACCCAACCAAGTAGCAAAGGGGTTTTCTCTGTATATGCTGATTTCCAGCGCGTCGGTTATTTTCGGACCGACTCTGGGTGGCCTGATCATCTCCGCCTATGGCTGGCGTGCCATGCTGTGGGTATGCGTGGCTATTTGCGCAGTCACTTTCATCGTCTGCGTATTGACTGCCGGTAAGCAGGATTCCCAGAGGCGTCCCCTTAAGAACTTTGATGGCATTGGCGCGGTACTGGTGCTGATCTTCTTCAGCCTGATGCTGTGCGTTCCCTCCTTTGGGCAGAATTTCGGCTGGACATCCAAGGCATTCCTGGGCGTACTGATTGCCGCAATCATTAGCCTGCTGGGATTGATGGCAGCGGAAAGAAAAGCGGTGCAGCCCATCCTGCCCGGCAGTTTTATGAAGCGGGGCGCCTTTATTCTCAGCGTCCTTGCCCTGTTTCTGACGCAAGGTCTGATGCAGGCAAATATGACCAATACCATTGTCTTTGTCAACTACACCCAACCGGATAATACAGCCGTTTCCGGGTATGCCATTTCCGTGATGTATGTGGGTATGTCGTTAGGTGCTGTGATCTTAGGTCCCTTGGCAGACCGGTTCGAACCCAAGCATGTGCTCACCGGCTCGCTGATCTTGACCGGCATTGGCTGCGGTATCCTGTTTTTATTCTCTGAAGCAACCTCTGTCCTGCTGCTGATGGCAAGTTTGGGTATTCTAGGATTTGGTCTGGGCGGCAACGGTACGATCTTTATGAAGGTAGCACTGTCCGGACTGCCGCAGCAGGAAGCCGGGGCAGGAACAGGCACCTACGGCCTGTTCCGGGATCTCGCCGCGCCCTTCGGTGTTGCAGTGTTCGTGCCCCTGTTTACCAATCAGATCACCGGTCTGATCGCAGGCGGGGCAACAGGGGCAGATGCCGCAGTCCGATCGATCCACTTGCTGGCAATTGCGGAGCTAATCTGCATTGCCGCCGGTATTGCAGCTGTACTCTTCCTTCCCAGAATTCGTAACAAAGGAGCATCCAAATGAGATTAAAGGATAAAGTCGTATTGATCACCGCATCTACCAGGGGTATCGGCCTTGCCTGCGTAAAGAAATGCGCAAAAGAAGGTGCCAGAGTCTATATGGCGGCCCGCAATATAGAGCGAGCACAGGAGATTGCAAATACTTTGAACGATGCAAAATGCATGTACAATGATGCCACAAAACCGGAGACCTTCACTTCTATGGTCGAAGATGTGGTAAAGGATGCAGGCCGTATCGATGTGCTGGTCAACAATTTTGGCACCTCCAATCCGGGTAAGGACCTGGATTTTGCCAATACCGATCCCGCTGTCTTTCTGGAGACCGTCAATCTGAATCTGCGAAGCGTCTTTATGGCAAGTCAGGCTGCTGCAAAGCATATGGCTAAGCACGGCGGAGGAAGCATCATCAACATCTCCTCCGTGGGAGGTCTGGTACCCGATATCTCCCAGGTTGCCTACGGAACCAGCAAGGCAGCAATCAACTATCTGACCAAGCTCATTGCTGTCCAAGAAGCCAAGCATAACATTCGCTGTAATGCCGTCCTTCCCGGTATGACCGCCACGGAAGCGGTAGAAAAGAACCTGACAGAAGAATTTCGGAATCTGTTTCTGCGGCATATCCCTCTTGGTAGAATCGGTCTGCCGGAGGAAATTGCGGAAGCAGTAGTCTACTTCGCCAGCGACGCCTCTGCCTACACCACCGGCCAGATCCTCACCGTCTCCGGTGGCTTCGGCCTGGCCACCCCGGTCTACGGCGACCTGGCAAATAAAGCAAATCGCCGATGACTTACTCCAGCCTATCCAAAAGATTTTCCAAGCACAGCTACTTTTGCGGCTGGTATTTTCGCTGCCAATCCGACAAACAGGCACTGGCAATCATTCCGTCCGTCCACAAAACGAAGGATTCTGCTTTTTGCACCATACAGGTGATCACCGATACCCATGCGTTCCATGTACAATTCCCCTTCGACGATTTGGGGGAGGATGATGACCAAATCCGTATCAGTAACAACCGGTTTGGAAAGTCTGGTTTCTCGCTGGATATCCATACTCCCGAATTCCATGTTGCAGGATCTGTTCACTTCGGTGCTTTTACGCCCATCAAGTATGACATTATGGGACCTTTTCAATATATTCCATTCATGCAGTGCCGGCACAGCGTTTACAGTATGCATCACCGTGTAGACGGAGAAATCCAGGTCAATGGCGTTCCCTATGTATTTGAGAATGCCGTGGGCTATGTGGAAGGCGACCGGGGGTGCTCTTTTCCCAAGGAATACGCCTGGACCCAATGCAGCTTCCCGGATGGAGCATTGATGCTGTCAGTGGCAGATATCCCCCTGGGCTGTTTGCACTTTACCGGGGTCATTGGTGTGGTTTTGCTGCACGGGAAAGAATACCGCCTTGCCACCTATCTGGGTGCCAAGGCAGTAAAAATCAAAGATAGCGAGGTCATTGTCCGGCAAGGCCGCTTATGTCTAACTGTGAAACGACTGGGTTCACCGGGGCATCCGCTCCAAGCACCTGTGGGCGGCGCCATGACACGGACGATCCATGAACACCCTTCCTGCAAGGTGTACTACCGCTTCACCGATGGTGATGTCACATTGTTGGAGCTGGAAGCCCCCAATGCCGCCTTTGAGTATGAATATTGAGGGAGTACCGCGGTACTCCCTCGTATCCTTTATACTCAACATATATTTATGCGAAACAGCACCATCCGTGATGGATGGCGCTGTAATTCTATTCCTCTGTTAACTCCGTTCGCAACCGAACACCAATCTTGATCCCTTCCACAAAGCCAGACCGTTCGTGATCACGGCACAGCTTGCAGACTGGATAGACGATCTTATCCATCTCTCGCAGCGGCATCCCATTCATCTGCCGGTACAGTTCTTCGAAATCCGCCTTTATCTGCTCGTTATCATAGGGATTGTTCTCGTTGAAGCATTCATAGAGCAACCCCAAGACAGAATCCGCATCCCCATAATTGGATGGATTATCAGCCCCCCGCTGTTTCAGCATCTCAAAATACTCCTTCATCGAGCAGCCTCCTTTCCCAGTTCCAGTATCAGCTCAGCGCCGTATTGCAGACCATCCAAGAAAGATTTGCGTTCGTATGCACTGCACAGGCGGCAACACAGATTGAAAACTGCGTTGTTATTATCCAAGGGCAGTACACACAGATATTCCTCCAGTTCCTTGAAACCGTCACCAATCTCTTGGGGATCGTACTCATGGGATTCTGCGTAGGCATGGTAGAGCTGATCCAGCACCGTCTTACAGTCAGGATTGCCGAAGTCAAAGGGATGCGCCAACATGTATGCTTTCATTGCTTCAGAAATGGACTTCAAGTTTAACATCTCCAAAAGATTTTGGTGATGTTACCTTGGGTTGCACGAAATTGCAACTGTCATTAGTTCCAAATTATTGCTTAACAGCAGTCGGTTTCACCGCCAGGTGTGCGCTAACAAAACAAATGAAACAAGTAAAATACCCTGGTAAAAGCGGTGCCATCCATACAGACGGCACCGCTTCATTGCGTTATTCCGGTTTCTTTTTCGGAAGCTTCTCTACTTGCTCCACCAGGCTGGTATCTCCAGCACGGTCTGCGTCATGCTGCTCCCGTGCAGTCTGCACTACCCATTCTGCGCCATTCTCCGGCAAGCCACTCTCATCAAGCCGTAGCTCCAAAAACATCATGTCTTCGTAATGTCTATTCGGATCAAAGTTCAGGTCTCGCTTGACCTTCTCACGAAAGGTACTATCCCCGGTTGGAGGCGTTTCTTTCTTGTGTGCAAAATCAGGATATTCATGATAGATATCGATTTTTGCGATAAAGTCAGCTGCCGATATCTTACCATCCAGATACGCTCTGCGTAGCTCCTGCGTCATCTCGCTCCAATCGCCGTAAGCTATAACATCAAGCCGATACCCAGATTCTCTGACGGTGCTGATCTTGTTTACATAGTGGTCACACCGCAGCTCGTTGCGGTGGTGAAGGATTTCATATACTTCCAGCGCATTGTCCTGTGCCTCATCGATCCGACGCCGAGCCAGCGGTCCCAAATGCTTACAGGACTTCTCATCCCATTCCCGGTCGCAGTACCGGGTTTCTTTTTTCGTTTTCGGAATGAAATAATGCCAGCAAGCCATTCAAAAAATTCCACACAAATGTTCTTGATAAAATTCTAGCTATTTGCTACAATTATTCCATCATCAGACAACCCATGTAAACGAATCAGCAAATTAAAGGTTGCTGATGAGGTGCACAGATATACGCATCAGCCTTTCCGGTTGGCTCAGGTTCTAGAAAAGGATAAAAAACAAGGGTGAGATAATGAAAGTTACAGCCAGACAAATTAATAAAGCAAAAAAACGGATATTTCAGATACTGTTGTCTTTATGGCAGCATATAACATCGATAAAATCACAAAACAATTTCCTCAGATTTGGAAAAAGAAAAAAGCAAAAGAATTAATCAAATCACACCATATTGCTGCTATTGTTAGCGATAATATTATACTTACTCCTAATGGCCGCTTTTCTTATACCGAAGAGTACGACTATGTTAATCAAAATACCCGTATTTCTTTTGGAAAAAATTGCGACAATATAAAAACAGAAAAACAGCAAGAGGAACTATCTCGTGTTTCTTGGCTATTAACATTCAGACATTCTGCGCACCTGCTTCTCGACGAATCCTTGTTCCGCATTTCTTTTCTAATAGATATGGAGCCTTTTCTTGTATCAATAAACTCCAATACTATTCAGGTTGATCCCGTCGTATTTTTCATGAATGGCGTATTATTCATCAATTATGAGCTTATTGACTTTAACTCAGGAAAGCCATTTGATCG
>JAUNSH010000051.1 GCA_030539285.1 Eubacteriales bacterium
AGATTCCTCCATTCCGCTGCGCTCCAGTCGGAATGACATACGTTTTTTCTGTTTTATACATTTTCAAACCTTGATTCGCATCAAAGGGGAAGGCTTTGCTTGTAACACAAATTTCATGTTTGTCATAATTGCATAATCCCGTGGAATATGTTATACTGTATAAGACTATACACCCGGAGGCGTTTATGACGGAATTGACGGAATTTCAGAGGAAAACCGCCGCTCTGCTCGATAAATTGGAGCTGCGGATGAATGAGCCTATGGCCAGGCACACCTCCTTCCGCATCGGCGGCGGGGCGGAGGTCATGGCCTTTCCGAAAAACGAAAAAGAATTGGCGAAGTTATTAGAAACATCCGCTTTATTGGACTGTAAGTGCGCTATTTTAGGCGCAGGAACCAACGTACTGGCCCCGGACGAGGGACTTTCCGGGTTGGTGATCTGCCTGAAGGATGCCCTGACCGGCATGGAACGGCTTTCGGATACCCGCATCCGGGTGATGGCCGGGGTGACCATGAGCCGGGCGGCGGTGTTCGCGGCGAATCTGGGACTAAGCGGGCTGGAATTCGCCCACGGCATCCCCGGCACCGTCGGCGGCGGCATTTACATGAATGCCGGGGCCTACGGCGGCGAAATCTCACAGGTCTGTGACCGGGTGAAGGTCATGGACCGGCAGGGGAATACCCGCTGGCTCAGTAACGCCGAAATGGAATTTTCCTACCGCCACAGCGCACTGGAAGCTGCGGACGACATTGTGATCTGCGCCGAATTTGCCCTGACCCCTGGGGATCCTGAGGATATCAAAGCAAGAATGAAGGAGCTGATCGGCAAACGCTCCGCCTCCCAGCCCCTTGACCTGCCCTCCGCCGGGTCGGCCTTCAAGCGCCCCGCGGGCGGCTATGCCGCGGCCCTCATTGATGAGGCGGGTCTGAAGGGCTTCCGGGTGGGAAACGCTGGCATTTCCGAAAAGCACGCGGGCTTTGCCGTGAATTTAGGCGGGGCCACGGCTCGGGATGTGAAAACGCTGCTGGAAACCGTGTCCGACCGGGTATTTGAACAGTCCGGCATCCGGCTGGAGCCGGAAATACGGATTTGGTAGTTATAGTATGTTGAAAAAATCATGTCCCCTCACCGTAGGGGCCGATGCCCACATCGGCCCGCGGTAGAACGGTGCGATGATAGATTATTTTCGGCGAAATCGGAGCCTTTGCGAAGGGGCGATGTGGGCATCGCCCCCTACGGAATTTCTTATTCGACAGTCTCACATATAAAGGGTGCTTCTTATGTCAATCTCCTTTTCCTCCGCCGCCCGGGCGGAGATCTGCCGGGAATTTCCCCACAGCCGCTGCTGCGCGCTGGCACAGTGCTTCGGCATCCTGCTGTTCTGCAACAGCTTTCAGGACGACGGTATTAAAATCATCACCGAAAGCCGGGAATTTGCCTGCATTCTACCAAAATTATTTAAAAAAGCCTTCGATCTGGATTTCGACAGCTATCCCAGCCTCGCCGCCCCCGGCAAGCTGGTGTTCCAGATCCGGGAACAGGAGAAGCTGGCGAGGATCATGGAAGCCTTCGGATTTGACCTGGGGGATACGCTGGCGCTGCATGTCAACTACCCTGTGGTGGAAGAGGAATGCTGCAAGGTGTCCTTCCTTCGGGGGGCCTTTCTGGCGGGGGGCAGCGTCACCGACCCCGGCAAGGGCTACCATATGGAGCTGGCTACCACCCACCACAGCGTCGCCCGGGAGACGGGACTGATCATCCGGGAGGTCATGGACTTCGCCCCCAAGACTGCCCTGCGGGGCGGGGCGCAGGTGCTCTACCTCAAGCAGAGTGAGCAGATCTCCGATTTCCTCACCTGCCTGGGCGCGCCGGTTGCCGCCATGGGCATCATGGAAGCGAGACTTGAAAAGGAACTGAACAATAAAGTGAACCGACGCTGCAACTGTGACGATGCCAACACTTCAAAAGTTGTGGAAGCCGCTCAGGAGCAGCTGGGCGTGATCCGAACCCTGCGGGAAATGGGAATTTTGGAGGGCCTGCCGGAAAAGCTCAAGCAGGCGGCCCTTGCCCGGGAGCAGAACCCCTCCGCGTCCCTGACCGAGCTGGCGGCCATGATGGAGCCTCCCATCACCAAGCCCGCAATGAATAACCGCATGAAAAAGCTGGCGGCGCTGGCTAAGGAGACTGAAAGATGAGCTTTGTGCATCTGCATTTACATAGTGAATACAGCCTCCTGGACGGGGCCTGCCGGATTGACGGCCTGATGGACCGGGTCAAGGAGCTGGGCCAGAGTGCCGTGGCCATCACCGACCACGGCGTCATGTACGGCTGCATTGATTTTTACAAAGCCGCCAAGGCCGCCGGAATCAAGCCCATCATCGGCTGCGAGGTGTATGTGGCCCGGCGGGGCATGACGGATAAGGTGCATGGGCTGGACAACGACCCCTACCATCTGGTGCTGCTGTGCGAGAACCGGACTGGCTACGAAAACCTGTGCTATCTGGTGTCGGAAGCCTTTATTCACGGCTTTTACGGCAAGCCGAGAGTAGATCTGGAACTGCTTGCTCAGCACCATGAGGGCCTCATCGCCCTGTCCGCCTGCCTTGCGGGCGCGGTGCCCCAGTACCTCATGCGGGAGGACTACGAGGGGGCCAAGGAATACGCGCTGAAATTGTCGGACATTTTTGGAGAGGGCAATTTTTATCTGGAATTGCAGGATCACGGCATTGACGAGCAGCGGCCTGTGAATCAGGGCGTTCAGCGTCTTGCCCGGGAGACAGGCCTGCCGCTGGTGGTCACCAACGACGCCCACTACCTCCGCCGGGAGGATGCCAAAATGCAGGACGTACTGCTGTGCATCCAGACCGGCAAGACCGTGGACGACCAGAACCGCATGAAATTCCAGACCGAGGAATTCTACGTCAAAAGCGAGGAAGAACTGAAAAGTTTGTTCCCCGGACTGGAGGAAGCCTTTGAAAATACGGTAAAAATTGCAGACCGCTGCAATCTGGAATTTACCTTTCACGAATACCATCTGCCCGCCTTCCCGGTGCCGGAGGGCTACACCAACGAGGGCTACTTCCGGGAGCTTTGCTATCACGGCTTCCGGGAGCGCTACCCGGATGAACCCAAGGAATACGCTGACCGGCTGGAATACGAGATCGGCGTCATCAGCAGCATGGGTTATGTAAACTACTATCTCATCGTCTGGGACTTTATCCGCTACGCCAAGGAGCAGGGCATTCCTGTCGGCCCGGGGCGCGGCTCCGGCGCAGGCTCCATCGCGGCCTACTGTATGCACATTACAGAGGTCGACCCCATGAAATACTCCCTGATCTTCGAGCGGTTTTTGAACCCGGAGCGGGTGAGTATGCCGGATTTCGACACGGATTTCTGTCAGGAGCGCCGCCCGGAGGTCATTGAGTACGTCATGCGCAAGTACGGCACCGACCACGTGGCCCAGATCGCCACCTTCGGTACCATGGCGGCCCGAGGCGCCATCCGGGACGTGGGCCGGGCGCTGAATTTTACCTACGCCGAAACCGATGTGGTTGCCAAGCTGGTGCCCGGCACCCCCCATATTACATTGAAAGAGGCCATGGAGGTCAGCCCCAAGCTGAAGGAGATGTACGACGGGGACCCGAGGGTAAAGACCCTCATTGACACCGCCATGAGTCTGGAGGGAATGCCCCGGAATTCCTCCACCCACGCCGCCGGCGTGGTCATCACCGCCGACCCGGTGTGCAGCTATGTGCCACTGTCTTGCAACGACGATACCATCGTCACCCAGTACACCATGACCACCATCGAGGAGCTGGGCCTATTAAAAATGGACTTTCTGGGCCTGCGAAATTTGACGGTCATTGACGACGCGGAGAAGGAAATTCGCAAAATTGACCCTCATTTTTCCATGAAAACCATCCCCGATGACGACGCGGCCACCTTTGCCATGCTGGCCGAGGGCAAGACCCAGGGCGTGTTCCAGCTGGAATCGGCGGGCATGACCGGCGTATGCATCAACATGAAGCCCAGCTCCATTGAAGATATCACCGCTATCGTGGCCCTGTACCGCCCCGGTCCCATGGATTCCATTCCCCGGTTCATCGCCAATAAGCTGGATTCCCGGAAGGTCACCTACAAGACCCCCATGCTGGAACCCATTTTGAAGGTCACCTACGGCTGCATCGTCTATCAGGAGCAGGTCATTGAAATTTTCCGTTCCCTGGGCGGCTACACCATGGGACAGGCCGACAATATCCGCCGGGCCATTTCCAAGAAAAAAATGAAGGTCATTGAAGCCGAGCGGAAGGTCTTCGTCTACGGCGACCCGGTCCAGAATATCCCCGGCTGTATCGGCCACGGCATTCCCGAGGCGGTGGCCCAGTCCATTTACGATGAAATCGTGGACTTTGCCAACTACGCCTTCAACAAGGCCCACGCGGTGTGCTATGCCATCGTGTCCTACCAGACCGCCTACCTCAAGTGCCACTACCCCCGGCAGTACATGGCGGCTCTCATGACCTCGGTGCTGGACTCCGCGACAAAAATCGCGGGCTACATCGCCGAGTGCAAGGAATTGGGCATTCCCGTCCTGCCCCCGGACTTAAATCACTCCGAAGACCACTTCACCGTGGAGGGCGACGCCATCCGCTTCGGCCTGGGCGCGGTGAAAAACGTGGGCATCGGCCTGATCCGCACCATGGTAAAAAAGCGGGAAGAGGGCGGCCCCTTCCAGTCGCTGGAAGACTTCATCGAGCGCATGGGGGAGGATCTCAACAAGCGGGCCGTGGAAAACTTCATCAAGTGCGGCGCGGCGGACTGCTTCGGCAACCACCGCAGCGAGCTTTTGGCGGTCTACGACAGCATGATGGACGCCATCGCTTCCTCCCGAAAGAAGAATCTGGAGGGCCAGATGGGCCTGTTCGGAATGCTGGAAACCGAGGACGAAGCGGCGAGAATTCCCATTCCCAAGCTGAAGGAAATGCAGAAAGCGGACCTTTTGGCCCTGGAAAAGGAGACCATGGGCATCTACATTTCCGGCCACCCCATGGATGACTACCGGGAATGCTTAAAAAATACCCATGTGGTTCGTATTGGCGCCCTGATGGACGAGGACAGTCATTTTGAAGACGACCAGATCGTCAGCGTGGCGGGCATCGTCCAGACCATGAAAATGAAAACCACCCGCAACAATTCCGTCATGGCCTACATCACCGTGGAGGACGACACGGCGGCTATCGAAATGCTGGCCTTTTCCAATGTCCTGAACCAGTTCGGCGGCTACCTCAAGGAGGGAGCGGCGGTGGTCATCACGGGCAGGCTGTCCCTGCGGGACGACAAGGAACCCCAGATCGTCGTGAACCGCGCCCGGCCCATTTCGGACTTTGCAGGCGGCAGTCCCGAGCCTGCGCCGAGACAAGCCCAGAGCCATCAGCAGGGCACCCTGTACCTGCGGCTGCCCGGGGAGGAAGGGAAGCTCTATCCCAAAGTAAGGGCCATCCTCAATATGTTCCCCGGAGACAGCGGCGTGGTGCTCTATTTTGCGGACACCGGCCGCCGCCGGGGCACAAGGGCAGCTTTAGCAGACAGTATGCTGCGGGAGCTGAAAAATGTCCTTGGAGACGGAAATGTTGTGGTAAAGTAGCTTCCTTTTTGGGAAGAAATGTGATATACTACACGATTGAGAGGAGTTGATGCCGTGAAAAAGCGAATATGGCTTCTTGGCACGCTGCTTTTCACGCTGCTCCTGACCGGCTGCGCCATGCGCACGGTGGAGGAAATGTACGCCCTGCCCAAACGGTCGGAGGAATTTAAGGAATTGCAGGCCGCCATTGACACGGCTATGTACGGCATGACCTTTTCCTCACCCCAGTCCGGGGAGAACCAGCAGACCGTGCAGATGGCGGACCTGAACGGCGACGGGGTGGACGAATATCTGGTCTTTGCCAAGGGCGCCACGGAACGGCCATTGCAGGTGCTGATCTTCCAGCAGGACGAAAATGGCAAATGCCGGACCATGGACACCATCGGCTTCAACGGTCAGTCCTTTGAGCAGGTGGAGTACGTGGACTTTGACGACCAGCCCGGCAAGGAGCTGATCGTGGGCTTCCAGGTCAGCGACCAGGTGCTGCGCAGTGTGGCGGTGTTCACCTTCCGGGGCGGCAGCGCGGAGCTGCTGCTGATGAACGGCTACAGCAAAATGCTGCCCTGCAATTTAAGCGGCGGCAGCAGTGAATTGATGGTCCTGCGCCCCGGCGAGGAAGAAACGGAGCGGGGCATGGCGGTGCTCTACAGCTGGCAGAACGGACAGATCGTCCGCTCTGTGGAGACGGAGCTGTCTGAAGACACCTCCAGCATCCGCCGCATTACGACAGGGAAGCTTCAGGACCAGACCCCGGCAGTGTTCGTCACCAGTTCCTCCGAGGACAACACCATCGTCACCGACGTGTTCGTGGTGAAGGAGGGCCATTTTACCAACATCGCCTATTCCACGGAGGCGGACACCAGCATCCGGACCCTGCTCAACTACTACGTCTACGCCGAGGACATCGACTCCGACGGCATTCTGGAGCTGCCGGGCTTGATCAAAATGAAGCCCGTGAGCACCTGGGGGGAGGACGAGCAGCAATTTTTGCTCCGCTGGTACGCCATGGACGTGGACGGCTGGGAGACGGACAAGCTGTACACCTTCCACAATTACAACGGCGGCTGGTATTTACAGATGAACAGCGAATGGGCCTGCCGGCTGACGGTGGAAAAGGAGCAGGGATGCTTCCATTTCTACGTGTGGGATGAATCCTATCAGGTGGCGATCCCGCTGTTTTCCGTGTATGTGTTCACCGGCTCTGACCGGGACGAAAGCGCCTCACAGGATGGGCGATTCCCCCTGTACCGCGCGGAGGGCGTGGCCTACGCCGCCCAGCTGGATTTCGCCGCCCCGGAGTACGGTATCACCGAGAAAAGCTTACAGGACAGCTTCCACCTGATCCGCCAGGATTGGCAGACGGGGGAGACTTAGCAAGAAGAGGTAACATATGAAAAAAGTTCTGATTATGGAAGATGAATTGAATATCCGCAGCTTTGTGGTAATCAACCTCAAGCGGGCCGGCTATGACGTCATCGAGGCGGGGGACGGCCAGCAGGCGCTGGATGCCATCGCCGCCAATCCCGACGCGGGCGTTGCCATCCTGGATATCATGGTGCCCGGGGACATGGACGGCTTTGAGGTCTGCCGCCGCATTCGGGCCACCAACAAGCAGATGGGCATTATCATGCTCACCGCCCGGACTCAGGAGATGGACAAGGTCACGGGCCTGATGACCGGCGCCGACGACTATGTGACCAAGCCCTTCTCTCCCGCGGAGCTGACCGCCCGGATCGACGCGCTGTACCGCCGCATCGGCGGGGACACCAGCGTCAGCTCGGAACTCATTACCCAGGGCCCCTTCGTCATGAACACCCGGAACCATACCCTGGAAAAGAATGGCAACCGCATCCGCCTGACCCAGGTGGAGTACGCCATTTTGAAGCTGTTCATGCAGAATCCCGGAAGGGCACTGTCCCGGGAGGACATTCTGGCGGCGGTCTGGGGCCGGGACTACGACGGCGAGCTGAAGATCGTGGACGTGAACATCCGCCGTCTGCGCATTAAAATTGAGGACGATACCGCCAACCCCACCTACATCACCACCGTCTGGGGACTTGGCTATAAGTGGGGCGCGTAAGGCGTGAAGGATCTGAAATCGGTCATCCATGTGGGCGGCCTGCGCAAACGGTGGCTTCTGAACACGGCCAGCGTGGTGCTGGCGCTGGGGCTGGTTTGTGTCATGGCGGTGACGGCCTCCTTCGCGGCCTACTACTACTCCAATATGGAGTCGGACATGAAGTACCGGGCCAAGACCACCACGGATTTCTTTGCCGCCTACGTCGACCAGACCTACAACGAGTACTACCAGTCCTGCATCACCTACGCTCAGACCTTTGAGGACAAGGATACCATCGAATTGCAGTTCATCAACCGGGACGGCAAGCTGGTGGCCTCTTCCTACGGTCAGTGGGCGGGGGAGTCTCCCTCTACCCCGGAGATCGCCGGGGCGGTGGAAAGCCGCTATCCCGTGCCGTATCTCGGCAAGGACCCCAGTACCGGGGAGCGGATCATGGCGGTGTCCAGCCCCATGATCTACTCTAGCGGCGAGGTCATCGGCGTGCTGCGCTACGTGACCTCCACCCGGAAGGTGGACGCCCAGATCCTGCAGGTGGCACTGGTGAGCATGATGGTGCTGACCGCGGTGATGGCGGTGGTGCTTCTCAGCAGCAGCTTTTTCCTCCGCTCCGTCATGAATCCCGTGGCGGAGATCACGGAAAAGGCCCAGCGCATCGCTTCCGGCAGCTACGGTGTGCAGATCCAGACCAAATACCGGGACGAGATCGGCGATTTGGCGGACACCATCAACGAAATGTCCAATAAGATTGCCCAGAATGAAAAAATGCAGGCGGAATTTATTTCCCAGCTGTCCCACGAGCTGCGCACCCCTTTGACGGTTATCAACGGCTGGAGCGAGACCCTTTTGGCGGACGAAAATATGGACGCGGAGACCCGGCAGGGCATGAAGATCATTTCCAGCGAAGCCAAGCGCCTGACGGAGATGGTCATGGATCTGCTGGACTTTACCCGGATGCAGGATGGGCGCATGACGCTGGCGGTGGAAATGACCGACCTGCGCAGCGAGTATGAGGACACGGTGTTCATGTACGGCAGCCGCCCGTCCCAGGACGGCATCCAGCTCATTTATCAGGAAAACGACGAGGATATCCCGGAGATCCCCTGCGACCCCCAGCGAATGCGGCAGGTGTTCCTGAACATTCTGGACAACGCCGCCAAGCACGGCGGCGCGGGCAAGCGGATCGAGACGGATATGCACTTTGACGGCGAGAATGTAGTCGTCCGGATCCGGGACTTCGGCCCCGGCATCCCGGAGGACGAGCTGCCTCTCGTCAAAAAGAAATTTTACAAGGGCAGCTCCAGCGTGCGGGGCACCGGCATCGGCCTTGCGGTCTGTGACGAGATCGTGGAGATGCACGGCGGCACATTGACGCTGGAAAACGCGGAGGGCGGCGGCACGCTGGTGACGGTGCGCCTGCCCGCGGCCCACTAAGGAGACAATCCCATGGCAAACGAAAATCAGCAGTGCTGTGAAAAATTCAAGACCATGATCGGCGGTCAGGCGCTGATCGAGGGCATCATGATGCGCGGTCCCGACAAGGACGCCGTGGTGGTCCGGGGGAAGGACGGTCTCAGCATCGAGACCATGCCCAGAAAGAAAAATCCCCCCAAATCCTACAAAAATCTCCCCTTTATCCGGGGCGTATTCAACTTTTTTGACTCTCAGGTGGTGGGCATCAAGGCCCTGCTCCACTCTGCGGACCTGGCCCCGGAGGAAATGCAGGAGGAGCCGTCCAAATTTGACGCGTGGCTGGAAGAAAAGCTGGGCAACGAAAAATTCCAGCAGGCCATCGTGGGCATTGCCGTAGCCATGGGCCTGGGGCTGTCCATTTTGCTCTTCTTTCTGCTCCCCATGGTCATCGGCGGCTTCTTTGACCGCTGGCTCACCAGCAATCTGGCCCTGAATCTGGTGGAAGGCGTTATCCGCATGGTGATCTTCCTGGCCTATATGTTCCTCGTCTCCCGGATGCAGGAGATGAAGCGGGTGTTTGCCTACCACGGCGCGGAGCACAAGACCATCCGCTGCTATGAAGCTTGCCTGCCCCTGACGGTGGAGAACGTGCGGATGCAGACCCGGCTCCACCCCCGCTGCGGCACCAGCTTTCTGCTGGTGGTCATGGTGATCTCCATTCTGGTGTTCTCCGTGGCGTCCTCGGCCCTGCTGGCGGCGGTGCCCGCGCTGGAAGCCATCCGGGGCACCTTCGGCTACCGTCTGCTGATGATCGCCTTTAAGCTGCTGCTTCTGCCCATCGTGGTGGGCATCACCTATGAGATCAACCGCTGGGCGGGCCGCCATGACAACGGCTTTACCAAAATTCTCACCGCCCCCGGTATGTGGCTGCAAAATTTCACCACCAACGAACCGGACGACTCCATGATCGAGGTAGGCATTGCCGCCGTGGAAGCGGTGCTGCCGGAGCAGGAGGGCGCTGACCGATGGTAAAGCAGTACGGTACGCTTTATCAGGACACCCGCCGTGCGCTGTTGGAAACGGAAGAGGCCCGGGACGCGGGGGTGCTGGCCCGGATGCTCATTTGCCACGTATCCGGCAAGGACCACGCCCAGTTTCTGGCAGACCGGGACTTATATGCCAGTGAAAATATCGTCGAGGGCGTGGAAGCGGGTCTTCACCGGCTCCTTGCCGGGGAACCCATCGCCTACATTTTGGGTCAGTGGGAATTCTACGGACTGCCCATGATCGTCTCGCCGAAGGTGCTGATTCCCAGAGACGACACCTGCGCCGTGGCAGAATTGGCTGTCAAGCAGGCGTTATTCCTCGACAAAGACCCCCGGATCTTAGACCTTTGCTGCGGCAGCGGCTGCATCGGCTTAGCGGTTGCCAGCCGGGTGAAGGACGCCAAGGTGACGCTGGCGGATGTGAGCATGGATGCCCTCGCGGTGGCGAAGGAGAATACGGCCCTCAATAAGCTCACCGGGCGGGTGCGCTGCGTGCAGGCGGACGCGTTAAAGCCCGCCTTCCCGTTTCTTGGAAAATTCGACCTGATCGTCTCCAATCCGCCTTATATTACGGGGCAGGAAATGCTGGAGCTGCCGGTGAGTGTGAAAGATTACGAACCCCATCTGGCCCTCTACGGCGGCGAGGACGGTCTGGACTTTTACCGTGCCATCGCCCGGAATTTCGCCCCGGCACTAAAGCCCGGCGGCTTCCTGTGCTTTGAATTCGGCATGGGGCAGGGGGACGATGTGTGCCGTATCCTGGAAATGAACGGGTATACCATTCTGGAACGAACCAGAGACTATAATGACAGAGAACGTGCTGTTTTGGCGCAGTACGGCAGGAAGGAAGTTTGAATTTATGGCAACGAAAAAGACGGCTTACGAGGCCCCCGCACCCGCTTCCGATAAGAAAAAGGCATTGCAGACCGCCCTTGCTCAGATCGACAAGAGCTTCGGCAAGGGCACGGTCATGCGTCTGGGCGACCGCCCGGAGATGAACGTGGAGGCCATCCCCACCGGCTCCCTGGCGCTGGACGCGGCCCTGGGCATCGGCGGTGTACCCCGGGGCAGAATCATTGAAATCTACGGCCCTGAGTCCTCCGGTAAGACCACTCTTGCCCTGCATATTCTGGCGGAAGCCCAGAAGCGGGGCGGTGAAGTGGCCTTCGTGGACGCGGAGCACGCCCTGGACCCGGTGTATGCCGCGGCCCTGGGTGTGGACACCGACAATCTGCTGGTTTCCCAGCCGGACACCGGCGAGCAGGCGCTGGAAATCACCGACGCGCTGGTGCGCTCCGGCGCCATCGACGCTGTTGTTGTGGACTCCGTGGCAGCTCTCGTGCCCAAGCAGGAAATTGAGGGCGAAATGGGCGACACCTTTGTGGGCCTGCAGGCCCGGCTCATGTCTCAGGCCCTGCGGAAATTGGCAGGCACCATCGCCAAGACCAACTGCGTAGTCATCTTCATCAACCAGCTGCGTATGAAGATCGGCGTCATGTACGGCAACCCCGAGACCACCACCGGCGGCAACGCCCTGAAATTCTACGCCTCCGTCCGTCTGGACGTGCGCAAGATCGAGACCATCAAGGAGGGCGGCAACGTCATCGGCAACAAGACCCGGGTCAAGGTGGTCAAGAACAAAGTGGCCCCTCCCTTCCGGGAAGCGGTGTTCGAGATCATGTATGGTCAGGGCATCTCCAAGTGGGGTGAGCTGGTGGATCTGGCCGTTCAGATGGACATTATCCAGAAGAGCGGCAGCTGGTTCTCCATGGGTGACGAGCGCATCGGTCAGGGTGCCAACTCCGTGAAGGACTACCTGATCAACAACCCCGACATTGCCGCCCAGGTGGAGGCTCAGGTCCGGGAGAATCTGTGGAAGCTGAACAGCGGTGCGCCCAAGGCCCCGGCCAAGGCTGCCGACAAGGCGGTAGCCGTCAGCGCCGACGATTTTGACGATGAGGGTTGATGCCCTGAAAAACGCCCCCGACCGGGCGGGCCGTTACTGGGTCACCTTCTCCGACGGAAGCCGTCTGGGGCTGTACCGGCAGACCGTGGAGGATTTTGGCCTGTATCCTGGAAAGGAACTGGACGAGCAGGAATTTGCTCGTCTGGGGACGGAAGCGGGGAAGATGTCCGCCAAAATGCGGGCAGTCCGTATCGTTTCCGCGTCCAGCGTGTCGAAGCGGGACTTAGAGCAGCGGCTGGTGCGCAAAGGGGAAGACCCGGAACAGGCCAAGGCGGCGGTTGCGTGGATGGAAGATCTGAATCTGGTAGACGATCGGGCCACGGCAGAGCAGGTGGTTCGCTCCTGCATCGCCAAGGGCTACGGCCTTCAGCGGGCAAAGCAGGCATTGTACGAAAAGCAGATCCCCAAGGCCTATTGGGACGAAGCGCTGGAAGACTATCCCGACCAAAGTGAGAAAATTCAGGATTTTCTGCGTTCCCGACTGGACGCGGATTCCGACGAAAAACAGAAAAAACGGGCCATCGACGCCCTGATTCGCCGGGGCCACAGCTACGGCGTGATAAAAAAAGCATTGGAAGCACTGTCCTATGAGACGGAGGACGTGTTCGAGGATTAAGAATTATGGCAAATATTGGATTTATTTCCCTTGGCTGCGCGAAAAATCAGGTGGACTGCGAGCGGATGATGTACCGCGTGCAGGAAGCCGGGCACACCGTCAAGGAGGACATTGTGGGCAGCGACGTGGTGGTCATCAACACCTGCGGGTTCATTGACTCCGCCAAGTCGGAAGCCATCGACTACATTTTGCAGACCGCCCAGCTGAAAGCGGAGGGTTTGGTGGGCAAGATTTTGGTCACCGGCTGCCTGTCCCAGCGGTATCAGGGGGACATTACGAAGGAAATGCCCGAAGTGGACGGCATTTTGGGCACCGGCAGCTATACCGAGATCGTGCCTGCCATCGAAGCGCTGCTGGAAGAGAAAACCGTTGAGGACTTTGGCTCCATCGACGCTCCCGAGCAGGAGACGGGCCGGGTGGTCACCACCCCCGAGCACTACGCCTTCATCAAGATCGCCGAGGGCTGCGACAACCGCTGCGCCTACTGCATCATCCCCAAGCTGCGGGGCAGATACCGCAGCCGTCAGATGGACGACATTCTCTACGAAGCCCGTCTGCTGGCGGACAGCGGCGTGAAGGAGCTGATGGTGGTGGCTCAGGACACCAGCCGCTACGGCACGGACTTCCCGGAGCACAAGCGGCTGCTGCCCGAGCTGCTGCGCCGTCTGTGCGAAATCGACGGCCTGCACTGGATCCGGGTGCACTACGTCTATCCCGACGAAATCGACGATGAACTCATCGAGGTCATGGCCACAGAGCCGAAGATCGTCAAATATCTGGACATCCCCATTCAGCACTGCAACAGCAAAATTCTGAAGCTCATGAACCGCCGGGGTGACGGAGACTTCCTCCGGGCACTGTTGGCAAAACTGCGGGAAAAAATCCCTGGCCTTGTCATCCGCACCAGCCTGATCACGGGCCTGCCCGGCGAGGGCGAGGAGGAATTCCGGGAGCTGTGCGACTTCCTGCGGGAGACCAAAATGGAGCGTGTTGGCGCCTTTGCCTTCTCTCCCGAGGAGGGGACCCCCGCCGCGGAAATGGAGCACGTCGATACCGAAACCGCTCAGAAGCGGGCGGAGATCGTGGAAATGCTCCAGTCCGAAATTATGGACGAATACAACGTGTCCATGATCGGTAAAACTCTGGAAGTGCTGGTGGACGGCTACGACGAGGAAGCGGAGCAGTTCTACGGCCGCACCTACGCCGACTCTCCCGACATTGACGGCCGGGTGTGGATCGCCTCCGACGAGCCGCTGCGGGAGGGCGAATTCGTGATGGTGACCATCGACGGCTGCCGGGAGGGCGACTTGTCTGGATACGTTGTGGAGGAATAAGGAAGATGACCACTGCAAGCAAAATTACCCTGTCCCGGGTGCTGATGATCCCGGTGTACCTTGTGACCATGTACTTATCGAAGGGACAGAGCGGCCTTTGGATGTACGTGTCTCTGGCGATTTTCGTGGCTGCCAGCCTGACGGACTTTGTGGACGGCTACATCGCCCGGCACTATCAGCAGGTGACGGATTTCGGCAAATTTCTTGACCCTCTGGCGGATAAGCTGCTGACCATTGCCGCCATGTGCATGTTCTGCCAGTGGGGCGTGTTCCCGGCCTGGGCGCTGATGATCGTGCTGACCCGGGAGTTCGCCGTCACGGGCCTGCGGCTGATCGCGGTTCAGAAGGGCACCGTCATTGCAGCCGGGTGGAGCGGCAAGGTCAAGACCGCCAGCACCATGGTGGGCCTGTGCGTCATGATGGCCCTGCCCGGCATCCCGGTGCTGAACTGGGTGGTCATCGCCGTTATCGTGGCGACCACCTTGTACTCCGGCATCGAATACTTCATTCAGAACTGGGGCTGCCTCTGGGACTGATCGTTTTTAATTCGTAGGGCGGGGTCATGACCCTGCCGAGCCGGTATCGACTATTTCGTGCTTTCGATGAATGGTGTGTAGTGAGTTGACATCGATACGTTCTCCATTGGACGAAAGCTCTGCCATTATTCAACGTGGTCGGCGGGGTCATGACATAAGCCCTACGGACTATCTTATTACATGAGCCTGTCGCAACGCGGCAGGCCCTTGTGCTGTAATTCGTCGAATACCGTCCGACAATATTTACTGGCGCGGCATGATACGATTTTCCTGTAGAAAACCTGCGAAGACAGGCACACAGGAGGCATCGATATGGCAAAGAAAAAGCAGGAGGGAGCGGTCTGGTTTCGGATGTTTCGGTATTTCCGGAACATGGTGGACGCGGTGCCGGACGAGAGCGCCGGGGCGGCCCTGAAAGCGGTGTTCGCGTATTTTGACACCGGGGAGCTTCCCACGAATCTGGACACGCTGGGCTATGCCCTGTTTATGACCATCAAACCGGCGGTGGACGAGTCCAATGAGGATTATCAACGAGCTGTGGAGAGCGGACGCAGAGGCAGTCAGAAGCGGTGGGAAGGGGAGGATAGGCCCCCTATACCCTCCCTAACACCCCCTATAGCCCCCCTAACAGAAGAAGACAAGGAAACAGAAAAAGAAATAGAAAAAATATATATCAAGAAACAGAGCAGGGGCCAAGCCCCCTGCCCAGGGCATTGGAACGGGAGATCGATTTCAACGAACGGCGGCAGAAGGCTATCGAGAGACTTCTGAACTATCCCGCTTGATAAGTCGTGCCGAATGTGCTATACTGATTCGGCTATCCTGAACGAAATGAGGAAATACCATGATTGATAAGGAAATCAGCGAGATCCGGCGGCATCTGCGCCGGGACCGCAGCAATATGACCGCCATTTACGGATGCTATGTCAACGACAATAAGGAAATCATTTCCGAATTCCGCCAGTCCACGGGCATCATGCTGGAAAACGAGTCCGATAAATACTTTGCCCTTCTGCGGCGCACCCTGTCCGGCAGCCTGGGCCGCAACCTCATTGACATCACCTTCAAAACCAGTCAGGTGGCGAACTCTCCCGAGCACAAGCTGCTGATGGACTTGCGGGCCAGCCAGCTGAAGGATGACGAGCTTCGCCTGAGCTTCTACCAGAAGATCATCGACTCCGTGGTGATCGAGGGGAACTATCTGATCCTGCTGGGCTACGACACCTATGACGTGCCCTTTAAGTCCAAGGACGATGCCTTTCAGAAGGACAACTCCGACGAGACTTACTCCTACATCCTGTGCTCCATCTGCCCCGTGAAGCAGACCAAGGGCGGGCTGCACTACGTTGCGGAGGAAAAGACCTTCCACGACGGGGCCATGAATCAGATGATCGCTGCCCCGGCTCTGGGCTTCCTGTTCCCGGCCTTTGACAACCGCTCCACCAATATTTACAACGCCCTGTACTACACCCACGATGTGAAGACCAGCCAGGACGCCCTGATCGAGAGCCTGTTCAACATCCCCGTGCCCCAGCCCGCTGAGGAGCAGAAGAAGACCTTCGAGGCATTGCTGACCACTTCTCTGGGGGAGGAGTGCTCTCTGGACGTGGTGCAGACCGTCCACGACCAGCTCCGGGAGCGCATCGCCCTGCACAAGGAAGCCAAGGTACCGGAGCCGCTGATGATCGCCAAGGCGGACGTGAAGGAGGTGCTGGCGGCCTGCGGCGTCAGCGAGGAGCACCTGAGCAAGTTCAGCGTGGACTACGACGAGGCTTTCGGCTTTGAAGCGGACCTGCACCCCAGAAACATCATCGACGACAAGCACTTTGAGCTGAAGACCCCGGACGTGGTCATCAAGGTGGATCCCACCCGGAACGACCTGATCGAGACAAGAGTCATCGGCGGCGTCAAGTACATCATGATCTGCGCCGACGAAGCGGTGGAGGTCAACGGCGTGAATATCACCATTGCCGATGGTGAAAAGGAAATCGCAGCAGTATAAAATAGGAATTTATAAATTCGTAGGGCGGGGTCATGACCCCGCCCTACGAAAAAGGCTGTCATTGCGACCCTTGATTCGCAATGACAGCCTTTTTATTACTCTTTGGACTTTTCCACAATGCCGCAGATGATGTCCACGCACTGCTCGATGCCCAGGGTGCTGGTGTCCAGGCACACGTCATAGTTCTGGGCCTGGCCCCAGGTGCGGCCTGTGTAGTGCTGGTAGTTGACCCGGCGGCGCTTGTCCTTCTCGTGGAGCCGGGCTTCGGGGCTTTTATCGGACTCGCCGTAACGGTGGACGATGCGGTCCGCCCGGAAAGCGGTATCGGCGCAGATGAAGGTGTGGAGGGCGTCCTGACGGTCTTTCAGGATGTAGTCGGCATTCCGGCCCACGATGACACAGGGGCCTTTCTCCGCGATTTGCAGGATCACGCTGCACTGGATATTCCACAGGAAATCCGCGGTGGACAGGCCGTTCATGACGCCGGGCACGCCCTGGGGGGCGAAGGCGTAGGAGAACAGGCTGCTGCCGGGGGAGTGCTCGCCGTGCTCCTCCACGAATTTGGGGGCAAAGCCGGACTCCACGGCGATCTGGTCAACCAATTCCTTATCGTAGAAGGGGATGCCCAGCCGTTCCGCAACCATATGTCCCACGGTGCGTCCGCCGGAGCCGAATTCACGGCTGATGGTGATGATTTTCTTTTCCATAAGATTACCTCCTGACGAGATGGCTTTTCTTGTCTCTATTATAGTAAATATGACAGCGGATGTCAATAATAGGCATGGGAATTTAGAGAAAATTAACAAAAGCTATGTAAATGCAACTCCGTAGGGGGCGATGCCCACATCGCCCCGCGGTACAATGGAGCATTTATCGGTGATTTTCGGCGAATTCGAAACATCTGCAAAGGGGCGATGTGGGCATCGCCCCCTACGGGCACATTACAACGGTTCCCGGTTTTTGTAGACCCGCTGAATTTCCGTTAAAATATCCTTGTCCGCCGGGCAGAATTCGTAATTTCCGATCTGACAGGGGTGGATCCATTGCATGTCGTTGTGTTCCAATGCCTGGGGCACGCCGCTTTCGATGCGGCAGTGGAACAGGGTCAGCCGAATGAGAATATCCGGGTAGTCGTGGTATTCCTGCCAGAACTGGGCGCCCACGCTGACCTGGATGGCCAGCTCCTCGGCGCACTCCCGCTCCAGCGCCTGCTCCATGGTCTCTCCCGGCTCCACCTTGCCGCCGACGAATTCCCACAGAAGTCCCCGGGATTTGCTCGCAGGCCGCTGGCAGATGAGAAATTTGTCCTTTTCCCAAATCAGAGCTGCCACCACGTCCACCGGTTTTTTCCGGGTCAGCACCGTGGCGGAGATGGGGCAGACTGTGATTTGTCCTTCCGCAGTGAACAGCGGCTCGGTTCCGGCCTTCCTGTCGTGGATATTTACGTCCCAGCGGCCGGGGGGCAGGGGAAGGGTCACACTTTGGCTGTTTGCGTTGAAAATGAAAAAAATCGTATGATAGCGGTCCTCCACCCGGTAGGCCACGGCCCTCGGGTTTTCGGTATCGACCGGGAAAACACTCTGACAGACGGTCTCCCGCTTGGCCTGCCGCAGCCCCTCATGGGTCTTTCGGAAGGCCAGAAGGCCCCGGTAATACTGGAACACCGACTGATATTCCGGCTCGTCCAGATTCTCCCAGCGCAGGGCGTTGACCCGGTCAGGGGAGCGGTAGCTGTTCTCCTCGAACTGCCCCCGGCCACGGGGCTTGCTTCGGAGCATTTCCTCCCCGGCCTGCAAGAAGGGCACGCCCTGAGAAAGAAAGGCGAAGGCCGCCGCCAGACAGTTCTGCCGAACCAGCGTTTCAAAGGGCGCTTCCGGGGAAATCAGGGCCAGCCGGTCAAAGAGGGTGTTGTTGTCGTGGCAGGAGACATAGTTGACGCACTGGTACGGCTCTCCCGCCCAGAAGGGCATCCCCATGAAGCTGGCGTTCAACTGTTCTTTGTCACAAAGCGCCCCGGACACGAAGCCGGGTGCCCGGCTGTCAAAAATCGAGCCGCGCAGAAGATCCCGAAGGGTGTCGCTGAAAAAGGAGAAGCCTGGGATTTTTGCGGAATTTCCCTGCACCGCCAGCTCCACACCGGGCTTCACGGTCTTCGTATCCATGTGCCAGCCTTCGGCATAAAAAACCGCCTTGGGGTGCCGGGCGCGGACGGTGCGGACAATTTCGCTCACGGTAGGGATGTCCAGCAGGCCCATTAAATCGAACCGAAAGCCGTCAATATGGTATTCATCCGCCCAGAAATTGACAGAATCCACAATAAATTTTCGCACCATGCTCCGCTCGGAGGCGGTGTCGTTGCCGCAGCAGGAGCCGTTACTGTAGTGCCCCTGTTCGTCAATTCTGCTGAAATATCCGGGGACGATTTGGTTAAAACAGAAGTTTTCCCCGTCGTAGACATGGTTGTACACCACATCCATCACCACGCTCAGCCCCGCGTCGTGGACAGCCTTCACCATTTGCTTCATTTCCCGCACGCGGCAGCTGCCGTCAAAAGGGTCACTGGCGTAGGAACCCTCCGGGACGTTAAAATTCACCGGGTCGTAGCCCCAGTTGTACTGGGGGCGGGGGGCGCTTTCGTCGGTATAACCAAAGTCAAAGACGGGCATAAGGTGAATGTGGGTCACGCCCAAATTTTTGATGTGGTCAAGCCCCGTGGGACTGCCGCCCCGGGTCTTCCGCCCGGTCTCCGTCAGACCCAGAAATGTTCCTTTATTCCGAATATGGCTGGAACGATGCATGGACAGGTCCCGGATGTGCAGCTCGTACAGCACTGCGTCGGTGATGCCCTTTCCCGGGAAGGGATCCCGGTCGTTCTCCCAGCCCTCGGGGTCGGTGCTGTTCATATCCAGCACCATGGCACGCTGGCCGTTGACACCCACGGCGTGGGCGTAGGGGTCGCAGGCTTCCCGAGTCTGATCCTCCACGGTCACAAGATAGGTTATAGTACAGCCCGTTCAGGTTCCCCACCCGCTGGGCCTGCCAGGTGCCGTTTTCCCCCGGGTGCATCTGCTGACGGGCCAGCGGCTCGCCGCCCCGGCCCTCCCGGTACAGGAGCAGGGTCACCTCCCGGGCGGTGGGCGCCCAGACCCGGAACACGGTCTTGTCTTTTGACCAGAAGCAGCCCAGGTCCCGTCCGGTGTAGGTGTATTGTTCTTCAAATTCCGCGGTGTCATAAGGGTAGGACATGGCGACGTACCTCTTACCTCTCATACAGTCTCTGGCGAAAATTATACCACGCCCGGCCCCGTCCTGTAAAGGGAAATCCGAAAAAAGTCAGGCGGGGGTTTGCGGTTGACTATCCGTCTTAAAGATGGTACACTGGTGTTTCAGTTGACAA
>JAUNSH010000007.1 GCA_030539285.1 Eubacteriales bacterium
GGCGGCGGCAGTAGTGGAAGCTCCAGCCGTTGCCCTCCCGGGGGAAGTCGATCCATTCGGGATGACCAAATTCGTTGCCCATGAAGTTGAGGTAGCCCTCACCGCCGCCGCCCAGGGTGAACAGGCGGATCATCTTGTGCAGGGCGATGGCCCGGTCGATACGGGGATTGTGGCAGGCCTTGTCCATGTCGGTGTACATATTGGCCCCTGCCAGCCGGAAGATCATGGTCTGGTCGCCCACCAGGGCCTGATCGTGGGATTCCACATAGGCGATGGTATTTTCACCGGGACGGCGCAGGCACATATCGCACCACATCTGGAAGATGTCCCACTGCTCGTCGGACTTTTCCTTCACGGTCTTGATCCACATATCGGGCAGGCCCATGCCCAGCCGGTAGTCAAAGCCGATGCCGCCATCGGCAATGGGCAGGCACATACCGGGCATACCGGACATATCCTCGGCAATGGTGATGGCCTTGGGGTTTACCTGACGGATCAGCTCGTTGGCAAGCTGCAGATAGGTGATGGCCTCGGTGTGGGTGTTGAGGGAGAAGTAGCGGGCGTTGTCGTTAAAGTCCGTACCCAGACCGTGGTCGTGGTAGAGCATGGAGGTCACGCCGTCGAAGCGGAAGCCGTCAAAGTGGTACTCGGTCATCCAGAATTTCAGGTTGCTCAGCAGGAAGTGCAGCACCCCGGTCTTGCCGTAGTCAAAGCACTTGGTGCCCCAGGCCGGGTGGTCACCCTTGGGGCCGTCGTGGAAGAACTGCCAGGTGGTGCCGTCGAACATATTGATGCCCTCGGCGGTGTTCTTGACGGCGTGGGAGTGCACCACGTCCAGCAGCACCCGGATGCCCATGGCGTGGGCCTTGTTGACGAGGTATTTCAGATCCTCGGGCTTGCCGAACCAGCTGGATGCGGCAAAGAAGTTGGACACCTGATAACCGAAGGAGCCATAGTAGGGGTGCTCCATGATGGCCATGAGCTGTACGGTGTTGTAGCCCGCCTTTTTGATGCGGTCCAGGGTGTAGTCGGCGAACTCCCGGTAGGTGCCCACCCGGCCCTCTTCCTGGGCCATGCCCACATGGGCCTCATAGATGTACAGCTGGTCGTCGCCGACGAAACCGGCATCCGTCCAGTCGAAGGTCTTCTGATCGTCGGTGACCTCACACTCAAAGGTGATGGTCTGCTTGTTCTGCACCACCCGGCGGGCGTAGAGGGGGATGTGCTCCGTGCGGGTCATGTTGGCATCCACCACGGTCTTGACCTTGCAGCCTTCCCACAGGGCGTCGTCACCGGGCAGGTACAGCTCCCAGTTGCCGTTTTCCAGCTTGGTCAACGGGTGGGAGGTCTTGTCCCAGTTGTTGAATTCGCCTTCCAGATACAGCTGGTAGGCGCTGGGTGCCCACTCCCGGTAGTACCAGCCGCCATCCACATGGTGGAAGCCGTAGTAGTTGTGGGCGTTGGCGAAGTCGTTCAGAGTCTGGTCCTTGCCGAGAATCCGTTCCTTGGTGGAGCGGTAGAGAAACATTCTCAGGTCAATGTCTCCGGCGTAGGGCTGGAGCTGGGGATTGAGTTCCAGTAAGCGATACATGTTCGTCACCTTCCAGTAAAGTATCAAAGAAAAGGGGCAATTGGCTGCCGCTAAGCCTCTTTTCCTTTATTTTAGGGGATTGGAGCCTATATGTCAAGGCTTTTGCGCTATTGACGGATGGAGAAAAAGGGATTACCATAGTGTGGAGAGTGAAGAGTTAAGAGTGGAGAGTGGAGAATGAACTTGGAATACGAAAGGATGGTTAACATATGGACAGCGTTGACATTTTGAAACAATGGGTGGCCGAGAGCCGCAATATCGTCTTTTTTGGCGGGGCAGGCGTGAGTACGGAATCTGGTATTCCTGACTTCCGCAGCGTGGACGGACTGTACAGTCAGAAGTTCGACTATCCCCCGGAAACCATCATCAGCCACAGCTTTTTCCTGCGGGATCCGGACTATTTCTACCGCTTTTACCGGGAGAAAATGCTGCCGCTGGGGTTTGAACCCAACATTACCCACAAGGTGCTGGCCCGGTGGGAGGAAGAAGGAAAGCTCTCTGCCGTGGTGACCCAGAACATCGACGGCCTGCATCAGAAAGCGGGCAGCAAGCGTGTCTACGAGCTGCACGGCAGCGTTCTGCGCAACTACTGTATGCGCTGCGGGAAATTCTACAGCGCGGAATTTGTCAAAAATTCCGAGGGCATCCCCCGCTGTACCTGCGGCGGCATAGTGAAGCCCGACGTGGTGCTCTACGAGGAGGGCCTCGACCAGAAGACCGTCGATGGAAGCGTCCGGGCCATCCGGCAGGCGGATATGCTCATCGTGGCGGGCACCAGCCTGACGGTGTACCCGGCGGCGGGTCTCATCAACGACTACCGGGGCAATCGCCTTGTACTTATCAACCGGGACGAAACGCCCTATGACCACTATGCCGACCTGGTGCTCCACCGCAGCCTTGGCGAGGTGTTTTCACGGTTGTAACGGTATAAACCGAATAGTACCGATGGAACCGTAGGGGCCGATTGAGGCACATCGGCCCGCGGCAGCAGCCTGCGATTATCACGCCCTTTTGGCGAATTCGTTACATTTTCGAAGGAGCGATGTGGGCATCGCTCCCTACGATTTCCCGTTACAGAGCCGCCGATTTTGCAAAATCGGCGGCTTTTTTTTCATTCCTCATGCAATGAATCCGCAAAAATGTCGTGATGATGGGTGAAAGCCTTTCAAACGAATTTAGAAAAGGAGAGGGTGATACGGACGACCCAAAACCGTCTGCCATCCTGAGCGAGCGAAGCGAGTCGAAGGATCGATCCGCGCTGTTCATCGGGGCGGGAAAGATCCTTCGACTGCGCGGCAAGCCGCTTGCTCAGGATGACAAGGTTTCACCCCGCAAAAAAGGACTGCCAGAAATTCTGACAGCCCAATTTTTTACACTTTTTTCACCGCTCTCAGCTCCATATATCCCCGTTCTCCCCGGGGTTCCAGCTGGATGCGGGGGTTTTTATCGTCCCACCGATAGCCGATGGATCCCGGGTCATACCCATCCATGGCCTGCTGAACGGCGGCGATGGCCTCGCAGTAGTCCTCCTCCCGGAAGGGTTGGCCCTGAAACAGCAGGTAATCCGCTTCCGGCAGACGGATCACGTCAAAGCCATCGGGAACGGGGCCGGTGAAATCCACCGCTGCTTCCACGCCCTGTACATAGGCGGAAGTATCCTTTGGCCTGTACTTTGGGGGCAGCCACAGGCACACCGGCTCGCCGCACAGCGACGGCATACTCAGCAGCATTCCCCAGACATCGCAGCTGACCTCCTGACAGTAGGAAAAGTAGTCTTCGGCGTGGGTGCCCCGCTTGATGACGCACAGCCGTTCCGGCTTGTGGACGACCTGAATGAAAACGGTTTGCAGATTGGACATATCCATGTTCTCCTTTCTCAGTGCCCGGTACTTCGCCCCGTAGGGAACGAACAGGGGAATGGGTACCGGGTGTTTGGCGTACTGGCTGGGATTTGCGCCGTATTCCCGAAAAAAGGCACGGGTAAAGGTGTCCGGATTGGAAAAACCCAGATCAAAGGCCACGTTGGTGACGGTTTCCGTTCCATCCCGCAGACGGATGGCCGCCTGAGCCAGCCGCAGTCTTCGGATGTACTCCGCCGGAGTCACTCCCAGCGTCTCCCGGAACAGCCGGTGGGCGTACCAGGGGGAGAACATCGCGGCCCGGGCCAGATCCGCCGGGTGCAGGTCCTCCGTCAGGTGCTGGGAAATATAGTCCTGCATCCGCTGGACAGCGAGAATCTGTTCGGTCATAGCGTCTCTTCCTTTCTTCACGGCGTGACAGTATCATACACCATGAGAGCTGGAAAAGTCTCGATGTTTTTTGCTTTTTCTTCCCGCATGACACTATCAGCCCCACAAGAAATCCAATAGTGGCGGGACACACTCAGCCCAGTCCCAGGGAATACAGGGGCAGAACACTTCCGGCAAAATTGTCATGACCCCGCCGACCCGGTATCGATATGCTGATAGCTGAGTTGAATTGTATTCGCTGGATAGAATGCACAGGAATCCTATTCAACGAAAGCATAACGAATATCCCACGTGGTCGGCGGGGTCATGACCCCGCCCTACGATGTCTGAGACCGGAGCCTGAAGAAATATCACTTGCAAATGCCATAAAAGTTGCTATAATGGTAAAAAGTATCATGGCAAGGTATGCCTGCGGGAAAGGAATCTGCCCATGTCTCTGCGAGCAAAACTGTATCAATTCTGGATGAAGAAACGTCCCAAGAGCCTCAGCGCCACCAAGGTCATTGCCGCGGCCTTCGCGGTGATCATCCTGCTGGGGGCGCTGCTGCTGAGCCTGCCAGCGGCCTCCCGAAGCGGGGTATCGGCGGGATTCCTGCCGGCCCTGTTCACGGCCACCTCCGCGACCTGTGTCACGGGACTGTCCCTGTTTGACACCTGGAGCCAGTGGAGCGGCTTTGGTCAGGCCGTTCTTCTCTGTCTCATTCAGATCGGCGGACTGGGCTTCATGTCAGCGGCAACGCTGATCGTTTTCGTCCTGCGGCGGCGCATTGGATTAAAGCAGCGGCTGGTGATGGCCCAGGCCCTCAGCGTGGGGGATATCAACGGCATCGTCCGGCTGCAAAAAATGGTGCTCATGGGCAGCTTTTCCATTGAGGGCGTGGGCGCACTGATCCTGTTTCTGCGGTTTCTGCCGGAATATGGCTGGGTGCAGGCCCTGAAATGGGGCATCTTCCATTCCGTTTCCGCCTTCTGCAACGCGGGCTTCGACATTTTTGGCAGCTTGGAGCCGGGGTCCAGCGTCATGCAGTTCCAGTCTGACCCGGTGGTGCTCTTTACCCTGATGGCCCTGATTATCGTGGGCGGCCTTGGCTTCCTCGTCTGGGAGGAAATTCTGGAAAAGAAGCGGTTTCGGCAATTCAGTGTCTATACCCGTCTGGTGCTGGTGACGACGCTGGCCCTGATTTTGTCCGCCTGGGTGCTGACCTGTGTTCTCGAATGGAACAACCCGGCCACGCTGGGCGGGATGTCTGTGGGAGGCAAGCTTCTCAACGGCCTGTTCCAGTCTGTTACCCTGCGTACCGCCGGCTTTGCTTCCATCGATCAGGGGTCGCTGACCGATGCGGGCAAGGGCGTGAGTATGTTCTATATGCTCATCGGCGGCTCCTCCGGCTCCACGGCAGGCGGCCTGAAAACCGTGACCTTTATGGTGCTGGTGCTGTTCCTCGCTTCCAGAGCCAGAGGAAGAAGCCGGGTCTGCGTGTTCCAGCGTACCATCCCACAGGGGCAGGTGCTGGACGCCATGACCATCGCCTTTATGATGGTGAGCCTTTCCCTGTTTGGGGGCGTGTTTATCAGCGCCACCTCGCCCATCGCCTTTACGGACGCCCTGTACGAGGCGGTGTCCGCCTTGGGCACCGTGGGCCTGACGGCGGGGGCTACCGGCAGCTTAAGCATCGCGTCGCAAATCCTGATCATTATTTATATGTATTTCGGCCGGGTGGGCGTGCTGACCATCAGCATGGGCTTCCTGGTAGGGGACAAGGCAGAGGAACGCTTCCGCTACGCGGAGACAAATCTGCTCATCGGATAGGAGAATGAATATGAAATCTTACATTGTCATTGGACTGGGCCGGTTCGGCCAGACCCTTGCCCGGCAGCTGTGCGCCCTGGGCGCGGAGGTGCTGGCGCTGGATAACCGCAGCGATCTGGTGCAGCAGGTGGCGGATGACGTGACCCACGCCGTTGTGGGCGACGGGCAGGACAAGGAAGTGCTGCGGGCGCTGGGCGCAAGAAATTTCGACTGCGCCATCATCGCCATCGGAAGCAACCTTGCAGCCTCCGTGCTGACCGCCATGAACCTGAAGGAGCTGGGCGTGCCCTATATCATCTGCAAGGCCCACGACGAGACCCACCGGAAGGTGCTGGAAAAGCTGGGGGTGGACCGGGTCATCATCCCGGAGCAGGAGAATGCCCAGCGGCTGGCCCGGAGCCTGAATTCCCACAACGTGCTGGAATATATCGAACTGAGCGAGGACTACGGCATTCTGGAAATTCCCGCCCCGGCGGGCTGGATCGGCAAGACCATCAAGGAACTGAACGTCCGGGCCAAGCTGGGTGTGAACATCATTGCCGTGGAAAACGACAAGAAGACCAACGTGTCCCCCTCCGCGGATTACCAGATCGTCCCCGGCGATGTGATGGTGGTGCTGGGGGACAACTATGCCCTTGAGGCGGTGCAGAAGCTGTGATGGAGCAGGTGATTACCTCCCGGAAAAATCCACTGTTGCAGCAGGTGCGAAAGCTGCTTTCCTCCCGCAAAGCCCGAGAGGAAGCGGGATTGTTTGCCGCCGACGGCACCAAGCTGTTACAGGAAGCGGTTCGGTATTATCCGGGATTGGATACGGTGATCCTGTCCGAGGGCGTGCAGGCGCAGGTGCCGGAAACCGTGCGCGTCATCCGGGTGCCGGAGGACGTGATGGCGTCCATTTCTCCCATGGAGACCCCGCAGGGGGCCTTGTTCCTGTGCCGCCTGCCGGAGAAAAAAGAATTCATCCCTACTCCCGGGATGCTTTTGCTGGACGGCATCCAGGATCCGGGGAACTTAGGCACCATTCTGCGCACTGCGGACGCTCTGGATATTCCCGTGGCCCTGTTGGAGGGCTGCGCCGACCCCTTCAGCCACAAGGTGGTCCGTGCCAGCATGGGGGCGGTGTTCCGCGTCCAGCCGGTGCTGACTACTTGGGAAGAGGCAAGCGGAAAATGCCGTCAGGCGGGCATCCCCATCGGTGTGACGGCTCTGAGTGAACGGGCGAAAGACCTGCGGCAGGCAGATCTACAAACCATGGCAGTGGTCATCGGCAGCGAGGGCCGGGGCGTTCGTCAGGTAATTCTTGACAGCGCCGATGCGGAATTGATCATTCCCATGAACCCCCACTGCGAATCCCTGAACGCCGCCGTGGCGGCAACCATCGTCCTTTGGCAGATGAAGCAGTAGATGAAAAAAGTAAGGTGAACGAAAATGCTGACACACTGGATATGGCTGGCCCACCGTCCCGGCATGGGCGCCCGGACGAGGGCGGTGCTTTTGGAGCATTTTCGTGACCCGGAAGCGGTATACTATGCGGACGAGGCTGCTCTGGGGCAGCTGGGGTTGAGCGCGGAAGCAAGGGCCGCTTTACTGGACAAAGATTTGACTTCTTCCGAGAAAATTCTGGAAGACTGCCAAAAGAAGCGGCTGAATATCCTGACCTTTCAGGACGCGGCCTATCCTTCCCGGCTGAAAAACATCCCCGATCCGCCATTGGTGCTCTATTATAAGGGCCAGCTTCCCGACTTTGATTCGGAACCAACTGTTGGCGTGGTGGGCACCCGGAAGGCCTCGGCTTATGGTCTGACCGTCGCCAAACGCATGGGCTACCAAATTGGAAAATGCGGCGGTCTGGTGGTGTCCGGCATGGCCTACGGCATCGACGGCATGGCTATGTCCGGGGCGCTGACCGCCGGGGCGAAAACCGTGGGTGTGCTGGGCTGTGGCGCGGACATCGTGTATCCCCAGTCCAACCGGGCGCTGTTCCGGGACGTGGAGCGCTACGGCTGCATCCTCAGCGAGTTCGCCCCGGGCCAGCCGGCGGCAAAATGGACGTTTCCTCTTCGCAACCGCATCATCAGCGGCTTGAGCTGCGGGGTGCTGGTGGTGGAAGCCCCGGAAAAGAGCGGCGCGCTGATCACCGCGAGACTGGCCCTTGAGCAGGGCCGGGATGTGTTTGCTGTGCCCGGAAATATCGATATGCCCACCTGTGCCGGCAGCAATGAGCTGCTGCGGGACGGGGCAATCATGGTCTCCTCGGGCTGGGACGTGGTCAGCGAATATGAGGCTCAGTTCCCGGAGAAGATCCACCGGGAGGACGCACCCTCCCGCCAGCGGGCCTACCCGGAGGAGGTGCTTCGGGCCGCAGCCAAGGGGGAAATCGCCCCGCCCAGGGTGGCCCAAACCCCGCAGATTCCGGGGGAAATGTCGCTTCTTAAGAAAAACTTAGAGAAAAAATCCATTGACAAGGAGCCGGTTCGGGCTTATAGTGACGTCAATGTGGACCTTTCCAGACTGTCCGAGGACGAAAAAAAGATCGTTTCGTCTCTGAAAGGCGGACAGCGTCTGGTGGACGATGTGATCGCCGAAACCGGGATGACCACCGGGAAGCTCCTTGGTATTCTCACCATGTTGGAGCTGAAAGGCATCATAAAACGTCTGCCGGGAAAACAGATCAGCTTAAAGCAATGAAACGGAGAATTTTGAAAACATGGGTAAGACGAACAATCTTGTGATCGTGGAGTCCCCCTCCAAGGCAAAGACCATCGGGCAGTACCTTGGCCCCGGCTATACGGTGAAAGCCAGCATGGGCCACCTGCGGGACCTGCCCAAGAGCAAAATGGGTGTGGACATCGAGCATAATTTTGCTCCCCAGTATATCCCTGTGCGGGGCAAGGAAGCCCTCATCAAGGAACTGAAAACGGAAGCCGCCAAGGCTGACACCGTTTACCTCGCGACTGACCCGGACCGGGAGGGCGAGGCCATTTCCTGGCATTTGAAGGAACTTCTGAACCTGCCCGACGACAAGGCTCAGCGGGTGACCTTCAATGAGATCACGAAAAAGGTAGTAAAGGATTCTATCCAGCATCCGAGGGACATTGACTATTGTTTGGTTGATGCCCAGCAGGCACGCCGCATTCTGGACAGAATCGTTGGCTACGAACTGTCGCCCCTGCTGTGGAAGAAGGTGCGCCGCGGGCTGTCTGCCGGCCGTGTCCAGTCCGTTGCCACTCGGATGGTGGTGGACCGGGAGAATGAAATTCGGGCCTTCCAGCCCAAGGAATACTGGTCTTTGGACGTGACCCTCAACCGGGTGGGCAAGCCCGGCTCCTTTGTTGCGCACTACTACGGCAGCCCCAAGAAGCGGGAGCTGGAAAACGAGGAGCAGACCAACGCCGTCATCGCCGACATCACCGGGAAGGAATTCACCGTCACCGACGTGAAGAAAGCGGAAAAGAAGCGTTCCTCCGCCCCTCCCTTCACCACCTCCACCTTACAGCAGGAGGCATCCCGGAAGCTGGGCTTCACCCCGAAGAAGACCATGATGGTGGCCCAGCAGCTCTATGAAGGCGTGGAAATTGCCGGGGAGGGCACCACGGGCCTGATCACCTATATGCGTACCGACTCCCTGCGGCTTTCCGACGAGGCCATGGACGCCGCCGCCGACTTTATCCGCGCCCGCTACGGTAAGGATTATTACTATGGTAGCCATCACGTCTTCAAGACTAAGTCCGGTGCTCAGGATGCCCACGAAGCCATCCGTCCCTCCCATGTGGAGCTGGAGCCGGAGCGGGTAAAGAGCAGTCTGACCACCGACCAGTATAAGCTCTATAAGCTCATTTGGAGCCGCTTCCTTGCTACCCAGATGGCAAACGCCATTTTCGACACGGTTTCCATCGATACCGAGTGCGCCGGACACGTCTTCCGGGCCAGCCATCAGAGTATGCGCTTCCCCGGCTTTATCGCCGTGTATGAGGAAGGCCGGGACGACGACGGTGAAGCCGTTGGCTCCCCGCTGCCGAACCTCGCGGCAGGGGATAAGGCGGTGTCCACCAAAAATGAGAAGGCCCAGCACTTCACCCAGCCCCCCGCCCGGTATACGGAGGCCACGCTGGTCAAGGCCATGGAGGAAAAGGGCGTGGGCCGTCCTTCCACCTACGCCGCTACCGTGTCCACCATTCAGGACCGGGAGTACGTCATCAAACAGGATAAGCGCCTTGCGCCCACGCCCCTGGGCGAGATCGTCACGGGCCTGATGGTGGAACGGTTCAACGACATCATCGACGTGGAGTTCACCGCCAACATGGAGTCCCGGCTGGACGCCGTGGAGGAGGGCAAGCAGCAGTGGCAGTCCCTGCTCTCCGAGTTCTACGATGGCTTCAGCAAGGAGCTGAAGGACGCGGAGGAAGCGCTGGAGGGCGTGCGGCTGAAAGTTCCCGAGGAAGAAACGGACGAGGTTTGCGAGCTGTGCGGACGGAAAATGGTCATCAAAACGGGACGGTTTGGGCGGTTTCTGGCCTGTCCCGGCTTCCCGGAGTGCCGCAATACCAAGCCGCTGGTGGAACGGATGCCCGGGCGCTGCCCCAAGTGCGGCAGCGGGATGCTCAAGCGCAAATCCAAGAAGGGCTACGCCTATTACGCCTGCGAAAAGGGGCAGGAGTGCGGCTTCATGACCTGGGACGTGCCCACCGCCGAGGACTGCCCGGAGTGCGGACAGACCCTGTTCAAGAAGGCGGGCAAGGGCCGCAACAAGACCTTCTGCATCAACGAAAACTGCTCCAAGTTCCTGCCGGAAGACCAGCGGGGCTACTATAAAAAGAAGACCGCAGAAAACGCGGAAGCTGCGGAACCCGCGGAAGAGGCGGAGCAGAAGCCGAAAAAGACGGCGGCAAAGAAAACCGCCGCAAAGAAAACCACGGCTAAGAAGACGACCACAAAAAAGTCCACCACCAAGAAGAAGGAGGCCTGAGTATGCAGGTGAAAGTCATCGGCGCGGGCCTTGCCGGGTGCGAGGCAGCGTGGCAGCTGGCAAACCGGGACATCGATGTGCTTCTGTATGAAATGAAGCCCAAAAAGATGACCCCCGCCCACCACAGCCCGGATTTCGCGGAGCTGGTGTGCTCCAACTCCCTGCGGGGAGACCGGCTGGAAAACGCGGTGGGCCTTTTGAAAGAGGAGCTGCGCCGACTGGACAGTTTGATCCTGTCCTGCGCGGAAGCTACCCGGGTGGAAGCGGGCGGATGCCTTGCGGTAGACCGGGGCGGTTTCGCGAAAATGGTCACAGAAAAAGTGCGCTCCCACCCCCGAATCACGGTGATCGAGGAAGAAGTGACCCAAATTCCCGAAGGCCCCGTCATCATCGCCACCGGCCCCCTGACCTCCGACGCTCTGAGCAAGGCCATTGCAGAATACTTTGGCGAGACCGGATATCTGCACTTCTTTGATGCCGCCGCGCCCTTGGTAACGGCGGAATCCATCGATATGGACCTTGCATGGTGGCAGTCCCGGTATGACCGGGGCACCCCGGATTATGTCAACTGCGCCATGAATCGGGAAGAATATGAAGCCTTCTGGAACGCCCTGACCACCGCCGAGGAAGCGGAGGTCCACGGCTTTGAGGATAAAAACGTCTTTGAAGGTTGTATGCCCGTGGAGGTCATGGCCCGCCGGGGCTTTGACACCCTGCGCTACGGCCCGCTGAAGCCCGTTGGCCTGACGGACCCCAGGACTGGGAAGGAGCCTTACGCCGTGGTGCAGCTGCGGCAGGACAACGCCGCTGGGAGCGTCTTCAATCTGGTGGGCTTCCAGACCCATCTGAAGTTCGGCGAGCAGAAACGGGTATTTTCCATGATTCCCGCTCTCAAAAACGCGGAATTTGTCCGCTACGGTGTCATGCACCAGAATACCTTCCTGCAAAGCCCGAAACTCCTTGACAAATACTACGCCGACCGCCGAAACCCCATGGTTGCCTTTGCCGGGCAGATGACCGGTGTGGAAGGGTACGTGGAGTCCACCGCCTCCGGGTATCTCGCGGCGGTTGCCATGGCGGCGAAGGTCCAGGGTAGGCCCCTGCCTGAGTTCCCCAAAACCACTGCCATCGGCGCGCTGGGCCTGTACATCAGTGACGAGAGCGTGGAAAATTTCCAGCCTATGAACATCAATTTCAGCATCATCGCTCCTTTGGAGCAGCGAATTCGGAAAAAAGCGGAAAAGAACCTTGCCATTTCCCAGCGGGCGCTGACGGTCATCGACGCCCTGAAGGAAAGCGGCGTCTAAAGAAAGAGGTGTACCTATGAAGATCATTCTGGATGCCATGGGCGGCGACAATGCCCCGGAGGCTCCCGTTCTGGGTGCCATCGACGCGGTAAAAACCTACGGCGCGGACATCATTCTGGTGGGCCGGGGAGAGGAAATTCTGGAGGTTCTGAAAAAGAACGGTCTGGAAACTCTGCCCGAGGGCATCGAGATCGCCCACGCCGATGACGTGGTGGATATGCACGACGATCCCGGTACGGTGCTCCATAAGCGGAAGAATTCCTCCATGGTCATTGGCCTGAAAATGCTCTCTGACGGCAAGGGCGATGCCTTTGTGTCCGCCGGCTCCACCGGGGCATTGCTCACCGGGGCGACCCTGCTGGTCAAACGGGTCCGGGGCATTCGCCGGGCTTCTATGGCCCCCGCCATGCCCACCAAGGCGGGCACCAAGGTCATTGTCTGTGACTGCGGCGCCAACGCCGAGTGCACCCCGGAATTTCTGCTGCAATTCGGTCTGGTGGCATCTGCTTACAGTAAGTATACATTGGGCGTTGAGAACCCCAAGGTGGGACTTCTCAACATCGGCGCCGAGGACTCTAAGGGCACCCAGCTGCAAAAGGACGCTTATGCCCTGCTGAAAGATGCCGGGGACAAGGGCCTGCTGAACTTTACCGGTAATGTGGAAGCCCGGGACGTACCCCTGGGCGCGGTGGACGTGGTGGTCTGCGACGGCTTCAACGGCAACGTCCTCATTAAGTCCATCGAGGGCACCGCCATGTTCATGGGCAGCCAGCTCAAGCGGATGTTCAAGAAAAATATTGGCTCTAAGATCGGCTATCTCCTGTGCAAGTCCGGCGTGAAGGACCTCATGAAGCTCCTTGACTACCGTGAGATCGGCGGCACCCAGTTCCTTGGCATCAAAAAGCCTGTCATCAAGGCCCACGGCTCCTCCGACGCCCTGGCCTTCCGCAACGCGGTGAAGCAGGCCATGACTGCGGCGGAAGGAAACTTCACGCCCCAGCTGGAGAAGACCCTTGCCGCCCTGAAGGGAAGTGAAGCCGATGCTTAAGGATCTGGAAGCGGTCATCGGTTATAAATTCCACAACATTTCCCTCCTGCAAAACGCCCTGACCCATTCCTCCTACGCCAACGAGCGCTGGCACAACAGTTTGCTCAGCAACGAACGGCTGGAATTCTTAGGGGACAGCGTACTGGGCATGCTGGTGGCGGAGTACCTGTACCGGAACTTCCCCAACCGTCCCGAGGGCGAGCTGACCCGGATGCGGGCGGACATGGTCTGCGAGCAGACCCTGGCCGCGGCGGCAAACCGCATCGGGCTGGGCCAGCATCTTCTTCTCGGCCACGGCGAGGAGCAGGGCGGCGGCAGGACCCGCAGCTCCATTCTGGCCGATGCCATGGAGTCCGTCATCGCGGCGAGCTTCCTGGACGGCGGCATGGAAGCGGCCCTGCAGATCGTGCGAACCTTCATTTTTGTGGAGGTGCCGGTGACGAAGCTCCACAACGCGGACTACAAGACCCAGCTTCAGGAGATGGTCCAGCAGAAAAAGAACCAGGTTCTTTCCTATGAGCTGGTAGGCCAGTCCGGCCCCGACCACGATAAGAAATTTGATGTGAAGGTAACCCTGAACGGAAGCGTTGTCGGCTTCGGCAGCGGCAGCAGCAAGAAGCGGGCAGAGCAGGACGCCGCAAGGGCCGCCATCGAAAAGCTGTTCCCCGAACAAAAATAAAAGCTGACAGTTGACAATTGACAGTTGACAGTTAAAGCGTTTGCGTGTGAGATCACGATGACACGAAGCGTCCGTTTGAGCGTACTATGGAATAGGTCCCGAAGGGATACCATAATTGTCCATTGTCAATTCTCAATTGTCAATTGCGTAGAGAGGAGATTTTTATGGATCTGTATGAGAAACTGCTGGAAGTTTCCAGAGCCTTTCGCATCGAATATGACTATCTTGGTTACGAGACCATCCAGATGGGCAACGTCAACCGTACTTACAAGGTGAATTTCCGCCTGCCCGACGGGAATCCCAAGTCCTTTCTGGTGCAGAACGTCAATACCTACGCGTTCCGCAATCCCATCGGCCTGATGGACAACATCGACAAGGTCACGGAGCACATCAGGGCCAAGAAGCCGGGGCAGCTGGCCCTGCACTTCCACCACACCGCTGACCGGAAGACCTACCTGGCTGACGGGGAGAATTTCTGGCGGATGACGAACTTCGTTCCCTCCGTCACCTTCAACACTGTGACGGATATGAATGTGGTGCGAAACGCCGGCAAGGCCTTCGGCGGATTCCAGATGGATCTGGCGGATTTTGACATTTCCGAGCTGACGGAGACCATTCCGGGCTTCCACAATACCCGCAAGCGCTATGCCGACTTCCTGCGTTCCGTGCAGGAGGATAAGGCCGGGCGGGCCAGCCAGGTCCGGGAGGAGATCGACTATCTTGTTTCCGTGCAGGATCAGGCCTGCTGCCTGACGGACCTGTATAACGCCGGAAAGCTCCCCCTGCGGGTGACCCACAACGACACCAAGATCAATAACGTCCTGTTCACTCCGGAGGAGCACAAGGCCATGATCGTCATTGATCTGGACACCGTCATGCCCGGCCTCATCGGCCACGACTTCGGCGATGCCATCCGTTTTGCCGCCAATTTCGTGGAGGAGGACTGCCCGGAGCCGGAAAAGGCCGGGGTGAATCTGGCAGTTTTCCGTGCCTTCGCCGAGGGCTTCCTGTCCATGACCGCAAAGACCATGACGGACACGGAGGTGGGGACGCTGGCCATGAGCTGCTTCGTCCTGACGGCGGAGCTGGCTACCCGGTTCCTTGCGGACTATCTGGACGGCGACCTGTATTTCAACATCAAAAGCCCCGACCATAATCTGGTCCGCACCCGCTGCCAGATCGCGCTGGCAAAGGATATGCTGAAGCACATGGACGAAATGGAAAGAATCGTCCGAGACTGTGTTGATCAGTGGAGATGATCTCTGACTGCCCCAAACCCCCTTCGGGGCTTTGGGGCAGATTTTTGCAGCCTGAGATGTATTTTCGGCGAGGTACACGCCCTGACCGAAAATGATTTGGACTCCACTTGCCGCATTCGCGGCAAACTCTGCGAGGCTTTTTTGACAAGCTGTGAGACGCCTAAACGGGCGTCTCTTTTTATGCGGAAACTACTGCTTGCTGTATTCGACACAATGTGTTATAATAAAACGAACTATGCAGACAATAGGAAATGCCGGGCTCTGCGCCGGCAATACAGAGGGTGAATAAACATGAAAATCAGAAGACCGGGTTTTCTGAATATTGCGGTATTGTCCAAGGTCCTGCTGATCATGTCTTTGGATGTGATCATGACCATGGCTTCCTTCTTTCTGGGCCTGTGGTTCCGCTATGATTTTTCCTTTCAGGAGATGCGCGCGGAGCATTTGGCGGGCTTTCTGTCTGCCATCGGCCCATGGTGTGCCATTACGGTGCTGGTGTTCGCCTGCTTCCGGCTGTACAGCAGTATCTGGGCCTTTGTCAGCACCTCCGAGGTGTTCCGCATCATCGGCGCCTATCTGGTGCTGGCGGTGATCGGTGTTACACTGTTCCACTTTGACGGCCTGCTGATGCCCCGGGCCAGTATGGTGGTGGGATTTCTGATCAGCTTTGTGTGCACGGTAGCCATTCGGTTTTCCTACCGCCTGCTGCGAACGGCCCAAAAGCAGATCAGCCATATGACCCACGCCTCCGGGGTGAAAAATGTCATGCTCATCGGCGCGGGCGACGCGGGCCGGGCCTTGGCGATGGAGTTCAGCAACAGTGATTACGTCAGGGACCACCTGTCCTGCGTCATTGACGACAACCCGGTGAAGCTCAATAAGCGGCTGTGCGGCGCGCCCATTGTGGGAGGCCGCTACGATATCCCGGAGATGGCCAAGCAGTACAAGATCAGCAAGATCATCTTCGCCATCCCCAGCTGTCCGGCCAAGACCCGCAAGGAAATTCTGGACATTTGCAGCACCACCGGCTGTGAGGTGCAGCTGCTGCCGGGCATCTATCAGATGGTCAACGGCGATGTCAGCGTCAGTAAGCTGCGCCGGGTGGATCCCCAGGACCTGCTGGGCCGGGACCCCATTCAGGTCAATCTGGAGGAGATCTTCGACTACATCCACGGGAAAGTGGTGCTGGTCACCGGCGGCGGAGGAAGCATCGGCAGCGAGCTTTGCCGTCAGATCGCCGGGGCGGGGCCGGAAATGCTGATCATCTTCGACATTTATGAGAACAACGCCTACGATATTCAGCAGGAGCTGAAGCGCAGTTACCCGGAGCTGAACCTGCAGGTGCTGATCGGCTCTGTGCGCAACACCAATCGGGTGGAGTATGTGGTGGGCCGGTACCGTCCGGACCTGATCTTCCACGCCGCGGCCCACAAGCACGTGCCCCTGATGGAGGACAGCCCCAACGAGGCGATTAAGAATAACGTCTTCGGCACCTATAAAATGGCAAAGGCCGCCGCCAAATTTGACGTGAAGCGGTTCGTGCTGATCTCCACGGACAAGGCGGTGAACCCCACCAACATCATGGGCGCTTCCAAGCGGCTGTGCGAAATGGTGGTGCAGATGATGAACCGGGAATCCAAAACCGAGTTTGTGGCGGTGCGGTTCGGCAATGTCCTTGGCAGCAACGGAAGCGTCATCCCGCTGTTTAAGAAGCAGATCGAGGCGGGCGGCCCGGTCACCGTGACCCATCCCGACATCATCCGCTATTTTATGACCATTCCCGAAGCGGTGAGCCTGGTGCTTCAGGCGGGCTATTATGCCAGGGGCGGCGAGATTTTCGTGCTGGACATGGGCGAGCCTGTGAAGATCGACACCATGGCCCGGAATATGATCCGCCTCAGCGGTTACGAGCCGGATGTGGATATCAAGATCGAGTACACCGGCCTGCGCCCCGGCGAGAAGCTCTATGAGGAGCTGCTCATGAAGGAGGAGGGGATGCAGGAGACGGCCAACAAGCTCATCCATATCGGCAAGCCCATCGAAATGGACGATGAAAAATTCCGCCGGCAGCTGGACATGCTGGACAAGGCCTGTAAGGCGGAGGTCAGCAACATGAAGGATATTGTGGCGGAAATCGTGCCAACCTATCAGCAGAAAGTGGAAGTATAACCGGAAAAGGGGAAGATTCATGTATCAGAAATTTGGAAAACGGGTCCTGGATGTGCTGTTGTCCGGCTGCGCCATTGTGGTGCTGTCCCCGGTGTATCTGCTCATTGCCCTTGCCATCAAGCTGGACGATCCTGGCCCGGTGTTCTTCCGGCAGAAGCGGGTGGGCATCCACAAGACCCACTTTGCCATTGCGAAATTTCGCACCATGAAATGCAGCACCCCCAAAGACGTGCCCACCCATCTGCTGGAAAACCCGGAGCAGTACATCACCCGGGTGGGAAAGGTGCTGCGGAAAACCTCTCTTGACGAGCTTCCCCAGATTTTTCAGATTTTTACGGGTAAAATGTCCATTATCGGACCCCGGCCGGCCCTGTGGAACCAGTTCGACCTGATCGCCGAGCGGGACAAGTATGGCGCCAACGATGTGCTTCCGGGTCTCACCGGCTGGGCGCAGATCAACGGACGGGACGAGCTGCCCATTGACGTGAAAGCCCGGTTCGACGGGGAGTATGTGGAAAATCTCAGCTTCCTGTTTGACTGCAAGTGCTTTTTCGGCACCATCCGTTCCGTGCTTCGGTCCGACGGCGTGGTGGAGGGCGGCACGGGCCAGCTGGCGAAGGAGAAAAAGGAGCAATGAAGCGGATTCTGATCACCGGCGCGGGCAGCTACATCGGCCTGCGCGTCAAAGCATACCTGGAGCAGTGGCCGGAGGACTATCAGGTGGAGACCATCAGCCTGCGCGACGACGGCTGGCATCAGCGTTCCTTTCAGGGGTTTGACGCCATCCTCCACGCGGCGGGCATCGTCCACCAGCCCAAGTCCAAGGATGACCCCTCCCAGGCAGAGCTGTATGACCGGGTGAACCACCGGCTTACCCTTGAGGTGGCCCAAAAGGCGAAAGAGGAGGGCGTGGGCCAGTTTTTGTTCCTCAGTTCCGAGAGCGTCTACGGCCTTCACGCCCCGGTGGGCAAGGTCATTACCATCACCAAAGACACGCCCATCTGCCCCGCAGACAACTACGGCATCAGCAAGGCAAAGGCGGAGGAAGCTCTGACGGCCCTCCGGGACGAAACGTTCAAAGTGGTGATCCTCCGCCCGCCCATGATTTACGGCAAAGGCTGCAAGGGCAACTACCAGACCCTTGCAAAGCTGGCAAAGAAGCTTCCGGTATTTCCTATGGTTGAAAACCAGCGCTCCATGCTGTATATCGACAATTTATGCGAATTCATCCGCCTGCTGGTGGAGGACAGTGCCGACGGCCTGTACTGCCCCCAGAATGCGGAATACGTCTCCACCTCCGACATGGTCAACCGCATTGCCCACGCAAACGGCCGGGGGATCCTGATGGTTCGGGGCTTCGGCTGGGCGCTGAAGCTGCTCAGCCCTCTGACCGGCATGGTGGACAAGGCCTTCGGCAGTCTGTGCTATGACCGCCAGCTAAGCGATTATCCCAAAAACTACTGCGTCAAAACCTTTGACGAATCCATTCTGGAAACGGAGGGAAAAACTTGAAGCAGAAAAAAGATATTTTATTTGCTTGCCAGTTTTTTTACCCCGAGTATATTTCCTCCGCCCAGCTCCCCTTTGACACCGCCAAGGCCTTGACCGCGGCGGGGTACTCCGTGGATGTGCTGTGCGGCTACCCCAGAGAATATCTGGACGGCGGCAGCATCCCTCTGCGGGAAAATGTGGAGGGCATCGATATCCACCGCCTGAAATACATCCAGCTGGACCGCTCCGGTTTTCTGGGGCGCATCGTCAATTATTTTTCCTTCACCTTCATGGTGCTGCTGAACCTGCCGAAGCTGCGGCATTACCGCTCTATCGTGGTCTATTCCAACCCGCCGATCTTACCCTGGATCGTGTCCTGGGCCAAGGCGCTGTTCGGCACCAAGCTGGTGTTCGTTGCCTACGACCTGTACCCCGAGGTGGCCACGGTGACGAAGACCTTGGGGGAGGGGAACCCCATTTGCCGGCTGATGAACCACATCAACCGCTGCATCTGCCGCCGGGCAGACCGGATCGTGGCATTATCCCGCGAAATGAAGACCTACATTTTAAACCACCGTGACTATCCCGAAAAAAATGTCAGGGTGATTCCCAACTGGTACGCCGACCACGGCGTTGTCACCGGGAACCGGGAAAATAATCCCTTCCGGGAGGTGACCAAGGGCCGCTTCACCGTGTCCTATTTCGGCAATATGGGCACCATGCAGGATATGAAGACCATTCTGGAAGCGGTGCGGGAATTACAGCACGAGGACGTGTTTTTCCTGTTCGCCGGACACGGCAACAAAATGGAAGCCCTGAAGGAGACGGTCCAGGCGGAGGGCATTGAGAACATCGCCATCTATCCCTTCCTCCACGGTCAGGACTTTCGGGACGCCCTCGCCATCAGCGACTGCGCCCTGGTGACGCTGGTACAGGGGGCCACAGGCCTGTGCGTCCCCAGCAAGACCTACAGCTACATGATGCAGGGCATCCCTCTGCTGGCCGTCATGGACGAGGGAGATATCGTTTCGGATATCGAACGCGGCGCGGGCCGCTGGGTCCGAAACGGGGAAGGAAAGCTTTTGGCCCAGCACATCCGGGAAATGAAAGAAAATCCGGAACTGGTGCGGCAGATGCGCACTGTCTGCCGAAAGCTGTACGAAAATAACTACACGGAAAAAATCTGCACACAGCAGTATGTTACCCTGTTCCGAGAACTTTTGGAACAGGCTTAGGAGAGAAGAATATGAGCATTTTCGCGAACAAGACCCTGATGATCACCGGCGGCACCGGCTCCTTCGGCAACGCGGTGCTGAACCGCTTTCTGGATACGGACATCGGCGAGATCCGCATTTTTTCCCGGGACGAGAAGAAGCAGGACGATATGCGCCACGAATTTCAGGCCAAAATGCCGGAGGTGGCAAATAAAATCAAATTTTTCATCGGAGATGTCCGGGACATCCAGTCCGTCAAGAACGCCATGCATGGCGTGGATTACATCTTCCACGCGGCGGCCCTGAAGCAGGTGCCCTCCTGTGAGTTCTTCCCCATGGAAGCGGTGAAGACCAACGTCGTCGGCACGGACAACGTGCTGACTGCCGCCATTGAAGCGGGGGTGAAGACCGTCATCTGCCTGTCCACCGACAAGGCAGCCTATCCCGTCAACGCCATGGGCACCTCCAAGGCCATGATGGAGAAGGTCATCGTGGCGAAATCCCGCACCGTTTCCCCGGACGCCACCAAGATCTGCTGCACCCGCTACGGCAACGTCATGTGCTCCCGGGGCAGCGTCATCCCCCTGTGGATCGACCAGATCCGGGCGGGCAACCCCATCACCATCACCGAGCCGAATATGACCCGGTTCATCATGAGCCTTGAGGAAGCGGTGGATCTGGTGCTCTTTGCCTTTGAGCACGGCACCAGCGGCGACATTCTGGTGCAGAAGGCCCCGGCCTGCACCATCGCGACGTTGGCTCAGGCGGTGACGGAGCTGTTCCACCCCGGCCACGAGATCAAGGTCATCGGCATCCGCCACGGTGAAAAGATGTACGAAACCCTGCTTACCAACGAGGAGTGCGCCCACGCCATCGATTTGGGGGACTTCTACCGGGTGCCCTGCGACAAGCGGGACCTGAACTACGACAAATACTTCCGTGTGGGCGACGTAGAGCGCAACGTCCTGACGGAGTTCAACTCCAACAATACCCAGCTTCTTTCTGTGGAGCAGGTAAAGGGGAAGCTTCTGTCCCTGGCCTACATCCGGGAGGAACTGGAAGCCATGAAGCAGGAGCGCTGACAAAAGGAGGGGCAGACCATGAACATTCTGATCACCGGCGCCGCGGGCTTTGTTGGTAAAAACCTGAGCGCGGCCCTTCACTGCCTGCAAAATGGCACAGACAGAACCCGGCCCGGCCTGTCCATTGGGGAGCTGTACCTCTACGACAAGGATTCCCCGGCGGAGCTTCTGGAGGAGGCCTGCCAAAAGGCGGACTTTGTCTTTAACCTTGCGGGAGTGAACCGCCCCAAGGAGCAGGCAGAATTCATGGAGGGAAACTTTGGCTTTGCCTCGACCCTGCTGGATACCCTGAAAAAATACAAAAACACCTGCCCCGTCATGCTGTCTTCCTCCATTCAGGCCACACTTGTAGGCCGCTACGCCGAGGGCGGCTACGGCCTGTCCAAGAAGGCGGGGGAGGAGCTGTTCTTCCGCTACGGCGAGGAAACCGGGGCAAAGGTGCTGGTGTACCGCTTCCCCAACCTGTTCGGCAAGTGGTGCCGCCCCAATTATAATAGTGTTGTTGCGACCTTCTGCTACAATTACGCCCACGATCTTCCCATTTCCGTCAGCGACCCGGCAGTGGAGCTGGAAATGCTGTACATTGACGATTTGGTTGCCGAAATGCTGGACGCGCTGGAAGGCAAGGAGCACCACTGCGAATTTGAGGGCCTGACCACGGTTCTGACGGAAGACGGCCGCTACTGCGCCGCACCCGTGTCCCATAAGGTCACGCTGGGAGAAATCGTCTCTTTGCTGGACAGCTTCAAGGCTCAGCCCCAGACCCTTGTTATGCCGGAAATTCCGGAAAACAGCTTTGCCAAAAAGCTGTATTCCACCTACCTTTCCTATCTGCCGAAGGAAAAGGCCATCTTCCCTCTGAAAATGAACGAGGACGCCCGTGGCAGCTTCACGGAGCTGCTGAAAACGGAAAACTGCGGCCAGTTCAGCGTGAACATCTCCAAACCCGGCATCACCAAGGGCCAGCACTGGCACCACACCAAGTGGGAATTCTTCATTGTGGTTGCGGGGAAGGGCCTTATTCAGCAACGGAAGATCGGAACGGAGGAAGTACTGAATTTCGAAGTTTCCGGCGAGAAAATTCAGGCAGTGCATATGCTTCCCGGCTATACCCACAATATTATTAACCTTTCTGATACGGAGAACCTTGTGACCCTGATGTGGGCCAACGAGCGTTTTGACCCGGCGCGCCCCGACACTTTTTTTGAGGTGGTAGAGTAATGGAAATGAAGCTGGATTATTCCGATATTTCCTTTCAGAATAACGGAAAACTGAAGCTGCTGATCATCGTAGGCACCCGCCCGGAGATCATCCGGCTGGCGGCGGTCATCCAAAAATGCCGCACCTACTTTGACTGCATTCTGGCCCACACCGGGCAGAACTACGACTATAACCTGAATGGTATCTTCTTCCGGGACTTAGGTCTTGCCGACCCGGAGGTGTACATGAACGCGGTGGGAGACGACCTTGGTGCCACCGTGGGCAATATCATCAACTGCTCCTATAAGCTCATGGCCCAGATCAAGCCCGATGCCATGCTGATCCTTGGCGACACCAACTCCTGCCTGTCCGCTATCCCCGCCAAGCGGCTGCACATTCCCATCTTCCACATGGAAGCCGGCAACCGCTGCAAGGACGAGTGCCTGCCGGAGGAGACCAACCGGCGCATCGTGGACATCATTTCTGACGTGAATCTTGCCTACTCTGAGCACGCGAGAAAGTATCTTCACGACTGCGGCCTGCCCAAGGAGCGCACCTACGTCACCGGCTCTCCCATGGCGGAGGTGCTGCACGCCAACCTTCCTTCCATCGAAGCTTCCGACGTTCATAAGCGTTTAGGGCTGGAAAAGGGCCGCTACATCCTGCTGTCGGCCCACCGGGAGGAAAATATTGACACTGAGAAGAATTTCTTTTCCCTGTTTAACGCCATCAACGCTATGGCGGAAAAGTACGATATGCCCATCCTCTACTCCTGCCACCCCCGCTCTAAAAAGCGGCTGGAAGCCACGGGCTTCCAGCTGGATCAGCGTGTCATCCAGAGCACCCCTTTGGGCTTCCATGACTATAACTGCCTGCAAATGAACGCCTTCGCAGTGGTGTCCGATTCCGGCACCCTGCCGGAGGAAAGCAGCTTCTTCACCTCCGTAGGCCATCCCTTCCCGGCAGTGTGCATCCGCACCTCCACGGAACGCCCCGAAGCGCTGGACAAGGGCTGCTTCGTGCTGGCGGGCATCGACGAGGGGCACCTGCTGCAGGCGGTGGACACCGCCGTGGAGATGAACCGCAACGGCGATTACGGCATCCCGGTGCCCGACTATATTGAAGAAAACGTATCCACCAAGGTGGTGAAGATCATCCAGTCCTACACCGGCGTGGTGGACAAGATGGTTTGGAGAAAATACTGATAAAAAGGAGGCGAGACGGGTGAAGTACCTGTTCATCAACACCGTAGCGGGCTACGGCAGCACGGGCCGCATCGCGGCGGACAAGTGCCGGGAGCTGAATGCTCAGGGCCACACCTGTGTGCTCGCCTACGGACGGATGAAGACCGGCTGCGACGATATCCAGACGGTGAAAATCGGCTCGGATCTTGACGTGAAGCTTCACGCGCTGGAAAGCCGCTTTTTTGACAACAGCGGCTTCGGCTCCAAACGGGCCACCATTGCCTTTCTTAAGTGGGTCAAAGAATTTGACCCGGACGTGATCTGGCTGCACAATATCCACGGCTACTACATCCACATCGGGGAGCTGTTTTCCTATCTTCGCACCTGCGGAAAGAAAATCATCTGGACGCTCCACGATTGCTGGGCCTTTACCGGGCACTGCGCCTATTTTGACTACGTCCAGTGCGAAAAATGGCAGACTGGCTGCCGCGATTGCCCGCAAAAGCATACCTATCCGGAAAGCATTCTTCTGGACAACAGCCGCAGAAATTTTGAGCACAAACGGGCATTATTTACCGGCATCCCGGATCTGACCCTGACCGTGCCCTCCCACTGGCTGGAGGGCCGGGTGAAGCGGAGCTTCCTGAAAGACTACCCGGTGGAAGTCCTCTACAATCAGGTGGACAGAACGGTTTTCAAGCCCACCCCCGGAGACTTCCGGCAAAAGCATGGGCTGGAAAGCAAGTTCATCGTGCTGGGCGTCGCCAGCGTGTGGGAGGAGCGGAAGGGCCTGAAAGACTTTGTGGCCCTGAGTAAGCTTTTGGATGACCGCTTCCAAATCGTGCTCATCGGTCTGAATCCAAAGCAGCTTGCCGAACTACCCGGTGAAATTCTGGGCCTGCCCAGAACCGACAATGTCTCTCAATTGGTGCAGGCCTACTCGGCGGCGGATGTGTTCGTCTGCCCCAGCACCGAGGAGACCTTCGGCATGACGGTGCTGGAAGCCTGCCGCTGTGGAACAAAAGCGGTGGTCTATCAGGACACCGCCTGTGAGGAAGTCGCGAAGGAATTCGGCGGCATCGTCGTGCCCCGGGGTGCGGAGCATCTGTATGACGCCATTAGGAAGTTAACAGGGGAGGAGAGCAAGTGAAACAATACCCATTTCCCAAAAACCGCTGGACGACAGCAGCGTTCGGTCTGTTTCTGTTTGCCTTGCTGCTGCTGGCCCGGGACACCATCATTACCTCTGTCATTGTGGGATTCTATAAGTCCCAATTCCTGATGCTGGCTCTGATAGCGCTGCTGGGTCTGGCCTTTCTGATCTGCAATCGCCGGGATCTCCGGGATATTCTGAAAGATAAGAGAATGATTCTCATTTTGGCCTTTGCCCTGTTTTTTGTGGGGGTGATGGTGCTGAAACGGGACTGGCAGATCATGTATTTCAGCATTTTGCTGTGCCTGATTTTTGCCGTTTTTCTGACCTTTTTCACCGATATCAAAGGGGTTTCCAAATATTATGTAGTGATCCTCACCGCCCTGAGCGTCTACGCTCTGATCGCCACCTATGTGCTGCGCAAGCTGGGCTACATGGGGGTCATTCCCCATCCCCGGTCTGTCACCAACGACGCGGGCATGGTGTTTTTCGACTACGGCCTGTGCTTTGCGGTGGATCACCGCTACTGGCACCGGAATTTCGGCATTTTCCGGGAGCCGGGGGTCTACCAGTTCTTTTTGCTGCTGGGGCTGTACCTGAACCACTATCAGGTGCAGTGGAAAAAAGAGGGGACCCGCTGGGCCTTCACCGCGGTACTGACGGTGACCATGATCTCCACCTATTCCATCGGCGGCTTTGCGGAGCTGGGGCTGTTTGCGGTTTTCCTTTACATCGACAAAAAATACTACCGCACCCAAGCGGGACGCTGGGTTGGCATCGGCTGCATCGCGGCGGCGGTGGCGGTGGTGATTTTAGTCATTATCGAAGCCCAAAAACCGGAGTTTGTCTATTCGCCGCTGTATGAGCTGTACGATATGTTCATCCGCCTGACCACGGCGTCGGATTCCTCCGTAGACCGGGGCAGCGCCCTGATCACCGACCTGCGGATGTTCCTTGACCATCCGCTGCTGGGGTCCAAAATCGCCCCGGTGCTCCATGGAACCAACCACAATACCAGTTCTACTCTGATTTTGTTTGCCATTCTGGGCGCTGCCGGGGGCCTGCTGCATTTGGCATCCTGGGTCGCCTTGCTTTGGAAGAGGGAGCGGAATGTGCTGGGAAACCTCCTGCTTCTGCTGATCTTCCTCATGTCCTTCAATACCCAGAATCTGGTGGCCGATGTATTTTTCTGGCTGTTCCCCTGCATGGCCCTGGTAGAGCGGGGACTGCCGCTGATCCACAAAAAGGAGGCGTAAATGGAACAGGAGCTGCTGCGCAAAGTGCAAATGACCTTGCTGGACATCGCTGTGGAGATCAAGCGGGTCTGCGAGAAATACGATATCCGATACTTTCTTTCCGACGGCACGTTTCTGGGAGCCGTGCGTCATCAGGGCTTCATCCCCTGGGACGACGACATGGACATGGGAATGCTCCGGGCGGATTATGAGAAATTCTGCCGCGTTGCGCCCAAGGCACTGAAGCCGGAATATGTCTTGGAAACCTGGGACTTAGATATTGGCTACGGTCTTCCCTTTGCCAAGGTGATGAAGCGCGATACCGTGTATCTGGAAAGCAAAAAGAACACAAAAATGCGGGAAAAAGGCTTTTATGTGGACATTTTTCCCTTTGACAACGCTCCTTCTGAACAGGAAGAGCAGCGGGCGCTGGTGAGAAGGCTCCTGCCCATGGCCCGGATGATGCTGATGAAGTGCGGCTACCAGCCCTGGATGGAGGAGAACCGTATCCTCTGGAAAAAGCGGATCGGGTACCTGTATTACCAGCTGAAAGCCCTGTTCATCTCCCAGCAGGAGCTGGCCCGGGCCTATGACGCGCTGGCGGTGTCCTTCCCGGAAAGCGGCGTGCTTTTAGAGCAGAGCGGGCGGCCCCGGCCCACCTTCTTCCGGCAGGAGTGGTGCGAAACGCTGGCGCCCTACACCTTCGAGGGCGTGACCTTCCCGGGGCCAAAGGACTATGATGCTTACTTAAGCAACCAATACGGCGACTACATGACCCCGCCGCCGGAGGGCAGCCGGGAGAACCGGCATCAGATCGTAGAAATTGATTTTGGAGAATGAAGGATGTGAGCCAATGAAACGGATCCTGTTTCTGACCAATTACGCCTCGCCCTACCGGGTTCGTTTCTTTGACGAGCTGGGAAAATCGGCGCAGGTGACGGTACTGTATTCCGACCGCCGGGGGACCCTTTCTCACCGGGACGAAAAATGGTTCGAGGAAGGAGAGGGCGGCTTTCGTGCGGTCCAGCTGGGCGGCGCCATCGGCAAGGGCAGAAGGACCCTGTGTTTCAGTGTGCTGCGGTGGCTGAAGCGGGACTACGATGCCATCATCGTGGCGGGCTATTCCTCTCCGACAGCGATCCTTGCCATGCTCTGGATGTGTCTTCTGCGGATCGCCTTCTACATGGAGATCGACGGCGGTCTGATCCGGGAGAGCAGCGGCCTTCGCTACCAGATCAAGCGGTTCCTTGTGAGGCTGCCCAGCGGCTGGCTCAGCACCGGCAAGTACCCCACCCATTTTCTGACCCATTACGGGGCGGACCCCAAAAGGGTGGTGGAATATCCCTTTTCCTCTCTGTTTGACAGAGACATTCTGACATCGGTTCCCACAAAGGAAGAAAAACAGGCGCTTCGCCGGGAGCTGGACATCCCGGAAACCAGAGTGATCCTGGCGGTGGGCCAGTTCATCTACCGCAAGGGCTTTGACATTCTGCTCCACGCGGCAAAGGAATTGCCGGAGGATGTGGGCATCTACATCGTGGGCGGCGAAGCCGGCGAGCGGTATACCAATCTGCGGCAAGAACTTGGGTTAGAGAAGAATGTCCACTTCTGGGGCTTTCGAACCAGGCAGGAGTTGGCGGAGCTTTACAGGGCGGCGGATGTGTTCTGCCTGCCCACCCGGGAGGATATCTGGGGGCTGGTGGTCAATGAGGCCATGGCCTTCGGCCTGCCGGTGGTGACCACGGACCAGTGCGTGGCGGGCATGGAGCTGGTGGAGGATGGCGTCAACGGTTACCTTGTACCAATTGAAGACCCCGATGCCCTGAGCGAGCGCCTGAATCAGGTGCTTTCCTCCGATATGGAAGCCATGGGCCGGGAGTCTCTGCGGAGAATTCAGGGTTACACCATCGAAAAAATGGCCCAGGCCCACCTGGCGCTTGTGGAGGAAAGGAAATAGGCCATGATCCAATTCAGCATCATTACCGTCTGCCTGAACGCGGGACAGTCCCTGCTTGACACAGTGGAGCGCACATTGGGTCAGACCTATGGAAATTTTGAGATCATCGTCAAGGACGGCGGCTCCCAGGACGGAAGCCTTGAAAAACTTCCCCAGGATGACCGGATCCGGGTGGTCACCCGGAAAGACGCGGGTATCTACGACGCTATGAATCAGGGCATCGAGGAAGCAAACGGCGACTATCTGATCTTCATGAACTGCGGCGACTGGTTCTACAGCCCCGATACCCTGCAAGCGATCTCTGACGGCATCGGGGAAAACCGGGAGCCTGTGTACTATGGCAAGTGCTTTGACCGAATGACCGGCCAGGTCCGGGCCTATCCCAAGCAGCTGACCCGGATGACCTGCTACCGCACCATGATCTGCCATCAGGCCACGGTCTACCGGGCGGATGTCCTTAAGCAGCGGCCCTACGACCTGTCCTATCCCATTCTGGCAGACCGGGAGACCCTGTGGCATCTGGTCTGCGAGGAAAAGGTGGAGCCTAAGTACCTCGATACGGTGATCGCCGACTATCAGGGCGGTGGAGAGAGCGCCAGCGAAAAGTACGCAGAGCGCAACCGTTTAGATCAGCAGCGCCTTCTGGACACCTATTACCCCAAGAGCGAGCAGCTTAAGTATAAGCTCATGATGGCCCTGACCTTCCAGAAGCTGCGGGTGGCCCTGTCCAAAAGCCCAAAATACAGTAAGTTTTATTTCAAAACCATTCAGACGCTCTACGACTGCAAGGAGAAACTGACACACCGGAAGGGGAGATGACCGATGCGGTTACTATGGCTGTGCAACGTAGCGCCCAGCGAGGTGCGGCAGGCTGCTTATGGAAAACCGGGCAGCGGCTGGTGGCTGGATCACGCCTTCAGCGACCTGCGCAAAACCGGCAACACCATGCGGATCCTCTACCCGGAGCAGACCGGTAGGGGAGAGCTGGATGATAAATGCTGCTACGCCACCTTCCGACGGCCCGACCGGCATAAATATGACCCTGCCATGGAAGTTTTCTTCCGGCAGGAGCTTCGGGATTTCCAGCCGGATGTGATCCACATCTGGGGCACGGAGTATGCCCATACGCTGGCCATGCTCCGCTGTTGTGAGGAAGCCGGGCTGCTGGACCGGACGGCGGTCAGCATTCAGGGCCTGTGCACGGCCTGTGCCCGGCACTATACCGAGGGCATTCCCCATGCCATTCAGCGGCGGTTCACCTTCCGGGACTTTTTGCGGCAGGACAACATTTTGCAGCAGCAGAAAAAGTATGCCCTCCGGGGCGACATGGAGACGAAAGCCCTGCAACTCACCCGCCACATCATTGGCCGCACCGACTGGGACCGGGCCTGTACCAGCCTGATCAACCCACAGGCCCAGTACCATTTCTGTAACGAGACTCTGCGCAGCCCCTTCTATACTAGCCGCTGGCGTTACGAAAACTGTCAGAAACACCAGATCTTCTCTTCCAGTTGCGTCTATCCCATCAAGGGCTTCCATTACCTGCTGGAAGCCTTTGCCCTGGTGCTTCAAAAATACCCGGATGCCACCCTGGCGGTGCCGGGTGCCAGCTTTCTGGACAGGGGGCTGAAAAGCACACTCCGACGGGACAGCTACCACAAATATCTGGTGGAACTGACAAAAAAATATCATTTGGAAGATAAAATCACCTTTTTAGGGAAACTGACCCCTGAGAGGATGAAGGAGCAGTATCTTAGGGCAAACGTCTTCACCCTGCCTTCCACGGTGGACAATTCTCCCAATTCTCTGGGAGAGGCCATGCTGCTGGGCACGCCCTGCGTGGCCGCGGACGTGGGCGGCGTCAGCACCATGTTGACACATGGAACGGAAGGGTTCCTCTATCCCTCCGCTGACCCGGGGATGCTGGCCTATGATATCTGCCGGGTCTTTGAAATGGAGACCCAAGCAGAGGAACTGGGGGCCGCGGCTTCCCGCCATGCGGCGGCGACCCACGACCCGGAAAAAAATCTTGCCGGCCTGCTGGAAATCTACCGGCAGCTGTCGGAAAAGGAGAGCTGAGAATGGAACAAACCCCGCTGATCAGCGTCATCGTGCCGGTATACAACGTTTCGGCTTGGCTTCCCCGGTGTGTGGACTCCATTCTGGCCCAGACCTACAAAAATCTGGAAATTCTTCTGGTGGACGATGGCTCCACCGATGATTCGGGCCGTATCTGCGAAGAATACGCCAAAAAAGACACCAGAATTCGGGTGCTTCACAAGAAAAACGGGGGTCTCAGCAGTGCCCGCAACGCGGGACTGGATGTGGCCGCGGGGCAGTACATCGGCTTCGTAGACAGCGACGACTGGATCGAGCCGGAGATGTACGCGGTCATGCTGGCCCTGATGGAACAGTACGACGCCCAAATCGTCTGCGCGGGACGCTGTGACGTGGATGAGGCCACGGGTGATAAGACCCTGGGCCTGTGCCCGGAAAGGGAAGAGCAGACTGACGGTGAGACTCTGACGGGCAGGATCTTTCTGTGGGACCACTGTGATTCCAGCGCCTGTGATAAGCTCTATCGTCGGGAGCTGTTCGAGGGCATCCGCTATCCCGAGGGGAAAACCAGTGAGGATATCCCGGTGACCTACCGGCTGGCATTGAAAGCCCAGCGGGCCATTCTCTGCGAGAAACCCTTTTACAACTATTTCCACCGCTCCGGCAGCATTTCCAAGGGCGCGGGGATCACGGAGAAAACCTTCCATTATTCTCAGCATACGGCGGTTATTTTGGAGGATATCCGAAAGAATCATCCCAAGATCGCTCCCCAGGCGGAATTTCTGCGGGTCCACTCTTTGTACCATATCCTGCTGCGGCTTGACCACGCGTCCTCTGATATCCGCAGGGCCTATGACGGGGAGTACCGCTTTGCCCGCCGGGAGCTTGCAAGGCACTGGAAATTCATCCTGACCTGCCCCTGGCTGACGAGACAGCAGCGGGTCACGGATATTCTCCTGATTTTGAACCTCTACCACCTGCTGCGTCCAGTGTTTCACAGGGCGTAATTTGGAGAATCCATGAAACGACAAAACCGTATCGCTTTTTTTAATATTCTCAGCACCGTAGTCCTGAAAGGCTCCGCGTTTTTCACGGGTATGCTGTTCACCCGTCTGCTGGGGGGCAGCGGCTATGGCAGTTTAAAGCTGTACAATATCTTGGTGAGCATTGTTGCCGTGGTGTTCTCTCTGCAAACGCAGACCACTTTGGCAAACGCGAGGGTCGAATATCCGGAGGAGGCCCAGAGGGGCTATCAGTCCTCGGCCATGACCCTGTCGGCGCTGTTCTTCGGGCTGTGTACGGGGATCGTCCTGCTGTTCCTGAAGCCCATATCGTCACTGCTGGATATGACGCCCGCGCTGGTCCTTCTGATGCTGTTTCAGGCCTTCGGCACCTTCTGTGTGGAGTTTCTGAACAAGAAAAATGTCTACGAATTCCGGGCCGGCTGGAATATGATCCTGTCCATGGTGATGGTGCTGGTGCCGCTGGTACTGGCCGTCATCCTGATCCTGCAAATGCCCTATGAGACCCGGTATGTGGGCCGGGTGATTGCCAATTCCGTGACCTACGGCGTGGTAGGTACTGGCGTCTGCCTTTGGATTCTGTTCCGGGGAAAGACCTTTTTCCACCGGGAATATTGGAAATTCTGCCTGATCCTGGCCCTTCCCGCGGTTTTTCACAATCTTTCTGATCTGATCCTCAACCAGATGGACAGCCTGATGCTGAATGCCCTGATGGATACTGCCGCCGTGGGCTATTACGGAAACGCCTGGAACTTTGCCAATTTTCTGTTTATCTTGTTTCAGGCGCTGAACAACATCTGGTGCGCCTATTTCTTTGAGGAGATGAAGACAGGGGAGCGGGAATCCATGCTGGCAAAATCCCGGAATTTCCTTGAGGTCTTCACCATTCTGGCCTGCGGCTTCATATTGCTGGCCCCGGAGGTGTACCACCTGTATGCGCCCAGGGAATTCTGGGTAGCGACCATTCTGCTCCCGCTGTTTGTGTCTGGGTATTATGTAAACTTCCTTTGCACCTTCCCGGTGAATTTTGAGTATTACCATAAGAAGCCCAAGGTGGTGGCGGCGATCACCATTTCCTCGTCGTTGCTGAATCTGGTCCTCAACTATGTGTTCATCAAGGCCATGGGCATGGCGGGCGCGGCGGTGGCCACGCTGGCTTCCCACTGTTTGCAGCTGACGCTCCACCATATCTACGCCGCCCGTTTGGGCAGGCAGGACTATCCCTTCCCCCTGAAGCTGTGGCTTGGATACCCGCTGGTGTTCTGTGCTGTGCTGGCGGTGGTGTTCCTGCTGCCGGACGCCTGGTTCATCCGCTGGCCCTTGGGCGCGGTTCTTGGAATTTTCATGCTGCTCCGGGTAAAACAGCGCAAAGTATTAATTTAATTGCCAGCGGCAGAACGTCAAAAGCACTCCGTAGGGGGCGATGCCCACATCGCCCCTTTCACGGGTGTTCCGAATTTGCCGGAAAGCGGAAATGATTGTACACATTTACCAGGGGCCGATGCAAGCATCGGCCCCTACGGTGAGAGTGATATTTGTTTGTGGAACAATGAGCGGCCGGGCTTGTCTGCCCGGCCGCTTTACTAGTGCTTGCAATTCCATCGGAATAGATGTATAATACGACTGAAATTATGACCATTTTTCCCAATGTGAGGCGGGGCAGTATGAAGAAAAAGGTTCTGTTCGTGGCAACGGTGGTAAAGACCCACATCATGCAGTTTCATATTCCCTATCTGAAGCTGTTTCAGGAGGCGGGCTGGGAGACCGCTGTGGCCTCCCGGAATGACTATGAAGACAAAGCGGACTGCATGATCCCTTACTGCGATACCTATTACGATATCCCCTTCGAGCGGATGCCCTGGAAGCCGAAGAATCTGCAAGCCTACAAGATGCTGAAAGCAATCATCGACCGGGAGCACTATGACATTATCCACTGCCATACCCCCGTTGGCGCACTGATCGCCCGGCTGGCGGCGCTGGACGCCCGGAAGCAGGGGACACGGGTGATCTACACCGCCCACGGCTTCCACTTCTTCGCCGGCGCGCCGGCACAATACTGGCTGCTGTTTTACCCCCCGGAGCGTCTGCTGGCCCCGGTGACGGACGTGCTCATCACCATCAACGGGGAGGACTACGCCCGTGCCCAAAAGCGGCTCCCCGCAAAGCGCATCGAATATGTCCCCGGCGTTGGCATCGATACGGGGAAGTTCCGCAATTTGCAGATCGACCGTCAGGCGAAACGGGCATCCCTGGGCTTTACGGACGAGGATTTCCTGATGCTCACCGTGGCGGAAATGACAGCCAATAAAAATCACATCACCGTATTAAAAGCCCTGGCGGCCCTGAAAGACCGGGAAGAATTCACCCATATGCACTACCTGATCGTGGGCCGGGGCGAACAGTGGCAGACTCTGGAACAAAGCGCCGCCCAGCTGGGAATTTCTGACCATGTGCATTTCCTTGGCTACCGCACCGACGCCCCGGAATTATACCGCTGCTGTGACCAGTTTGTGTTCATGTCATTCCGGGAGGGCCTGTCTGTTGCGCTGATGGAGGCCATGAGCAGCGCCATGCCCATCATCTGCACGAAGATCCGGGGCAACACGGACCTCATTGAGGACGGCGTGTCGGGCCTGTTCTGCGAGAATACACCGGAAGCGCTGGCAGATATGCTGATGAAGATGTATGCCGCCCCGGAAAAGCGAAAAGCGCTGGGTCAGGCCGCGGCAGAGCGGTCGCTGCTGTTTGACGAAAAAACCATCCACGCCCGGATGAAGGAAATTTACTTTGGAGAGGGGAGATAAGGATGCCGGGAACGCTGATCGTTTCGCTGGACTTTGAACTGTTCTGGGGCATGCTGGATGTCTGCCCGCTGGAAGAATATCAGGATAACGTCCTGGGCGGCAGAAAGGCCATCCCGCAGCTTTTGGAATTGTTCCAAAAGCACGGCATCCATGCCACCTGGGCCGCCGTGGGCTTCCTGTTTGCGGAAAACTACGAGGAAGTCTGCCGCTATTTCCCGGAAGACAAACCGGGCTATGCCAATGAAGCGCTGAATCCTTACCCGGAATTCGCCAAAATCGGCAAAAACGAGCAGCAAGCTCCCTGTTTTTACGCCCCCTCTCTTCTGAAAGAAATCGCCGCCGTGCCGGGGCAGGAGATCGGCAGCCACACCTTCAGCCACTACTACTGCCGGGAGGCGGGCCAGACCCCGGAGCAGTTTGCGGTTGACATGGCGGCGGCCAAGGCCATTGCCAAGGATCACGGCTACGACCTGACCTCCGTGATTTTGCCCAGAAACCAGTGTGAACCGAACTATACGGAAATCCTGCGTCAGGCGGGCTTTACCGCCTACCGGGACGAGGAAAACGACTGGATCTACAATCATGTGGGGAGCGGCCTTCTCTTTAAAGTGCTGCGCACCCTGGATATGTACCTTCCGCTGACGGGGCTTGGGGGATACATCCCCAAAAACGAGGGCGGTATCTGGAATCTCACCGGCTCCCGAATGTTCCGGCCCATCCGCCCCCACCTGCCGCTGGAAGGGCTGAAACTCCGCCGCATCAAGGCCCAGATGCTCCACGCGGCGAAAAACGGCCTGACCTTCCACCTGTGGTGGCACCCCCACAACATTGGCGTGCGCACGGAGGAACACCTGAAACAGCTGGAAGAGATTTTTTCCTATTATGAAGAATTGAAGCAAACTTACGGAATGCGCAGCCTGAATATGCGCGAAGCCGCCGTGGAGCTGTCAAAACAGGAGGGCTGCTCATGAAAGTATTGCACGTGCTGAATTCCCGCATCTACTCCGGCGCGGAGAAGGTGGTCTGCCAGATCATCAAATCCTTCCGGGGGGAGATCGACATGGTCTATACCAGCCCGGAAAGCGACATCGTGGCCCAGATGCTTGACGAGCAGGAGGTCACTTACCTGCCCATGAAGACCATGAGCGTCTCCGAGCTGAGCCGGGTCATCCGGGAGCAGAAGCCAGACCTGATCCACGCCCACGATATGCGGGCGGGCCTTTTCAGCGCCCTGTGCTGCGGAAAGATCCCGTTGGTGTCCCACATCCACAACAACGCCTACGACGCCCGGGGCCTGTCCCCCAAGACCGTGGGCTACCTGATCGCGGGCTTCAAGGCAAAGCACATTCTGTGGGTATCCCAAAGCTCCTTTGACGGCTATGCTTTTCATAAATTCTTCGCGAAAAAGAGCAGCGTCCTGTACAATATCATCGATACCCAGCAGATATCCGACAAAAAGATGCAGGATTTGCAGACCTATGACTTCGACATGATCTACGTGGGCCGCCTGACCTTCCAGAAGGACCCCCAGCGGCTCATGCGGCTGTGCGCCCGGCTGAAGCAGGACAAGCCCGATTTGAAGGTGGCTATCGTGGGCACCGGAGAGCTGCTGGAGGAAGCCCAGTCCCTGTGTAAAAGCCTGAATATTCAGGAAAATGTCCACTTCCTGGGCTTTCAGAGCAACCCCATCAAAATGGTGGCGGACAGCAAGGCCATGATCCTCACCTCCCGCTGGGAGGGCACTCCCATGTGCGCGCTGGAAGCCATGTACCTTGGCACCCCGGTGGTCAGCACCCCCTCCGACGGCATGAAAGACTTATTGGAGGACGGCGTCAGCGGCTATCTGACGGATGACGACGAGCAGATGGCCCAGGATCTGCTGAAAATCTTTGCCGACCCTGCCCACCGCACCGTTCTTGCGGACAACGCCAAGCGGAAGTTTGATTCCATCAACGACGCAGATGCCTACAAAAAGGCCATTTTGGACTGTTATATCTGAGGAAACCATATGAAAATCATGCAGGTCATTCCCTATTTCTGCTTCGGCGGGGCGGAGATCATGTGCGAAAATCTGACCTATGCCCTGAATAACGCGGGGCAGGAGGTCTTCGTGGTCAGTCTCTACAATGAGCGTACCCCCATCGCCCGGCGCATGGAGGAAGCGGGGATTCGAATTGTATATCTTGACAAAAAGCTGGGCCTTGATTTGTCGATGGTGCCCAAACTCACAAAGCTCATGAAGCAGGAGCGACCGGACGTTGTGCACACCCATCTGGATGTCATCAAGTACGCCGCGGCAGCGGCAAAGCTGGCCGGGGTAAAGAAGTGCGTCCACACGGTGCACTCCCTTGCCGATCGGGAAGCGGAGGGCCGGATCCAGAAGATCATCAACGACACCTATTTCCGCAAAAACTGGTCGGTGCCCGTGGCCCTGACCCCGGAGGTGCAGGCGTCCGTCTCTGATTTTTACGTCCTGCCGCTGGGGAATGTGCCGGTAATTTACAACGGCATCGACCTGTCCCGGTGCATTCCCAAAACCTCCTATGAGACGGGAAACACCGTGACAATCCTCCACGTGGGACGGTTCGATATTCCCAAGAACCATGCGGGGCTTTTGGAAGCCTTCCGTCTGCTGCGGGAGACCCACCCGGAGTGCCGCCTGCGGCTGGTTGGTGACGGCGACTTGCGCTCTGACATGGAAGCGCTGGCTCAGGAGAAGGGCATCGCGGACGCAGTGGAGTTCTGCGGAATGCAGTCCAATGTGTATCCCTATCTCCATGACGCGGATATTTTCACTCTTCCGTCCATCTATGAAGGAAACCCCATGACCATCATCGAGGCCATGGGTACGGGCCTGCCAATCGTTGCGTCCCGGGTGGGCGGCATCCCGGACATGATTTCTGATGGAGAAAGCGGCCTTCTGGTGGAGCCTGAGCCGGAGGTTGTCTGTGATGCCCTTGCCCGCATGGTGGAGGACAAAGCTCTGCGTCAAAAACTGGGTCAGGCCGCAAAGATGCAAAGTCAGACCTTTTCCGCAGATCAGATGGCCCGTGACTATATTTCCTGCTACAGCAAATGAGGTGAAACCATGGACACCATTTCGGTGATCGTACCGGCCTATAACATCGGCCCATATTTAGGAAGAAGTCTCGACAGCCTGCTGGCCCAGACCCATCCTAACCTGGAAATCATCGTGGTGGATGACGGCTCCACGGACAACACGGCGGAGGTCATGAGGGACTATGCCGCAAAATCCGGGAGAATCCGCACGGTTTTCAAGGAAAACGGCGGCGTCACCTCTGCCCGGCTCCGGGGTGTCAGGGAATCCAACGGCGACTGGATCGCCTTTATGGACGGCGACGACTATGTGGAACCCCAGATGTACGCCCGGCTTCTTGAAAACGCCAAAAGCGCGAACGCGGATATCTCCCACTGCGGCCATCAGGTCCATTATTCCGACGGACGAATTGAGTACGTCCACCAGTCCGGCAAAGTCCACACCCAGGATCACCGCAGGGGACTTTGGGAGCTGCTGGACAACCGGGACGTGAGCATGAGCCTGTGCACCAAGCTGTACCGGCGAAAGCTTTTTGAAGGAATCGAAGACTGGATGGACCCGACCATTCGCAACAACGAAGACCTTCTCATGAATTATTACCTCTTTGACCGGGCGGAAATCGGGGTTTTCGAGGGGAACTGCCCCTATCACTACATTTTGCGCAAGGATTCCGCCTCCTGCAAGGGTATCACCGAGGCCCATATTTTTGACCCCATCCGGGTGCGGCGTCTGCTCTTGGAGCGGTGCAGCCCGGAAATGCGGGATGACGTGCATCAGGCATTGCTTAGAAATCTGCTCTTTGCCTACGCTCAGGTGGATGTCGATCCCCAGCGAAACCAATACGGAACCTACCGCCAGCGGGTGCGGGAGATGCTCCAAAAGGAGCGGGAACACTTTCACCTGCTGTCGCTTCGAAATAAAGTGCTTGCCAACATGATCTGCTGTGCCCCCTGGAGCTTCCACCTGGCTTACGGTGCCTTTGTGGCCCTTTTCCAGCGGGAGGAGCAGCATTAGAAGGAGAAAACATGACCGATTTACCGCTGATCAGTGTGGTCGTCCCGGTGTACCGGGTGGAAAAATATCTTGACCACTGCATCCAGTCTATCGTGGAGCAGACCTACCAGAATCTTGAAGTTCTGCTGGTGGACGACGGCTCCCCCGACGGAAGCGGCGAGATCTGCGACCGCTGGGCACAGCGGGACAGCCGCGTTCGGGTGTTTCACAAGGAGAATGCCGGAGCCGGTGCGGCCCGGAATACAGCGCTGGACGCGGCCGCGGGCGATTTGATCGCTTTCGTGGACAGCGATGACTACCTGCACCCCAATCTGTTCTCCCACCTGTACAGCCTGATGGAAGATGGCGTGGACATCGCGGAATGCGAGATCGGCATGACGGAAACCGACGATCTTCCCATGGACGATGGGACTGGGGCAGAAATAATGGTCTGCGATACGGAGGAAGCCCTGCGCCTGCACATTCAGGACCAGGTCTTCCGCCAGACACCCCCCAATAAGCTCTACCGCCGGGAATGTGTGGGAGATATCCGTTTCCCGGAGGGCAACCTCATTGACGACGAGTTTTTTACCTATCAGGTTCTCGGCAACGCAAAAAAACTGGCCCACAGCTCGGCCTGTATGTATGCCTACCGTCAGCAGTCCGGCAGCGCCATGCACAAGCCCTACTCCCTGCGGCGTTTGCAGGGGCTGGATGCCAAATTGCAGCGGTTAGCGTATTTTGAACAGCGGTTCCCGGCCCTTGTCTGGGAAGCAAAAGCCGACCTGCTCATGACCTGCCTTGGATCCATGCAGGGCTGTTTAAATAGCCTGAATGACGAAGAAATGGAAGCGGCCCGAAAGAAACTGAGTGAGGTTATGGGGCGGATTACACCGCTGGAAATTTCCAAAGAGGTTTCTGCCAAACGAAAAGTATTGCTGAAAGCTGCCCAGAATCATCTGGAAGGTACCGCTAAATTATTGAACTTTCTGATCGATATTCACCTGCTGAGTTGAGGTGTAACATGGAATTTGCATATAAAATCACCGTATTTACCCCGGCCTACAACCGGGCGCATACGCTTCCCAAACTGTACCGCTCCCTACAGTGGCAGACCTTTCACAACTTTGAATGGCTCATCGTAGACGACGGCTCCACCGACGGCACAGAGGAACTGGTCAAAGCATGGCAGATTGAGGAAAATCCCTTCCCCATCCGCTATGCCTATCAGGAAAACGGCGGCAAATGCCGGGCCATCAATCACGGTCTGGAACTGGCGGCCGGAGAGCTGTTTTTCACCGTGGATTCCGACGATTTCCTTTTGGACAATGCGCTGGAGACCGCGGCTCGCTGGGAAGCGGAGCTTCCAAAAAACGGGAAATTCTGCGCAATTTCCGGTAATTTAGGCACCGCCCCGGGACAGACCCCCAACGAAGTCCTGCCGCAGCCTTATTATGACGGCACAGCCCTTGACCGCTACGGCGTGGTCAAAGGGGAGCGGGCGCTTCTGTTCTATACGCAGGTGCACCGGGAATACCCGTACCCCGTCTGCGAGGGGGAGCGCTTCATGACGGAAGCCGTGGCCTGGAACCGCATGGCCGCCGACGGCTGGAAGATCCGTTTCTACAACGAAATTCTGACGATTTACGAATACCAGCCCGACGGCCTGACCAGTGCCGGAGACGACCTGTTCTGGAACAATCTCCAGGGCACGGGTATCTTTTTCCGGGAAAAGGCGCGGTTCCTCCACGACCCTCTGAGAAGGAAGCTTGCCATGTGGTACGGCTACGCCACGGAGGCGGCGGACAGGCTCACCGATGCCCAAATCGCGGATTATATCGGAATGCCCCGGCTTTTGGTCCCCCCGGTGCGCTGGATCGACGGCCTTGTAAAAACAATCAAGAGGAAGAGGTAAGCTATGGCAGAATATCACACCCATATTTCCGCCAAACACAAATGGCTGGAACTGAATTTAAAAGAGGTCTGGAACTACCGGGACCTCATTTACCTGTTCACCAAGCGCAATTTCGTGGTCTCCTACAAGCAGACCATCCTCGGCCCGGCGTGGCTGTTCCTGACGCCCCTGATGAGCAGCCTGGTGCAGGCCTTCGTCTTCGGCGAGATCGCCGGTATCGGCACCGACGGCGTGCCGACCTACCTGTTCTATCTGTGCAGCAACGCCATCTGGGCCTATTTTGCCAACTGCCTGACCACCAACGCCAGCACCTTTACGGAAAACGCAGGCGTCTTCGGCAAGGTCTATTTCCCCCGGCTGGTGACCCCTATTTCCAATGTCATTTCCACCATCATCCGCTTCTTTATCCAAATGATCATGGTGTGCCTGTTCCTTGCCTATTTCCTGATCCGCGGGGAGGTGCAGCCTCATTGGGCAGCATGGCTGATGATCCCGGTGGAGCTGGTGCATCTGGGCATCTTAGGCATGGGCTGCGGCATTATCATTTCCAGCATGACCACGAAATACCGGGACCTGACGGTGCTGGTGGAGTTCGGCGTCCAGCTGTGGATGTATCTGACCCCCATCGTCTACCCTCTCTCCACCGCCGCGGAGGGGTGGATGCGCACGGGACTGCTTTTAAATCCCGTGACCTGCTCCGTGGAAGTCATGCGCTATGCCATTCTGGGGCAGGGCAGCCTGCACTGGGGCTTCTACGGCCTGTCCTGGGCGGTGACGCTGCTGGTGGCGGTGCTGGGCATTATGATCTTCAACCGGGTCGAGCGGACCTTTATGGATACGGTGTAAGGAGGTGCGTTGAGTGGAAAACAGAGAAGTTGCCCTGCGCCTGCAAGGCGTAAAAAAGCGCTACCGGCTGGGACAGATCGGCGGCGGCACCCTGAGTGCTGACCTGCAAAGCTGGTGGGCAAGAGTTCGGGGCAGGGAAGACCCCAACACCCTCATCGGCACCGATCAGCGGCTGGTGGGTCAGACCTTTATGGCCCTCAACGGCATTGATTTGACCGTCTACAAGGGCGAAGCCCTGGGCATCATTGGCAGCAACGGCGCGGGCAAGAGCACCATGCTGAAGCTGCTGTGCCGGGTCACCGCCCCTACGGAAGGGCAAATCGACCTCTATGGCCGGGTGGCCTCCATGCTGGAGGTGGGCACCGGCTTCAACGGCGAAATGACGGGCCGGGAAAACGTCTATATGAACGGTGCGATCCTGGGCATGACCAAGGCGGAAATTGACGCCAAAATGGAAAATATTATTGAATTTTCCGAAGTTCGGGAGTTCATCGACACCCCCGTCAAGCGGTATTCCAGCGGCATGTTCGTCAAGCTGGCCTTCTCCGTGGCGGCCCACCTGGACAGCGAGATCATGATCATGGACGAGGTGCTGGCGGTGGGCGACGTGGCCTTCCAGCGCAAATGCATCGACAAAATGCGGGATGTTGCCAAGCAGGAGGGAAGAACTGTCCTCTACGTCTCCCACAACATGAGCACCATCCGCCGCCTATGCGACCGCTGCGTGGTCATGGACAAGGGCAAAATTATCTTCATTGGCGACGTGGAGCAGGCAATTGAACTCTACCTGAGCAACACCCACGAGCAGTGGTCGGAGAATCAGACGGAATTTGACCTGATGCAGACCAGCGCCCGTTCCCCCTATGTCCCCGGCAATGCCCAGATCACCCATGTAACGTTGTTGGACAAGGAAAACTCCCTGTACCGTTCCGGGGAAAAAATTCGCATGAAGCTTCGGGTCCATACGAAGACGGCCTTTGAAGAGCTGCATCTGCGGCTGGAGCTGCGGACCCGGGACGAGACCCCGGTGGGCACCATGCCGGACGTGCTTCTGGGAAGCTGCGAAGGAAACGCCGATCAGGACTATGTGGTGGAATTTGCCCCCATCAGCCTGACGAACGGCCGCTACCGGCTGGACATGGTGCTGTTTGAGAAGGATGACTGCGGCAACAGCTTCGATCAGGAGCTGCTGATGCCTGCCTTCTACTTTGAGGTCCAGGAGCCGGAGGACATTGTGTGGAATCAGGCCAACTGGGGCCACATCCGGTTCCCGGCGGCCAAGGTCCGTCGCTGCGGCGGGGAGGAATGAAGCATGGAGCGGATCCACATTCTGTTCGTCCAGCATAAGCTGGTCTGCGGCGGAGCGGAGCAGGCGCTATTTGACCTCATCGGCCTTCTGGATAAGGACCGCTTTGAAGCAAAGGTATTTGTGCAGAATCCCGGCGGTGAATGGGAGCAGAAATTCCGGGACGCGGGTATCGAGCTGATCTACGACTACTCCTGCCGCCAGCCCACCTGGAATCCCATAAAAAAGCTGGGAAATCTATCCAAAAAGCTTCGGGCCCAGCAGGCCTATCAAAACGGCGGCGCGGGACTTTTGGAGGTATGCCTGCCCCGCTGGGCGGACATCGTGGTCTCTTATAACGTCTGGTATCATGAGGAACTGGTGTTTGCCCCGGGAGCGAAGACGGTGAAATACATCCATGGTGACCCCGGCACCAACCCGGACTACCGCAGGGAAGCGGAGGAGCACCGGGAGCTTCTGTCCCGGTTTAACCGGATCGTCTGCGTCTCCCACGCCGCGTGGGATGCCTTTCGGCAAATCAGCGGCCTGGAAAGCGGAGTGGAGCTGCACTATAACCCCATGAACAGCGAAAACGTCCGGCATCTTGCCCAGGCGGAAGCGGATCTGCCGAGCGCGGATCTACCCTACATCTGCGCGGTGGGCAGGCTCTCTGCGGAAAAGGCCTTTGAGCGGCTGATCGTCATGCACAGGCACCTGCTGGACCGGGGCATCGCCCACAGGCTGGTGATCGTAGGCGACGGCCCGGACGGGGACTTTCTGCGGCGGCTGATCCGCGCCATGGGCTTGGAAAATACCGTCATCATGGCGGGCTATCAGTCCAATCCTTACCCCTATATCAAGCACAGCCGTTTTCTGGTCAGCAGCTCCTATACGGAGGGGTTGCCTGTGACCGCCATGGAAGCCATGTGCCTTGGGGTGCCCATTGTGACTCCCATTGATTCTGTGGGCGATGTCTTAGGCGGCCATGTCTGCGGCCTGATCACGGAAAACAGCAATGCCGCCCTGGAAGCGGGCATCGAGCGGATGCTGACGGACGAAACCTTCTATCAGCAGACACTACAGGGCGCAAAGAATCGAAGCGCCTATTTTGACGGAACCAGAATGATTCAGGAAGTGGAAGCCCTGTTTGAGGAGCTTGCGCGGACCTGACCGATTGCGGAGGAGCGGGTATGGCAGTTGTCAGCGTGATCACCCCTATCTATAACACGGAAACGCTGCTGTCCAGATGCGTAAGCAGCATTTTGGCCCAGACCTTTCAGGACTGGGAGCTGATCCTGGTGGACGATGGCAGCACCGACGGCAGCGGCGCGCTTTGCGACGAATTCGCGGCGCGGGACAGCCGGATCACAGTCCTGCACCAGAAAAACAGCGGTGTCGGCGCTGCCCGGAACACGGGGCTGGACTGGATGTACGCGCACTCTGACAGCCGGTGGATCACCTTTGTGGACAGCGACGACTGGATCCACCCCCGGATGCTGGAGTGCCTGCTGGACGCGGCTGTGTCCGGCGGGACACAGCTCAGCATCTGCGGCTATCAGGAGCTGGAGGACGGGGAACTGCCTTGCGTATCGGCGCTTCCCTGGGCAGAGCAGTGGAAGCCGGCGGACTTCTACCGCAGCCAGCAGATTCTGGCCACGGTGCCCTGGGGAAAGCTTTACGGACGGGACTGCTTTGAGACCCTCCGCTACCCTGTGGGGACCTACTTTGACGATGAATATGTGACCTATCGGATCCTCTTTGCCCAGGAAACCCTGCCGGTGGTCCCGGCGAGCCTGTACGCCTATTATTGGAACCCGGAGGGTCTGACCAAGAAAAAGTGGAATCCCAGACGCATGGAGGTCTGGCAGGCGTATGAGCAGCAGCTCGACTTTTTCACCCGGCGCTCTGACGAAGAGATGCGCCATTTCCGCTTCCGGGAATATCTGGAAAATGTCTATGCCCAGCTGTTGGAGGTCCGCACCGCCCCGGAGGGCATGGCCCGCTATGACCGCCAGATCCGCGCCCGGCTGCGCCGGCTGTTCCGTCGGGGATGGCACCTGGGATATATTGAATTCTGGGCGGACTACGGGATGCTGTCAGACTGCGCGCCCCTTGCGGCAAAGCTGGGCCGGTTCTGGATGGAACATAGAAAAACATAAAAAGAAGGTGGAAAAATGCCGGAAATCAGTATCATTGTCCCGGTTTACCGGGCGGAAAAATACTTGAATGCCTGCGTGGACAGCATTCTGGACCAGACCTATGGGGATTTTGAGCTGGTGCTCATTGAGGACGGCAGTCCCGATCAGAGCGGCGCCATCTGCGATGAATACGCCCAGCGGGATGACCGGGTCCGGGTCATTCACCAGCCCAATCAGGGCCAGGCGGCGGCGAGAAACCATGCCCTGCCCATGACCCAGGGCAAGTGGCTGTGCTATGTGGACAGTGACGATGTCATTCACCCTCAGATGCTGGAGCACCTGCACCGGGCGGCGGTGGAGAGCGGCGCGGGCATCAGCATGTGCCAGATGCTGGAAGCGCCCCAGCTGCCGGAGGACTACGGGCAGCCTATGGCGTTTTCCTATGAAAAACTGACCATGGACGAAAAGACCCTGACGGATCTGCACGACCGGGAGCTGTATCCCGGCTGGGTGGCCTGCGCCAAGCTGATCCGCCGGGAGTATGTGCAGGGATATCCCTTCCACACGGGCCGGGTCTACGAGGACAACGAAGCCGTGACCCGCTGGCTGCTGCCTGCCAAGACCCTGGCCATGCTGCCGGGCCAGCTGTATTTTTACCGCACGAACCCGGAAAGCACCACAAAAGGAAAGTTCAGCCTGAAACGGCTGGACTATCTCTGGGCCTTGGAGAGCATGATCAGCTATTACCAGAGCGTGGGCTATCACACGCTGGCCCAGCGTTTTTTGGAACGGTACGTGGAAGCGGCGGCTTCCGGCTGCTACGGCGTGCGTAATGAGCTGAAACGCCCGGAGCTGGCCAACGGCATTCTGGCGGATGTCCAGAAATTCCTGAACCGGGAGAAGCTGAAGCTGACCCGGCGGGAAAAGCTGAGCCTGCTGGAAGCGGCCCATCCCAACGCCATGGGCAAATTCTGGCACGTGGCGGAGAAGGTGCGCAAGCTCTGGAAATAACCGGGGAGGGGAAATTATGGCGATCCCAAAAGTGATCCATTACTGCTGGTTCGGCAGGAAACCCAAGCCAAAGCTGGCAGAGAAGTGCATCAAAAGCTGGAAAAAATACTGCCCCGACTACGAGATCGTGGAGTGGAACGAGGATAATTTTGATCTGTCTTCCGCGCCGAACTATGTACAGCAGGCCATGGCTGCAGGCCGCTGGGCCTTTGTCACGGATTACGTGCGCCTGCGCTCGCTCACCGAACAGGGCGGCGTCTATATGGACACGGATGTGGAGCTGGTGAGGCCCCTAGACCCCTATTTAAAGCATCAGGCCTTTGCGGGCTTCGAGCACCCGGAGCGGGTGCAGACCGGGCTTCTGGCCTGTGAGAAGGATTTTCCGCTGTTCCGGGAATTCCTGGCCCACTATGACCACGCCAGCTTCCTGCTTCCGGACGGCACCCTGGATACTACCACCAATGTACAGGTGCTGACGGACCTGTGCCTGAGCAAGGGACTTGTGTGCAACGACCGGCTGCAAACGGTGGCGGGACTGACCATTTACCCAAGGGAAATTTTCTGCCCAGTGGATTTTGACACAAAGGTGCTGCAAAAAACCCGGAAAACCGTGGCGATCCACTGGTTTTCAGGCTCCTGGCAGACGGAAGAGGAGCGGCAGTACCTGGAAGCGGAGGCAAAGCGGCTGGCCCGGGAGCGGGCAAGCGAGCGCCGGGTGGCCATCGGCACCCGCCTGCTTGGAGAAAAGGGCTACGAGAAGGTCAAGTCTATCTTAAGAGGAAAGTAACATGGCAAACATCAGTGTGATCGTGCCGGTATATAAGGTGGAGGAATTTTTAAGCCGCTGTGTGGACAGCATCCTCTGCCAGAGCTATACCGACTTTGAACTGATCCTGGTGGACGACGGAAGCCCGGACAGCTGCGGGGCGATGTGTGACGCTTACGGGAAACAGGACAGCCGCGTCCACGTGATCCATCAGGAAAATGGCGGCCTGTCCGCCGCCCGGAATTCCGGCATCGACTGGGCTTTCGCCAACAGTACCAGCCGCTGGCTGGCCTTTGTGGACAGCGACGACTGGGTACACCCGGATTTTTTAAAGGTGCTCTACGAAACGGCGGAGCAGACCCTCTGCCGCGTCAGCGTGTGTGACTTTTTCCGCACCTCCGGGGAGGACTTCCCGGCGCAGCCCTACAAAAGCGCCATGCGTATCAGCGCCGGAGACTTCTACTGCGGGGACTACCAGAACGGCCAGACGGCGGTGGCCTGGAACAAGCTGTACCATAAATCCCTGTTCAAAAACCTTCGCTATCCCGTGGGAAAGCTCCATGAGGATGAATTCACTACCTATCAGGCGGTATATCAGGCCGGAACTGTTGGCGTGACCCCTATGGTGCTCTATGCCTACTATCAGAATCCCGGCGGCATCATGAAGTCTCCATGGAGCTACAAACGGATGCACGCCCTGGAAGCCTTTGAGCAGCAGATCGCCTTTGCCAGAGAGAAGAAAGATGAGCGCCTGCTGAAAAAAGCGTCGGAACAGTATCTGTTCAGTAGCTTCGAGCAGTTGAAAGCCGCGCCGAAGGTCTACAGGAAGGAGCTTCGCAGGAAGCTGCGCTCGGCGCTGAAACTGGCAGGGGAGAGCGGCAGCTTCCATCCCGGCTGGAAAACCCTGTGGGCCTATGAGGCGGCCTACCCCTGTAAACCCCTGTGGTGGCTGCTGTCGAAACTGCACCGGGAGGAAGGAACATGAATCAGACCATTTCTGTGATCGTGCCCGTCTATAACGTGGCAGAATACCTTCCCCAGTGCGCGGACAGCATTCTGTCCCAGGACTATGGGGATTTGGAGGTCATTTTCATTGACGACGGCTCCACCGACGCTTCCGGGCAGCTCTGCGACCAATACGCGGCAAAAGACCCCCGTGTGCGGGTGATCCACCAGAAAAACGGCGGCGCGGCGGCGGCGAAAAACGCCGGTCTGCGGACTGCTACTGGGGATTACCTGACCTTCGTGGACAGCGACGACTACTTAGAACCCGCTGCCTATGGCTTTCTCATGAAAACGCTGCTGGAAACCAATGCGGACGCGGTGCAAGGCTCCTTCCGGGAAGTTTACCGAAACAGGGCGGAGGAACAGCGGATACTGGCGGAAACGCTGGAAGGCTATGATTACCTTCTTCGTTTTCCTAAGGATTTTTCCTGCGCCCTGCTGTGGAACAAGCTGTACCGCCGTTCCATTTTCGACGGCGTATTCTTCGAGGAAGGTCACAAGATCGACGACGAATACTTCACCTATCAGGGCTTTTTGCGGCCCCGGAAGGTGGTTCGGGTTGACCGCATTGTCTACAATTACCGCAAGCGCGCATCCAGCGTCATGAGCTCCCCGGAATCGGCGGAGCGGCTGGTGCTGGACTGCCTTGACAGCGCGGCAAAGCGGCGGCAGAAAATACTCGACACCCTGCCCGAATTGCGGGAAGCCTTCGATGAAAACTATCTGGACGTGATCTGGTATCTGTCCGGCAACGAGGGCAGCACGGAGCGGTCCCTGCAAGCCCTGAAAGACAGTCTGCGCTCCTACATGGGGGAGAAGGGACGAACCTTCCCGCCGCTTTTTTTATGGAAGGGACTTTCCAAGCTCTTCCTGATCCCCACGCCAAAGCTGCTGGCCCTCTGCAAAAAAACGTGCAAACAGATCGATCTTACGGATTATTTCGGTTAGCGGCAAAAAATACTTGCATTTTCGGTACTTTTTGGTATACTGGGATTCGGTAATTTGACGAAATGAGAGAGTATGGCTATGAATATTGAATTTGATGTATATAAGCAGAAACTGAACGACTGCCGCCCCGCTTTGGACGGTCTTGCGGATTCTCTGAATGTGGAGGGCCTGCGCAGCGAGCTGGAGCGGCTCCACGCCATGCAGGAAGCCCCCGGCTTCTGGGACGACCCGGAGAAAAGCCAGAAGATCGTGGTGAAGACCCGGCAGACGGAGACCAAAATTGAGCGGTACGAAAAAATGCTGTCCAGCTGGGACGACCTCATGACCATCTGCGAAATGGCGGCGGAAGAGGACGACGACTCCATGCTGGAGGAGCTGAAGGAAGGGTACGAGACCCTGGCGGAGGATATGGAATCCTGCCGTCTGGAAACGCTTCTCACAGGCAAGTATGACAGAAACAACGCGATCATGAGCTTTCAGGCCGGTGCCGGCGGCACCGAGGCTCAGGACTGGTGTCAGATGCTCTACCGTATGTATACCCGCTGGGCGGAACGCCACGGCTTTGAATACCAGATCCTGGACTATCAGGAGGGCGACGAGGCCGGTATCAAGTCCGCTTCCATCATGGTGACCGGCGAAAATGCCTACGGCTTCCTGAAGGGTGAAAACGGCGTCCACCGGCTGGTCCGGGTGTCTCCCTTTGATTCCAATGCCCGCCGTCAGACCTCCTTCTCCGCCATCGAGGTCATTCCTGAGATCGCCGACGAGTCCGAGGATTTTGAGATCCGTCCCGAGGACTATGAGATGCAGGTCTACCGCTCCTCCGGTGCCGGCGGCCAGCACATCAACAAGACTTCCTCCGCCGTCCGTCTGATCCACAAGGCCACGGGCATCGTGGTGTCCTGCCAGACCGAGCGGAGCCAGTTCCAGAACAAGGAGACCTGTCTGAAAATGCTGCGCTCCAAGCTGGTGGAGATCCGGGAGCGGGAGCATCTGGCGAATATCGCAGACATCAAGGGCGTCCAGCAGAAGATCGAGTGGGGCAGCCAGATCCGCAACTATGTGTTCATGCCCTATACGCTGGTCAAGGACACCCGCACCGGCTGCGAGACTTCCAATGTAAACGCGGTCATGGACGGCGCCCTGGATCCCTTCATCGAGAGCTACCTCAACTGCCTCGCTACCGGCAACTGGGTGCAGAAATAAGCAAAAAAAGGCAGATTCAGCCCTTGAAATTTGCATTGCCTTATGCTATACTATACGGGCTATTATGAAATTCCTGGTGGTTCCCACCGGATACCATTCGCTTTTCCGCGAATACAGGCGGAAGGAGGTTACTGAAAATGGAGATTCTGAAGACTGTTCTGATCGTTCTGGAGGCCCTGTGCTCTCTGGCATTGATCGTTGTCGTCCTGCTGCAGTCCGGTAAGGAGGCTGGCCTTTCCAGCACATTCACCGGCGCTTCCGAGACTTATCTGAGCAAGAATAAGAAGGGCAATCTGGATGCCGTCCTGGCTTCCGCGACCAAGTGGATCGCTCTGGCCTGGGTCCTGCTGACCCTGTCCCTGAGCCTGGTATAATTGGCTGTTGACTAGACCACGGATTCCATCCGTGGTCTTTTTCATTTGAGAAAGGAGATTACTATGAAACCTTTTGTTGCTGACCTGCATATGCACTCCGTCATGAGCGGCCACGCCTTCGGTACCATCCGGGAGCTGGCGCAAGCGGCGGCGGAGCGGGGCCTGAAACTCATTGGTGTGACGGAGCACGGCCCCAGAATTCCCGGCACGGTGGATCCCATTTATTTCCGTAATTTTGTGGATGCTCCCAGAGTGCTCTACGGCGTGGAGATGCTCTATGGCAGTGAGGTCAATATTCTGAACGACGGCACCGTGGACTTGGATGAGCGGCACCTGAAGTGCCTTGACTACGCGGTGGCGGGCATCCACGGCCTGTGCTACGAGGACGAAGGCGCGGTGAAAAACACGGACAACGTGATCTCCTGCATGGAAAATCCCAAGGTCAAATTCATTTCCCACCCGGACAGCGACACCTACCCCATGGATTATCCCGCGCTGGTTGCCGGGGCCAAGGCCACGGGCACTGCCCTGGAATTAAACAACAGCTCCCTGCGAAAGGAAAACCTTCGGCCCGGATGCGTGAAAAACTACGGCATTATGCTGCCACTGTGTGCGGAAATGGGAGTGCCCATCGTGGTCAATACCGACTCCCACGACCCGGCCACGGTGGGTGATTTCACCCTTGCCCAGGCTCTGCTGGAAAAGCTGGGGATCGGCGACGATCTGATCCTCAACAATGATCTGGAAAAACTGAAAAAATTTCTGCTGGAAAAATAATCACTGTAGGTTTTGATAAAATGGGGCAGGGAAGCCGCAGCGCATTTGGGTAGATTTATCTTTGGCTTTGTGCTAGAATAGGGCCGTACAAAGATTGTAAAGGAGCGATTATCATGGAAGCAAAAAGACTGGCTGGGCTGGAGCCCGGGGCAGTATTCGGCTATTTCGAAGAGATTTGCGCTATTCCCCACGGCTCCCGGAACACGAAGATGATCTCCGACTACCTCGTCGGGTTTGCCAAGGCCCATGACCTTGCCTATATTCAGGACGAAATGAACAACATCATCCTCTTTGCCCCGGGCACCTGCGGCATGGAGGACCACCCGCCCGTGATCCTTCAGGGCCACATCGACATGGTCTGCGAGAAGGAGACCACCTGCCCCATTGACATGGCGGCAGAGGGACTGGACGTGACCCACGACGGAACCTATGTCTACGCCAAGGGCACCACGCTGGGCGGCGATGACGGCATTGCCGCCGCCATGGCTCTGGCCCTGCTGGAAGATACGACCATTCCCCATCCCCCGCTTGAAGTGGTCATGACCACGGAGGAGGAGATCGGCCTGCTGGGCGCTGACGCCATCGACCTGTCCCAGCTCAAAGGCCGGAAGCTGATCAATCTGGACTCCGAGACGGAGGGTGTATTCACCGTATCCTGTGCCGGCGGCTGTACCGCCTGCATCACCCTGCCTGTGGAGCGCCGGGCGGTCTATGGACCCTGCATCCGCCTGACGGTGGACGGCCTGAAGGGCGGCCACTCCGGTGCGGACATCCACCTGAAGCGGGCCAACGCCGATAAGGTCATGGGCGAGTTTATGAGCCGCATTCAGAAGATCATGCCCCTGTGCCTGACCTCCTTCTCCGGCGGCAGCAAGGACAATGCCATTCCCCGTTCCTGTCAGGCGACGCTGGTTGCTATGGGCATCAATTTGGAGCGCATCAACGACATCGCGGCGGCTCTGCAGGAGGAAATTCGTGCCAACTACGACGAGCCGGATGCCACGGTGCAGGCGTTCGACGTGGACGCTCTGGGTGGCAACAGCCTGTCCACCGAGTCCACCGCCAAGGTGATCAGCCTCCTGTGCTCTGCCCCCAACGGCGTCCAGAAGTGGAGCGCGGACATTGAGGGTCTGGTGCAGACCAGCCTGAATCTGGGTATCGCCAAGCTGGGTGACCGGTTCAGCGCCACCTTCTCCGTGCGCAGCAGCGTCAATTCGGAGAAGCAGGAGGTGCTCTCTCAGCTGAAAGCCCTGGCGGAAATGCTGGAGGGCAGCTACAGCCAGGACGGCGAGTACCCGGCCTGGGAGTACCGCAAGGAATCTCACCTGCGGGATACCATGGTGCGCATCTATCGGGAGATGTTCGGCGGGGAGCCGAAGGTGGAAGCCATCCACGCGGGACTGGAATGCGGCCTGTTCAGCGAGAAGCTGGAGGGTCTCGACTGCGTGTCCATCGGCCCTAACATCCTCGACATCCACACCACCCGGGAGCGTCTGGACATCGCCTCTACGGAACGGCTCTGGAAGTTCCTGCTGGAAGTGCTGAAAAACCTGTAAAAATAAGGAATCCACCGGCCATTTGACCGGTGGATTTTTTAAAATGTCATCCTGAGCGAGCAAAGCGAGTCGAAGGATCTTTCCGCTTTCAATCATCGAAACGGTGTAGATCCTTCGACTCGCTTTGCTCGCTCAGGATGACAAATTTAACCCATATACCGCGGCTCGCAGGTGAGGTTCACACCCAGCCGCTTGAATGTCCGCTCGTCCACAGAGGACAAGATCACAGACGAATGCACCTCGCAGCCCCGCAGCTTATCCAGCTGCTCCATGGCGAACTCCGCCATGGGATTGGTAGCCGCGCTGATGGACAGGGCGATCAGGGTTTCATCCGTGTGCAGTCTGGGATTCCGGTTGCCCAGATGGGCCACTTTCAGATGCTGAATGGGGTCAAGCGCCACAGGGGAAATCAGGTGCAGATCCTTGGGCATCCCGCCGAGGGCCTTCAGTGCGTTCAGCAGCAGCGCGGAGGAAGCGCCCAGCAGATCGCTGGTCTTTCCCGTGACAATGCGCCCGTCGGGCAGCTCCATGGCGGCGGCAGGGGAGCCGGTCTCCTCAGCTCTTGCCAGCGCGGGAGCCACGACCTTGCGGTCAGCAGGGGAGACCCCAGCCTTTTTCATCAGCAGATCCAGCTTGCGCACCGCGTCCTCCACATTTTTGCCCTTTTTCTGGTCGCACAGGGCCTCATAGTAACGGCGGATGATCTCCTGCCGGGAGGCCTCCCGGGTGCCCTCATCGTCCACAATGCAGTTGCCCGCCATGTTCACGCCCATGTCCGTGGGGGACTTGTAGGGACAATGGCCCAGGATCTTCTCGAAGATCGCCACCAGCACGGGGAAAGCCTCCACGTCCCGGTTGTAGTTGACGGTGGTGATGCCGTAGGCATCCAGATGGAAGGGGTCGATCATGTTCACATCGTTCAGGTCGGCGGTAGCGGCCTCATAGGCCAGATTCACCGGGTGGTTCAGGGACAGGTTCCAGATAGGGAAGGTCTCGAATTTGGCGTAGCCCGCGGTGTTGCCCCGCTCGTGCTCGTGGTAGAGCTGGCTTAAGCAGGTAGCCAGCTTGCCGCTGCCGGGGCCGGGGGCGGTGACCACCACGAGAGACCGGCTGGTTTCAATGTAGTCGTTTTTCCCGAAGCCCTCGGCGCTTACGATGTGGGCAGTGTCGGCGGGATAGCCCGCGATCTCATAGTGGTGATACACCCGGATGCCCAGCCCTTCCAGCCGGGACTGGAAAGCCTTGGCAAGAGACTGACCGTGATACCGGGTCAGCACCACGCTGGACACGTACAGCCCGAAGCCCCGGAACACATCGATGAGCCGGATCACGTCCCGGTCGTAGGTGATGCCCAGGTCTCCCCGGACCTTGTTCTTTTCAATGTCGTCGGCGTTGATGGCAATGACCATCTCCACCTGATCTTTCAGCTGCAGGAGCATCCGCAGCTTGCTGTCCGGCTGGAAGCCGGGGAGCACCCGGGACGCGTGGTTGTCGTCGTAGAGCTTGCCGCCGAATTCCAGATACAGCTTGCCGCCGAACTGAGCGATCCGCTCCCGGATGTGCTCAGACTGCATCTGTAAGTATTTGTCGTTGTCGAATGCCGCATTGACCATGTGCGTCGCCTCTCTTTAAATAATCATACGAGGTTATTCTACAGCATCCGACAAAAAATAGCAAGACTAAAAGCGTGAGGAGTTTGGAGTTAGGAGTGAGGAGCGGGAAAACGCATGTCATCCTGAGCGAGCGAAGCGAGTCGAAGGATCTTTTCACGTCCCTGTGGTGCTGACGTGGGGACGGCGGCTTGAGGGCAAACTGCCCTACAGGAGGGGAAAGGGGCGTGAAACAGTATCAATTGCAACCATCCAAATCTTAAGAATTTCCTAACGCTGTGTTAAACAGGGTAACAAAAATGGGGAAATATCCCGGAAAAAACGTCGAACACGGGGGAAATCTGACAAAATATCACGAAACGCCGAAAAAGATTGTTAAGAAATGTAAATCGTTTTGTAATTTTTTGTAATTTTCCTATTGACAACCGGGACCACTTATGGTATCATTTGGGCATGAAAGAGATGCCAAAGGCACGCCCATACCCGGTGGGACCCGGCGGCAAAGATTTCTAAAATGTAACCAATTTCATTAGGAGGTTAGTAAAAATGAAACACACAATGAAGAAGCTGCTTTGCATGGCTCTGGCCATCATGCTGCTGGTCTCCGCTGTGCCTGTCTTCGCCGCGGCGGAAAATGATCTCAGTGCAACTGTCGTCTTTAATTTGTTTAATAAAGCCGGCACCACTCAGGTCGGCACACAGAATGTCTCCGTAAACTTTAGCAATGACGGTACCACCGTTGCCAATTTGCTCACCTATGGTAAACTGGCTGTCCCGGATGGTTATCAGGGTGTAAGCGAAGAAGACCTTGCAAAGCAAGTGTACAATGGTCAGAGCGTTTCTGTTTCGGCCTACGCTATTCAGGACCCCGAAGTGAAGCATTACGTCAACGTTATCGTCAAGCTGGACGGCGTTGCTCAGTCTGCTGTCGCTAAGGAGATCGCCGGCACCGAGACCACCGTTGGCAATCTGATCAAGTACAAGATCACACAGGATCTGAGCGACTACAAGTTTGTTCAGGCCTGGAACGGCACCAGCGTTCTGAGCAGCTCCGATGTGGTCTACGAGAATCAGACCATTGAGTTTGCCTTTGAGAAGATTAAGGCGGAGGTCGCTCCTATCAAGGTTATTGTCAAGGTTGGCACGAGTGACAACGTTGTCGGTACCGTCGAGAAGGTTCCTGCCAATGGTGTCTCCGCTAAGGTGGCCGATCTGCTGACCTATGCGTGGAGCTCTGACTGGGATAATGTCTATACTTTCGACCATGCCTACAGCGAGGCCAAGGGCAACGTCGCACAGACTGACAGCGTAAACGCTGGTGACACACTCTACGTCATGCTCAAGAAGGGCACCACTACGACTGAGACTCCCACCACCAGCGGTAATCTGTCTCTGGTCATTACCGTGAATGGCTCTGAGAAGTGCAGCAAGACCGTTCAGAACTTCACCACCTCTACCGTTTCCAACCTGATCAAGAAGTATCTGGATTCTGACTGGACCACCGGCTACGGCTTCAACCAGGTCACGATCAACAGCGTCACCTACTACAGAAGCGACATTGATGTCAAGGCCGGCGATACTGTCAAGATCGAGCTGACCCGCAAGGCTTCCAAGGATAACTCCAACAAGGTTTACCTGCACGTCTACCTGAACGGTGACGCAAGCACCATCGCCCTGACCAAGGACATCACCGGCACCTACCTGATGGACGACTGGTACACCGATACCACCGAGGTCCTGAACTACCTGAAGAACAACTACTACACCGCCAAGGACAGCTCCAACGCTGTTACCATTGACGGCCTGTACACCAACATCAACACCTCCGGCGCTTTCCCCGCCAACTACTACGCGGACAACAAGGTCGCTTCTCTGAGCGATATCGATGAGAAGCTGGAGGATGGCTACGTTCACATCAGCGTCATGCTGAAGAACGCCAAGGCCAAGTCCTCTTCCACCGCCGATTCCTCCAACCCCAAGACCGGTGACACCATCTTTGTTCCCGTCATGGTCATGGGCCTGACCGGCACCGTTCTGGCCGCGGCTTACGTCTTCGGCAAGAAGCGCTTCGCCCGCTAACTCTAAGCGAAACCCAAATTACATCCTAATGAAAATCCCCGGCAGCGACATCGCTGCCGGGATTTTCGCGTCCGCAAATATCGTAGGGCGGGGTCATGACCCCGCCCTACGGTTTTTGGTAAATCCATAATACAATATTGACAATTCATTCCAAATGGATTATAGTATATTTGGTTGAAATATGCAAATGCATATGATTCTACAACAAGGGAAAAGGTGATCTAATATGTACATGGATGATTATAAGCGCTGGCTGGCCGCCGATCTGGAAGACCCCGCTCTGACCGAAGAGCTGAGAGCTATCTCTGGTCAGGACGAGCAGATCAAGGAACGGTTCGCCGTGGCCCTGAAATTCGGCACCGCCGGCCTGCGGGGCGTGCTGGGCGCAGGCTCCAACCGCATGAACATTTACGTGGTCCGTCAGGCTACCCAGGGCCTTGCCAACTGGGTCAAGATCCAGGGCGGCAATCAGCTGGTGGCTATCTCCTATGACAGCCGCATCAACTCCGATGTCTTCGCCAGAACCGCCGCCTGTGTGCTGGCCGCCAACGGCATCAAGGTCCGTATTTACGACGCCCTCATGCCCGTGCCCGCCCTGTCCTTTGCCACCCGCTACTATAAGGCCAACGCCGGTATCATGGTGACCGCCTCCCACAACCCCGCCAAGTATAACGGCTACAAGGCCTACGGCCCCGACGGCTGCCAGATGACCGACGATGCCGCCGCCGTGGTCTACGCCGAAATTCAGAAGACCGATATCCTCACCGGCGCAAAGATGATGTCCTTCGAGGATGGCATGGCCCAGGGCCTGATCGAATACGTTGGCGACGACTGCAAGGAAGGCCTGTACGATGCCATCAAGGCCTGCCAGGTGCGGCCCGGCCTGTGCAAGACCGCTGGCCTGAAGCTGGTTTACTCCCCCCTGAACGGCTCCGGTCTGGTGCCCGTCACCCGGATCCTGAATGATATCGGCATCGATGACATTACCATCGTTCCCGAGCAGAAGTACCCCGACGGCAATTTCCCCACCTGTCCCTATCCCAACCCTGAAATTTTCGAAGCCCTGCGGCTGGGTCTGGAACTGGCCAAGTCCTCCGGCGCGGACCTGATGCTGGCTACTGACCCCGACGCGGACCGTGTGGGCATCGCCATCAAGTGCCCCGACGGCTCCTACGAGTTGGTCTCCGGCAACGAAGTGGGCGTGCTGCTGCTGGACTACATCTGCGCGGGCCGCATCGAGAAGGGCACCATGCCCAAGAACCCCGTAGCCGTCAAATCTCTGGTATCCACCCCCTTGGCCGACGCTGTCGCCGCCAACTACGGCGTGGAAATGCGCAACGTCCTCACCGGCTTTAAGTGGATCGGCGACCAGATCGCCCGGCTGGAAGCCGACGGGGAAGTGGAGCGGTTCATTCTGGGCTTCGAGGAGTCCTACGGCTACCTGGCTGGCCCCTATGTCCGGGACAAGGACGCCATCATCGGCTCCATGCTGATCTGCGAAATGGCCGCCTACTACCGCTCCATCGGTTCTTCCATCAAGGAGCGCCTGGAAGCCATCTACGCCAAGTACGGCCGCTACCTCAATAAGGTGGATTCCTTCGAGTTCCCGGGCCTCAGTGGCATGGACAAGATGGCTGGCATCATGGCGTCTCTGCGGGAGAAGCCCCCTGTGGAGCTCGGCGGCTACAAGGTCGTGAAGGTCACGGACTACGAGAATACTGCCGAGACCGGCCTGCCCGCGGCCAACGTGCTGGTCTACGCCCTGGACGGCGGCGCCACCGTCATCGTCCGTCCCTCCGGCACCGAGCCGAAGATCAAGACCTACTTCACCACCCTGGGCAAGGATCTGGCGGAAGCCGAGGCCCAGAAGAACAAGCTGGCCGAAGCCCTCAAGCCCATTCTGGCGTAAACATCTATCAACACCGGGCAGCAATGCCCGGTGTTTTTCCTTGCCATTTGCCCCGGACTGTGATATGATGGCAAAAACATTTGGGAGGTAGACCCATGAGCTACGCGGATGAAGTATACAAGGCGACCTGCCGAAAAATATTAGAGGAAGGCTATTCCGACGCTGAATTGGACGTGCGCCCCCACTGGGCAGACGGTACCCCCGCCCACACCATCAAGACCTTCGGCGTGGTGAACCGCTACGACCTGTCCAAAGAATTTCCCATCATGACCCTGCGCCGCACCTACTGGAAAAGCGCGGTGGACGAGCTGCTGTGGATCTGGCAGAAGAAGTCCAACCGCATCGCCGACCTGGGCAGCCACGTCTGGGACGAGTGGGCAGGGGAGGACGGCACCATTGGCAAGGCCTACGGCTACCAGCTTGGCATTAAGCATCATTACAAAGAGGGAGACTTTGACCAGGTGGACCGGGTGCTCTATGATCTCAAGCACAATCCCGCCTCCCGCCGAATCTTAACCAATATTTACAATTTTGAAGACCTGCAAGAAATGAACCTCTACCCCTGCGCCTACTCCATGACCTTCAACGTCACGGGCAACAAGCTCAATGCCATTCTGAACCAGCGCTCTCAGGACATGCTGACCGCCAATAACTGGAACGTGGTGCAGTACGCGGTGCTGACCCACATGATGGCGCAGGTCTCGGGCCTGCAGGTGGGCGAGTTCGTCCACGTCATTGCCGACTGCCACATCTATGACCGCCACATCCCGGCGGTGAAGGCCATGCTGGAACTGGACGGCTACGACGCTCCCACTTTCCATATGGATGAAAGCGTCGCGGATTTCTACGCCTTCACCAAGGATTCCTTCTCCATGGAGAATTACAAATTCCATCCCTTCAACTTCGAAATTCCCATGGCCATTTGAGCCGGTATGACCGGCGGCAAATGCGTTACCTACCCTTTCAGAAAACGAACGCCAATGGGGTGGGTGGCTTGACCGGAAAATATCTGCTTGTTTAGGAGAGAAATATGGAACTGATCGTTGCGGTATATGACGACTGGGGCATCGGAAAAGACGGCACCCAGCCCATTGCCCTGTCCGCTGACCGAAAATTCTTCCGGGAGACAACCCGGGGGAGCCTTGTCATTGCGGGCAGGCGCACCATTGATGATTTCCCCGGCAGAAAGCCCCTGCCCGGGCGGGTGAATGTGGCCCTGACCCGGCAGGACATCGAGATCCCCGGCTTTACCATCTGCCACAGCCCGGAGGAAGTGCTGGAATTGGCGAAAAATCACGAACGTGCCTTTGTCATCGGCGGCGGCAGCGTCTACCGCCAAATGCTCCCTTATTGCGACCGGGCATATATCACCCGTGTCCATACGACCCCGGAATCCGACACGTTCTTCCCAAATTTAGAGGAAGATCCCCAATGGTTTTTAGCGGAAACCCTCCAATCCGGGGAAGAAAACGGCATTTCCTACGAAATGCTGCGCTACAAGCGGAAATAATCAATCCACGCCCTCTTCCTCACCCGGAAGGGGGCGGAATTCCTGATACAGCCCCACGGCGGCGGTCACGCCCAGTGATTCCGCCTCGTCCAATTGCGCGGCAATATCCTCCGGCGTCCGCCAGAGGGTGAACACGGCTTTGTCGGGGTCAAGGGAAATATGGTAGTGACAGTGAAGCCCTTTGTCTTCCAGCCCGCCATCCGGCCGCTCCCAAGGGGGCAGGGGAGCGGATGCCGCACCCTTCTCCGTCAAAACGATTTCCAACCCCTCCATGGTGGTATCCAGCCAAACTTCCCGCCCGTGCCACCGGGAAAGCCGGGATTCCATGGCTTCATCCGGGGATATGGGCGATACAAAGACGGGGCAGTCCAGACCGTCGGCGTAAAGCTCCGATACCACTACAGGGAAGGGAAGCGCCTGGCATAGATACTCTGCCAATTTTTGTGCTTGTTCCTCGTCGGGCCGCTGAAAATCCAGCAGAAGCCCCACGCAGGGAAGCCTTTCCATGCACCCGCCCAGCTCTGCCGCGACTTTCTCAGGGTCGTGGTCATGCATGGGCGTGCTGTCGTCGAGAATTAACAGGGAATCGTCAGGCAGCCACTTCGGCAGATTGGACAGTCCCGTGCCGCTGGGAGAAAAATGGCAGGCCATCCACGCCGTATGATGGGGAAACATGAAATTTCCTGCCATTTCCGCGCCGGTCATGGCGAGATAATGGGGAATCGGCATGGACAAATCCTCCTTTCCGTGGTATAATTCCGAAATAGAGCGTTCCTTACATTATCGTATGAAATCCGGGAGGACAATATGCCCCTTTCTTTTTTACCGAAGATCATTGCGAACAACTTGACCGACCTGACGCCGGAGCTGCTGCGCGCCCGGCATATCCGGCTTCTGATGCTGGACTTTGACAACACCATCGTCCCCTATACCACCAACGTGCCCACCTCCGAAATGACGGAATGGCTGGACAGAATGAACAAATTAGAAGATATCCAATTGTGCATTGTGTCAAACAGCCACAAGGATCGTGTGCCCACATTCTGCCGGGAACGGGGCCTGCCCTGCATCACCTACGCAAGAAAGCCCTCCACCAAGGGCATCCGGGAGTGCCTGAGCAAATTCAGTATCCCGGCATCGGAAGCGGCGCTGGTAGGCGACCAGATCTACACGGACACCTTGGGTGCCAACTTGGCCGGGGTCACCTCCATTCTGGTCAGCGCCATTGACAATCATAATTTCTGGCTGAAAGCACGCCACGTGCTGGAATTGCCATTTATTTTCATCGCAAGGAACAGGAGAATCAAACCATGAAGAATCTGGAAAAGTACAAATCTCTGCTGGGTGGGGAAGTGGACGGTCTGCTGCTGACCTCCCGCTACAGCCGCCATTACGGCGCGGAATATGACATCGCCGAGGGTGTCGCCATCGTCACCAAGGCTGGCTGCCGCTACTTTACTGACAGCCGCTATATTGAGTGCGCCGAGAAAAACCTGAAGGACTTCGAGGTGCTGATGACCGACCGCCAGCATACCCCCTTCCAGCGGCTGAACGATGCCATCGCCGACTTCGGTGTGACCACTCTGGGTTATGAGGAAGACTACCTCACTGTAAGGGAACTGATGGAGTTCGAAAAGAACCTGAATGCCAAACTGGTGCCCTTCAACAAACCCATTTTCGGCTTCCGGGCCTCCAAGGAGGAGTGGGAGATCAGTCTCATGAAGAAGGCCCAGGAGATCACCGACAAGGCCTTTGCGGAGGTTCTGACCCGGATCAAGGTCGGTATGTCTGAACTGGAATTGCAGGCGGAACTGATTTACTGCATGTACAAAAATGGCGGCACGGGCCTTGCCTTTGACCCCATCGTAGTCTCCGGCCCCAACACCAGCCTGCCCCACGGCGTGGCTGGGGAGCGGAAAATTCAGGCTGGCGACTTCGTGACCATGGACTTTGGCGCTTCCTACATGGGCTACTGCTCCGACATGACCCGCACCGTGGCCGTGGGCTTCGCCACGGAGGAGATGCAGAAGGTCTATTCTATCGTGCTGGAAGCCCAGGAATCCGCCATTGCCGCCACCAAAGCCGGTGTCACCGGTGCCTTTGTGGACGGTGTCGCCCGGAAGGTCATCGAGGACGCGGGCTATGGTCAGAATTTTGGCCACGGCTACGGCCACAGCCTGGGCCTTGAAATTCACGAGGATCCCAATATGAACACCCGCAATCAGGAGCCGCTGCCTGTCAGCGCTGTGTGCTCCGCCGAGCCGGGCATCTATCTGCCGGGGAAATTCGGTGTCCGCATCGAGGACGTGACCATTCTGACGGAAGATGGCGCAATCGACATAACCGCAAGCCCCAAAAATCTCATTATTGTCTAACTTTTTTTCCTGCGCCCTATTGCATAACAGAGATTTTTGCGGTACAATATATGGGCTAAAGTTATGGCAACACCGCACAATGGAGGCTGCGGGCTTTGGCGGATCTTTAGCTCCCGATCTTCCGTTTGAAAAATGGGAAATACATCAAGCATTCCCACATTTTTCAAACCTTGATTGGAAGTAAAATCTCTCGCCAAATCCTCTTGCTCCATTATGCGTTGCTGCCCTGTGAACGCAAATCGCCTCCCAAAACGGAGAGGTAGTCTTAGGAGGATAAACACATGATTTCTGCAGGCGATATTCGCAACGGTATTACCTTTGAGCTGGACGGCAAGGTGATGCAGGTCATCGAGTTCCAGCACGTCAAGCCCGGCAAGGGTGCCGCTTTCGTCCGCGTCAAGATGAAGAACGTCATCACCGGCGGCGTGACCGAAACTTCCCTGAACCCCTCTGCCAAGTTCCCCACCGCTTTCATCGAGAGAAAGAAGATGGAGTACTCCTATAACGACGGCTCCCTGTACTACTTCATGGATCAGGAGACCTACGAGCTGGAGCCCATCGACGCTTCCGCTCTGGACGATTCCTTCAAGTTCGTCAAGGAGAACGACATCTGCACCATCATGAGCTACAAGGGCAAGGTCTTCGGTGTCGAAGTTCCCAACTTTGTTGACCTGGTGGTCACCGAGACTGAGCCTGGCTTCGCCGGCAACACCGCCACCAACGTCACCAAGCCCGCCACCGTGGAGACCGGCGCTGAGGTGAAGGTGCCCCTGTTCATCAACGAGGGCGACAAGATCCAGATCGACACCCGCACCGGCGAGTACCTGGGCCGTTCCAAGGCTTAAGGAAAGCGCGCGTTAAGGAGAGGTTATTATGACGATTTCTGAAAAGTCCGCTTATCTCAAGGGCCTGATGGATGGTCTGAAGCTGAACACCGAGTCCGACGAGGGCAAGATGATCGCCGCCATTGTGGATCTGCTGGGAGATGTGACCAAGCGCGTCACCGACATTGAGGAGACCACCATCGCCATCTCCGACGAGCTGGACGAGATCGAGGAAGATCTGGATGCCATTGAGGACTACATTCTCGATGACGAGGATGACTTCGAGGATTTTGACGAGGACGAGCTGGACTGGCTGGACGACGAGGATGAACTGGACGGCGAGGAGCCGGAGGAAGGCTTCGAATTCGGCGACGAGGACTCTACCATCTATGAGGTGGAGTGCGCCTGCGGCGAGATCATCGACTTTGACGAGGAGACGCTGGAGAAGGGGAGCATCGTCTGCCCCAACTGCGGCGAGACTCTGGAGTTCTCTCTGGAGGACGAGGAGTAAGTTTACCCTGTGTGCCTGCCGTGGTGTAAGCCGCGGCAGGCTTTTCCTGTCATTGGAAGAAAGGAAGTAACCCATGAGCGAAACGGAACATACCGAAAAGAAACAGTCCGACCGCTGGTTTCCCATTTTCTGCGCGGTCATGATCGTACTGCTGCTTCTCAATACCTTTGTGGTCAAGCTGGCTGTGGTGGACGGAAGCTCTATGTACCCGACCCTCCATGACGGGCAGTTCCTGCTGGTGTTCCGCCCGGGCTACAAGGCTGCACAGGGGGACGTGGTGGTGATCCACACCGGAGAGGGCGTCTTCAACCGGGACTATATTGTCAAACGAGTGATCGCTATAGAAGGACAGACGGTGAAGATCGACTACGACCTGAATGAAGTCAGCGTTGAGGACGTTATTCTTTCGGAGCCTTACCTGAACTTTGAGGAGGATCCCATGCTTCCCCGGGATGACCGTTCGGTGGTCCGCTATACCGTGCCGGAGGGCTGCGTCTTCGTCATGGGTGACAACCGCAACCACTCCGCTGACAGCCGCAGCGACAAGTACGGCATGATCGACGTAAGTAAGATTGTGGGCCGGGTGGTACTGCCCGTTCTCTGACAACTCCGCGGAACTTCCGCGTTCACATAGATATTCTGCACTGAAAGGGGATGTTTGTTATGCGTATGGAATCGACAGCCGCCAACATAAACTATCAGGAGGAATATGATGAACGAGGTAACACTGAGAAAAATTGATGGATCCAACTTTTTGGGTGCTTTTCATCTGACTTTGGCCCCGGGACAGGAGAAATTCGTCTCCCATCCCATCCGCAGCCTTGCCCAGGCCTACGTGTACTATCACCAGTGCACCCCCTTCGGCATCTACCACGATGACACCATGGTGGGTTACGTCATGGTGATCTACGACTACGATCTGGAAGAATACGACATCTGGCACATGATGATCGACGCGGCATGGCAGGGGAGAGGCTATGGCAAAGCTGCCATGAAAGCCTGCCTTGCATACATCTCTGAAAAGCCCTTCGGTACATCTGGGCGGGTGGTTCTGACCTGCAACAAGGAAAATGTCAAGGCTATTGCCATGTACAAATCCCTTGGGTTCCAGGAAACCGGGAATGCGGATGAGGACGAAATAGAACTGTCCCTGCAATTGAACGCCTAATACAGCAATGCCCTGCCGACCCCGCCGGCAGGGCATTTTTACGTATGGAAAAACCACCGAACTGTCCATGACGCCATAAAAAACCCAATAAAATCCGCAAACAAAGCTGCGGGGATGGTGTAACGGGTCTTCCGGATCCCCGCCGCGCCAAAATAGACACTGATGGTGTAAAAGGTGGTCTCCGTGGAGCCCAGCATGACGGCGGCAGTTCGGCCTACTGCGGAATCCACGCCGTACCTTGCCATCAAGTCTGCTCCCACCGCCAGCGCCGCGCTGCCGCTCAGGGGCCGTACCAGCACCAGCAGCGCCGTTTCCGGCGGAATGCCGAAAAAGGCAAATACCGGGGAAAGCAGGGTGCTGACGACCTCAGCCGCGCCGGAGGCTTGCAGCATATGTACCGCGCACAGCAGCAAAATCAGGGCAGGGAGGATGGATACGGTCAGCCGCAGCCCCTCGGCTGCACCGCTGAGCATATGGTCGTATGCGTTTTCCTTTTTCCCAAGCGCCAGGGCCATGGACACAAAGAGGATCACCGGAACAAGGTAATCTGTCATTTTTTCCAGACCTTTCCCAGCAGCCACGCGGCAGCGACACCCAGCCCGGCGGAGAAGAAACTCGTGACCCATACGGCGGGCAGAATGTCAAAGGGTATCTGGCACCCCAGTGCTGCCCGGACAGCCGCTACATTGGCAGGGATCAGCTGGATGGAAGCCGTGTTCAGCACGATTAGGCGGCACAGCTCGTTGGTGGCGCTGTCGCCCCGCTTTAACCGTTTCGCGGCCTGGATCCCCATGGGGGTAGCGGCATTGCCCAGCCCCAGAAAATTCGCGCAGATGTTGGCACTGAGCTTCTGAGAAAGAACCGTGTCTTTTACAGTGGAAGGAAAAACCCGGTGCAGCAGTGGCCGCAAAAGCCCGGACAGCATCCCGGTGATCCCGGCGGCCTCCATGACGGCGGCGGCTCCGGACCATAGGCAGATGGACCCCGCCATGGAAATGGCAAGTGTCACACCGGCCTGCGCACCCTGTACAACCGAAGCGGCAAGCGTTCCGCCGCTGCCATTGAAGATCGCGCACAGAATACTGATCCCCGCAATGCCCGTCCAGATCCAGCTCATTACCATGGACATCCCTCCCGACGCAGCATTCTATGCGTCAGGGACGGTGATTATACGGAGAATGAACTATTGACATTTCTTCCGAAAACCGATAGCATAGTAAAAAACAGCACAGGCGGTGAGGGAATATGCAGAACATTCGTGGAATTGAATTGAACGATGCCAGCAGGGAAGAGCTGCTGCCCGGGTTTTCGGCAGACTTTCCCTATATCGCCACCCGGGCGGAGCTGGACAAGTATTCAGAGCCTTTTGTGCCCTGGCACTGGCACAGGACGGTGGAGCTGTTCTATATGGAAAGCGGCACGCTGGAATACACGACACCCAACGGAAAGTGGGTCTTTCCCGCGGGCACCGGGGGCATGGTCAATTCCAACGTGCTCCACAGCTCCGCCTTTCCCAATTCCCGGGAGGGAAGTACGCAGCTGCTGCATCTGTTTGACCCGTCTCTGCTGGCCGGGGAGCATGGCAGCCGCATGGGGGCAAAGTATATCTTTCCCCTAACCACGGCGCCTGGGGTGGAGATCATCCCTTTGTCCCCGGAGGACCCGGCGCAGAAGGCGATTTTAAACAGGATCCTGGGGGCCTTTGAACTGTCGGAAGAGGAATGGGGCTATGAATTCCGGCTACGGGAAGCCCTGACCCATATCTGGCTGGGACTTTACGAGCTGGCCCGTCCCGCAATAGAGCGGGGTGGACAGCGGGATGCCGGAGACGTTCAGATCAAGCTGCTGATGGGATACATCCAGGAGCATCTGAGCGAGCCGATCTCCGTGGATCAGCTGGCGCAAATTGCTCACATCAGCCGTCGGGCCTGTTTCCGTCTGTTTCAGGACACCCTGCATATGCCCCCGGCGGCCTACATTCAGAGCTGCCGCCTGCAAAAGGCCTGCCAGCTGCTGACCAAAACCAATGACCCTGTCACCCAGATCGCCTTCAGCTGCGGCTTTGGCTCCAGCAGCTATTTCGGTAAGACCTTTCATGAGAAATACGGCTGCTCTCCCTTGGCGTATCGAAATAGAATGGCACGATTGTGATAGTATTCGGCAGAATAAGAATAGAAATTCCCCCGTTTCTGCGCTATACTGTCATTGAAAAATGTAACAGGGAGGAACCCCTATGCTGCTTACACGCACCACTGCCGAAAACGCCCTATTGCAGGCGGAGCAACGGAACCCCGGCCCCTGGGTGAGCCACAGCTGGTATGTTGCGCTGGCATGCCAGAACATCGCCAGCCGCTGCCCCACGCTGGACGCGGACGTTGCGTACATCTACGGCCTGCTCCACGACATCGGAAGATATGCCGGCGTCACCTCTGAGCGCCATCTCATCGACGGCTACCGCTACTGCATGGAGCGAGGCTGGAAGAAGGCCGCTCAGATCTGCATTACCCACGCCTTCATGGTCAAGGACATTTCCTCCTCCATCGGCGTCTTCGATATGCCGCCGGAGGACAAGGAATTTATGGCGGAGTTCGTGAAAAATGCCGTCTACGACGATTATGACTATCTGGTGCAGCTGTGTGATGCTCTGGCCCTGCCCTCGGGCTTCTGCCTGCTGGAAAAGCGGTTTGTGGACGTGGCCATCCGCTACGGCACCCACCCGGCAACAGTAGACCGCTGGAAAGCGGTGCTTCGCATCAAGGACAGCTTTGAAGCGGTGATCGGCACCTCTATTTATGACTGGCTCCCCGGCGCGGTGGAGAACAGCCTGTAGGGCGGGGCTGCTATGAAAAATCAGACTCTGCGCTACAGCCTGACCCAATTTACCTTCTGGGCCGCCTCCACCGGTGCTGCCAGCTTTGCGGCAACCTACCTGCTGGGGCAAGGCATCGCCTCCGAAATTGTGGGCCTGCTGCTGGCGGCGGCTGGCCTGCTGTCCTGCCTGACCCAGCCCGTTCTTGCGGGCATGGCGGACCGGGCTGGGCGGTTTGTGCTAAAAAAAGTGCTGGTGGGTATGTCGCTGAACTGCGTCCTGTGCTTTGCGGTGCAGCTGTTTCCCGGGATGCCCATGGGACTTGCAAGCCTGTGCTACATGGCGGGCATCTGGTGTTCCGACGCCATGGTGCCGCTGGTGAACGCGCTGTGCATTTCCTACACGCAGGCAGGCTATCCCATTAACTATGGCGCGGCCCGTGGCGTTGGCTCCGTGGCGTTCGCTTTGTCCTCTCTGACTCTGGGCTTCATCATCGCCAGGCTGGGAAGCGGATGGATGCTCCTGTTTCTGGTGGGCTTTCGGCTGCTCAGCATCCTGATCCTGCTCAGCTACCCGGCAATCGAAAAACCAAAGCAGGCCGCGGCTTCTTCGGAAGAAAGCTGCTCTGTGGGACGCTTTTTCACGCAATATCGTTGGTACTGCGCGTCCCTTCTGGGCATCCTGTTCCTTGGCATGTACCATGCAATGACAGAAAATTATCTCATCGCCATTCTGGGGCGGCTGGGCGGCGACAGCAGCCACGTTGGAAAAGCGCTGTTCATTTCCTCCATGGTAGGGGCGGAGGTGATTTTCTTTATCGATAAGATCCGCCGCTTTTTGCCGGATACCTGTCTTCTGAAGATCTCGGCCTGTACCTTTCTTTTGAAGGCGGTGCTGTTCTATTTTGCGGGGAGCATTGGGACGATCTACCTTCTGCAATTGCTCCAAATGACCTCCTACGCCTTCCTTGACCCCATTCAGGTCTACTATGCCAAGGCGAAGGTCAGACAGGCGGACATGGTCAAGGGCCAGGCTTTCGTAACGGCGGCCTACGCCCTGGGCTGCTCAGCGGGGAATTTCGCGGGAGGGCAGCTGCTGCCCCTTGGCGTAGATGCCATTCTGATTGCGGGCATAGCCATGGCAGCGGCAGGGACGGTGATCCTCTTCCTGACGGTCAACAGAGAGGATTGCTTCGTGGAATGCGGATAGCGGCAACTGATCTAAGGACTGGGCTATGCGGTGCGGGAGAGGGGACTCGCTGCCGGTTTGCCGTGGGCAAATCATAAGGGAGCAATTCCGTCGAGCCGGAATTGCCCAACCTGCCCCCGGCAGGTTGGATAGAAATGCTCGAGTCCCTTCATACATCAAAAAACTGGGATACCCCGCAGGGCATCTCGGTTTAGGGGCAAGAGAGGGGATTCGCTGCCGATTTGCCGGAGGCAAATCGTAAGGGAGCAATTCCGTCGAGCCGGAATTGCCAACCTGCCCCCGGCAGGTTGGATAGAAATGTTCGAGTCCCTCCATGTATCAAAAAACTGGGATACCCTTGCAGGGTATCCCAGTTTTTTGGTGCGAGAGAGGGGACTCGAACCCCGTTAGAAAATCGTCAAACCCGTTGAGGCTCTAGATCAATTTATTTTTCGTTGTCATTTTCATTGCCATTTTGCAAATCGTCCTTTGAAAAGTAGTCCCGGAAGTCCTGGGAGCGCTTCGCTATGTCGGACTGTGCGATGTGGGTGTAAATGTTGTGCATGGTGGAAAGGTCATCCCATCCGCCGATTTCTGCGGCTATCATTTCCGGGATTCCGAGATGGTACGCAAGGGAAGCAAAGCTGTGCCGAAGTCCGTGCAGATCCACGACGGTGATGCCTGCCTCCTTGCACGCCCGCTTGACATACTTCAAAACAAAATCCGCCTTTACCTTTACAACGGTTCCTTCTCTGCCTTCTTCCTTCTCCATCGCTTCCAGAAGGGGAGGGATGATCGGAACGGCCCGGCGGGACTTTTTGCTTTTGTTCTGGGGCTTGGTTACAAGGCCGTCAACGCCTCTGACAGTTGCTCCCTTCACGTACAGCACCTGATTTTTCAGGTCAACGTTCTTCCATTCCAGTGCAAGCATCTCCGATCTGCGGAGGCTGCTGAGGCACAGGAGGGCCGGAATCTCCACTGACTGACCATGGATGGATTTCACGAATTTATCGATTTCCTCATGGGTCAGGTATGCCCGCTCGTTATTCTCCGGCGCATATAGGGTTACCTTCGGGCGTTTGGCCCCGGCTTTCTCTATGGCCGCTGCAGCGAACATCCAGGCGTTCTTGATATATTTGGGAGAACGGCCCAGCTTTCTCTCGGCCTTGATTGCCGCCTGCCACTGATCGTCCGTGACCGTGAAGATATTCTTCTTCATCATGCTTTGGAATGTATTCCGCTTGAACTTCTCGTAACCGGCAATGGTGGAGGGAGAAATGAAGCCGTCCCGTTCCTTGATGTAGGCTTTCATGGCTTCCTCAAGGGTCGTATTCTTTGGCCGCGGCTTTTTCTCTGCTTCGATGATGCCATACTTGACGGCCATGGCTTCCGCTTCCGCCTCTTTCCGTGTCGGCTTTGTGATCGGGATGTCCTTCCCGTTCACGCGGACGCGGCAGAACCATGAGCCAGATGGAAGCTGTTTTGCAGTCGGACGTTTAAAGTCCTTGGATTTTTTCGCTGAATAATTAGAATAAATGCGAGAGAACTCGACGAGAGTTTTCCCGCATTTATTTTTTATCTAAATCCAGCGGAAAAGGAGGACGAGCGGCTTGAACAAGCGACACCTGACGCTAAAAGACCGCATGGAACTGGAAGCACTCTATAACAAAGGGTGGAGAGCGGAGCAGATCGCCGCGAAGCTGAAAGTCCATCGGTCTACCGTCTACAACGAACTGCACCGGGGCGATACCGGCGAGATGGATTGCAATGGGCGCATCGGGTATAGCGCTGAGCTGGCCCAGCGGCGGCTTTTTTGCGCTTATAGAAATCGGAGGGCGGGGCGGCCCGCCGCTGAATGACCGAGAGAGGGCGTACAAATGAAAGCTACTTATTATGAGATCAAGCGGGGCCGCAACTGCGGGACGGTCAACTGCCGCAATGAGTGGTGGCATACAACCGGGCGGCCCGGCCGGAAAACGCAGGAAGCCCGGCGGCGGAAGCTGAACCGGGTGCGGGAGGCCGTGGGAGCTGGCGTTATGATGGCGGGCCTCCTGGCGCTGGTATGCGCCGGGGGTTCGGAGGACTTGCCGACTATCCTTGTTGTCGGCGTGGCCGGGCTGGGCCTGTTTTGGCTGGGGGCGTGGCTGGGGCATGCGTTTTACGGCCAGGAGGGACAAGCGGAATGGCTGCGCCGGATGCGGGAGTGCGGAGAAATCGAATGAGGGACGAGCGGGAGCGGACGGAGAATTACCGCAGGGCCAAGGAGCGGTCACGGGAAGACCGCTGGAACGCGCCTGGCCGGGCGCGGGTGGTACATCCGAAGTATGGCACTGTGGTGGTGCCGCATCAATCGAACCTCACCGCAATACTGAACGCGGCGGAATACTGGCGCTGTGACTGGCTGGAGATCAGGGACGCGGAGGTTTGGGCTGCCACTCCCGAGGATGGCCCGGTGGTAAAGCCGAGAGAGTTTTGCGGCCTGACATATAAGGAGAAGTACAATGTGTAACGGAACGGACAAGCCCTCCCTACTCACCTACCGGGCGGAGGATGGAAGCATCGCTACCCATGGAGCCTACAAGGAAGCGGTCGAACGGCTTTGCGAGCTGGAGGAGCAGCGCGGGCCGGGCGAGCGGTATACATTCAGAAGCCCCGACGGAACGCCGCGCCCGCGCCGGGGAATTGAGCTGGTGCTGGGGCGGCTGTATCACTATGAAAGGAGCGGCTGACCATGAGCAGGTGCAGGGGGTGCGGCGCGGAAATCGAATGGGTGCGCATGAAAAGCGGAAAGACGATGCCGGTTGACCCGGAAGCGGTCTTTGTGGCGGAGGGCGGCAGTCAGGTATTCGTTACGGACGAGGGCGAAACCATTACAGGAAGCGCCACGGCGGAGAACACCGGCGAGGTGGGATTTATTCCCCACTGGGCCACCTGCCCGGCTGCGGGACAATTCAGAAAGAGAGGGTAAACAATGGAACACATCAAGGTAAAAGACATTTTGGAAGCCTGCCAGGCGGGCAAACTGCGGGCCTATACCGACGGCCCCGGTATCTGGATTGAGGATGCGGAGACCCACGAGGCCGTAATGCTGGTGGCCACACAGGCCCCGGCGGTGCCCGGCCAGCGCAGAAGCCGGGTGGAGCGGATGTTCGGGAGACGGGAGAGCTGGGGCACTAATTGCGCGGACGATGGGCAAGGGCCGTACAAGGGCTTTCTGCTGGTGGTCTGCGAGGAGTGCGGAGAGATCAAGGCGTTCTGCGCCAAGCGGGAGACCTATGGTTTTCGGTGCGACCACTGCGGGCACGAAACCCCGCTGGAGCATCTGCGGCCCATGTATATGCACTGCAAATGCGGAAAGAGCTTCCGCTACAAGACCAACGCAGCCACGGAGACCATCACTCACGCCTGTCTGGACTGCAAGGCACCGGTGGATATGGAACTGAACAGGAAAGGCACCGCCTATGTGACCATCGGCGTGAGAAAGGGGCAAGTATGAAAAAGCTCTTTGAGGCACTGGCCGCCGCGCTGTTTATGGCGGTGGCGCTGACCTGGGCGGCGGCGCTCATTTTGGCGGGGCCTGCCCTGTTGAAGCTGTGCATCCTGTATCTGTTCTTTTAAGGAGGACGGGCGGATGAAGATTTCAAAGTATGTCAAACTGGTCAAGAACGGCGGCTACTGCGCCGTTATCCATGTGGAGGGCAGCGGGATTTGGCTGGGGACGCGGGCGGCGATCTACCGGGCCACGGAGCTGCCGGATATGGCGGGCGAGGAGCAGACGCGCACGGTGCTGGATATGCCGGAAAAGGCATGGGAAAAGGTGCATCTGGAAGAACGCTGGTTTGAGAGCGTCCGGGGTGTTTTCGGTATGAACCTGGAGGACTATGAAGCCGGGGAGCAGGACACCGAAAAGCTGAAAGTGATCGCCGCGCCGGATAACCTGTGGTGCGCCTGCCGCAGGTGCATGAACGACGGCGAACTGATCTTCTATCAGGAGGGGATGCTTTCGCCGCTGGCGGAGCAGATCAAGGACAGCGACTACATCAGGTACACAGTCAGAAAGACGGAGAACGGCCAGCGGTATTTGGTGGTGCATGATGGGTTCGAGGTGCTGGCGGCGGTCATGCCGGTAAAGGTAGTGACGGAAAAGTATCTGGCCGACCTGGCGGAGTTCCAGGCGCTCTGCACCGAGCAATTCTACCGGGAGCGGGAGCGGGCCGAGCTTGCCGCTGTGAAGGCGGAGGCAGAGGAGCCGGACGCGGAGCAGATCGGGATGGAGGATGGCAAGGGTGAAGAATGAACGGGCCATTGAGATTTTAGACCCCGCGCACCGGGAACAGTACGAGAGCATTGACCCGGTGAATGAGGCTTGCCGGATGGGCATGGAGGCACTGCGGCGGAGGCTTCCGGCAGTGCCGCACCCGGACGGCGACCTGCGCATCCTAGCCTGCCCGGCCTGCGGAAGCGGCGAGTATCTGGAAAATGAGGATGGAAACCGCAACGACTTCTGCGGCCAGTGCGGGCAGGCCATCGACTGGAGCGGGAGCGTTTGGGAGCCGCAACAGATGGTGCGTCCGGTGCTGAAATATCCGGGAAGCAAGTGGAAGCTGGCGGACTGGATCATATCACTGATGCCGCCGCACAAAAGCTATCTGGAGCCGTTTTTTGGGAGCGGGGCGGTATTCTTCAAGAAGCAGCCGAGCCGCATTGAAACCATCAATGACCTGGACGGCGAGATCGTCAACCTGTTCCACTGCATAAGAGAACAACCGGAGGAGCTGATGCGGGCCATAACTATGACCCCGTACAGCCGAGCGGAGTATGAACAGGCGTGGAGCCGGTTCAAAGAGGGCGGACAGGGCGGCGGCATAGAGGCCGCCAGATTGACGCTGGTGCGATACTGGCAGAGCCACGGAAGCACCGTTGTCTACAAGGGCGGATGGAAAAACGACCGCGCGGGCCGGGAATACGCCTACGATGTGCGCTATTGGAGGCAGCTACCGGCCTGGATAGCGGCGGCGGCGGAGCGGCTGAAAGAGGCACAGATCGAGCAGGCCCAGGCGGTGGAAGTAATAAAGCGATTTCATAGCCCGGATGTGCTGATCTATGCAGACCCGCCCTATGTACTGTCCACCAGGAAAGGGCGGCAGTATATCGTGGATATGACAGAGGATGCCCAGCACACCGAATTGCTGGACGCGCTGAAAGCGCATCCGGGGCCGGTCATTCTCTCTGGATATGACAACGACCTGTACGACCGGCACCTGCAGGGGTGGATGAAGCTGCACAAGAGGTCGCAGGCAGAGGGCGGCAGGGCCAGGGTGGAAACCGTGTGGCTGAACTATAAGCCGCAGGAAGTCTTGATTGGGGATAGGCTATGAAGAATGAGAAGAAAAGGGATGGCGGTCAGATCAACTTTCTTGACGAGATCATTGTGGATAATTTTGCGGGCGGCGGTGGTGCATCCACGGGCATGGAGCTGGCGACAGGCCGCCCGGTGGCTATCGCCATCAACCACGACCCGGATGCTATTTTGATGCACAAAACAAACCACCCGTACACGGAACACCTGCAGGCGAGCGTGTGGGATGTAGACCCGCAAAAGGTGTGCGGTGGCCGCCCGGTAGGCTTGGCTTGGTTTTCACCTGACTGCAAACACTTCTCGAAAGCCAAGGGCGCGGCACTGGTAGACCGGAATATCCGGGGCCTTGCGTGGATTGTGCTGCGCTGGGCTGGGACTGTCCGCCCACGGGTGATTATCCTGGAGAATGTGGAGGAGTTCGTCACTTGGGGGCCGGTGCGGAAAGGAAAACCGGTAAAGAAAAAGGCTGGACAGACCTTTCAGAAGTGGAAGCGGCAGCTTTTGGAGCTGGGCTATCGGGTGGAACACCGGGAGATTGTGGCGGCCGACCTGGGAGCGCCAACCACAAGGAAGCGCTTTGTGCTGATTGCGCGATGTGATGGACAACCCATCATCTGGCCGGAACGGACACACGGGCCGCGAGACAGCGCGGAAGTGCAGGCCGGGCGGCTGCTGCCATGGAAAAGCGCGGCAGAGATCATAGACTGGAGCGTGCCGTGCTACTCCGTGTTTGCCAGCAAGCGGGAGCTGAAAGAAAAATACGGCGTGAACGCCGTCCGCCCTCTGGCGGAGAACACCATGCGGCGGATTATCCGGGGCGTGGACAAGTTCACCATCCGCAGCGGGAGGCCGTTCATTGTGGAGTGCAACCATGCGGGAGCGGGACACATGAAAGACCCGGCATACCCGCTGGGGACGGTGCTTGCGAAGCACACAGGGGGAATAGTGGCTCCATCGCTTATCCAGTACCACACCGAACAGACAGAGAATGTCCGGGCAAACGGGGTGGGGCTGCCTCTGCCAACTGTGGACGCTTCCAACCGCTACGGCCTTACCGTGGCGCAGCTCGTGGAGTATTTCGGGAATGGGCAGCCCATTGATGTGAGAAAGCCCATGCACACCGTGACCAGCCATGATCGGGAAGCTGTCGTGTGCGCACACATCAGCAAGTATTATGGCGGCGTGATAGGGGCGGATGCCTCGGAGCCACTGCCGACTGTGACGGCGGTTGACCACAATGCGTTGACGGCAGCCCACATCGTCGAGTTCAAGGGCCAGGACATCGGGCAAGACCAGAGAAAACCGCTGCGCACGATCACGGCCTCCGCCGGGGAGTTTGCGGAGTGTCGAACCGAGCTGATAAAGGCGGGCAGGAATGAGCTGGGCCACTGGCCGGAAGTCCGCGCAATGCTCAACCGCCACTGCGGGTATGAGATGGCGGACGATGAAATCCTGCTGCTGGAGATCGGCGGCGTGCATTACTTCATCGCAGACATACTGCTGCGGATGCTGACACCGCGTGAGCTGTACAACGCCATGGGATTTCCGCCGGATTACATCATTGACCGGGATTACCTGGGCAACGAGTATGGAAAGACAAAGCAGGTGGCCCGCTGCGGGAATGCGGTTTGCCCTCCCATGGCAACGGCCCTTGTGCGGGCGAACCTGCCAGAGTGGTGCAATCGAACTATCACCACCATGGAAGAACTGGAAAAGGCCGTGACGGCGTGAGCTGAAATAGTTTTTTGTGATGGACATTGCTACCGCCGCAAGCCGGGAGGTACGAATGCTGTTGTCAATCACATTTTGGAGGAGGTAACACCGTGAGAAAAGCTGTCATGCTAAGTATCAACCCAAAGTGGTGCGGACTGATTGCATCCAAGAAAAAGACCCTGGAAATCAGAAAATCAAAGCCTAAACTGGAAGCTCCTTTCAAGGTTTATATTTACTGCACCAAAGGGCATGGGTTCCACTTCTGGAGGTCAAAAACTTATGCGTATGCTGATGATCGTAGCCACAACGCATTTGACATTTGCGGGGACGGCAAGGTTATCGGGGAGTTCATATGCGACCGGGTTTATCAGTACAGCACAGCCGATATTGACGGAGCGGATATTGCAGAAAATGATGTGGTTTCCCAGTCGTGTTTATCTCGCAAGGCGTTGGTGGAATATGAGAATAGCGCAGAACCGAAAGAGAACTGCATTTATCTGATGGGCCTCTACTGCTGGCATATTACAGACCTAAAAATCTATGAACATCCCGAAGACCTCTTTATAACATGGGGGCTGAAACGGGGGCCACAGAGTTGGCGCTATGTAGAGGAGGGGATTATATGAGCATAACAGCCGAGCGGGCCATTGAGATTTTAGACCCCGCGCACTGGGAGCGGTACGAGAGCATTGACCCGGTGAACGAGGCTTGCCGGATGGGCGTGGAGGCACTGAAAAAGCAGCTTCCCACCAGACCGGCGTTGAGCGGCGATGGATATGCCGACGGCGTACTTGTGTATGACACATGGGAGTGCCCCAACTGCGGCGAGCAGTACGAAGTCGATTATAAGAAGCACAAATACTGTCCCAACTGCGGACAGGCGATAGATTGGAGCGTGGGGTGATGGACTGTTACTACTGCAAGGCAAAGGCCAACTGCATTGCGGCGGCCCAGCCGGGGTCAATGGTCTGCCTGGTGAACCGCATGAGGTATGGCGGGACGCACGCAGACGACCAGCCGCCCCGTCAGGCCGGGGGCTTTTGCCAATACTGCGGCCAACCGCTGCGGGAGATCGGGCGGGAACGGTTCTGCAATAATGTGAACTGCCGGAACCGCTATGTGAGCGTGTGAGGAAAAAGCTGGTGAGGATAGCAAAGGACATATTGTGGGTGATCTTGATTGCCGTTACCCCGTGGTTTATATTTGAACGATTTTTCCTGGATGCCTGTGAGCGGGCGGTACAAATTAAGAGGACGGCTGAAAGCGAGGTGGGAAGATGATCGACTTTGAGGGCTATTATCTGGTGAACGCGGAGCAGATAGCGTACATCGACATCACCGACGAGAGTTCAGGCTGGTACAACCTGAATGTGCGTCTGCTGTGCGGGCAGGTTGTGACGGTGAGATACCGCACAAAGACGGCCCGCGACGAGGGGCGGAAAAAGCTGCGCGGGCAGATCGAGAGCGAGCGGCGGCAGGATGCCGAGAACATCCAAAGCCGCCTGTATCGGATTGAGCAGGCTGTCAATGGCGTAGACAAGCGGCAGTTCAAAATCTGGAAGCAGCTCAAAATCCTGCTGAAACTGGGGCAGGACAACGAAATTTAACAGGTAGCAGCGGTCGCGCCGGTGAGCGGCGCGGCCTTGCCGCCTGGGGAAGCCCGATGTCCGGCGGTGCGCCGGGCAAAAAATGAAGTCGGCGGGGGCCGACAATGGGCTGGTATATCGGTATTAAGTTAAGGGACAAGCTGGCAAGGGGGTGAGGTCGTGGCCCTGTATTACCGGGAACAAAAGCACATCTGCGGGAGGGACTACGACACAGCCCGGTACATGGAGGTCGATCTTTACCCGGTGTCCGCCAGGAAGCACAGGGCCAGCCGCCGGGCAAAGAAGAAAGAAGCCTCTACCCTGGCCCAGCAGACCTACAACGACAAGCGGGCCAAGCGATACCATGTGCAGCTTGTGAACACCAACTTTGGCAGGGGGGATTTCTCGTGGACGGGAACCTATGACGACGAGCATCTGCCAGCCCCAGGAGACCAACGGCGGGCCGATCTGGATTTTACCAACTACATCAAGCGGCTGTACCGCTGGTGCGACCGGCACGGCGTGAAGCGGCCCAAGTGGGTGGCCGCCACGGAATATACCACCGTGGGAGAGGACGGGACGGTCTGCGGCCGTCACCATCACCACGCCATCATCCAGCACACCGAGGGGCTGAACCGTGATGTGCTGGAAGAACTGTGGAGCGCGAACGGAAAGCGGATAGGCTTGACGCGGGGGGAGTATCTGGATGTTGACCACGGCAGCGTGGAGGGCCTTGTGCGTTATATCTGCAAAAACAAGCGGTGCGCCCGCTCCTGGCGGCAGAGCCGGGGGCTGGAGAAGCCCAAGACACCGCCGCCGAACGACAGTAAGTGGAGCCGCCGGAAGATCGACGAGGCAAGTACCTTGTACATAGACGACGCGGCGTTTTGGGAGCGGCACTATCCGGGTTACACCCTGAACCGGGTGGAGACGGAGGTGAGCAGCGGCGGCCATCGCCACACAATTGTGATCTTGCGCCGGGCCGAATGCTGGCACGGGCGAGGCAATATCAAACAAACGAGGAGGAAATGAGCATGACGAGCAAGGAGCGGTTCAGGGAACTCTTTTTGTCCCAGGTGACGAGGCCAGGGGCAGGGATGCTGATGGATTGGCTGGAGACCACAGACTTTTTCGAGGCACCGGCCAGCACCAAGCATCACGGGGCATATCCCGGCGGGCTGGTCAATCACAGCCTGATGGTATATGACTACCTGATTATCAATCCGCACGCCGCCGGGTACGGTATGGAGACCCGCACGGTCTGCGCACTTTTGCACGATGTGTGCAAGGCGAATTACTATGTCAAGGACGGGACGCGCTATTCCGTGAAAGACAGCCTGCCCATGGGACACGGGGAAAAGTCTGTGTATCTGGTGATGAAGCACATGGACTTGACCGACGAGGAGGCCCTTGCCATCCGCTGGCACATGGGGGCCTATGACGACGCTTTCAAGGGCGGAAGCTGTGCGCTGGGGGCCGCCCAGGACAAGTGCCCCCTTGTGCTGGCCCTGCATCACGCCGATATGCTGGCGACGCAGGAGGAAAAGCGCCGGACACCTGCAGGGGGCCTTTTGTGATGGCGTTCCGTCTGGAGCTGTCCGATCTGCCGCCCCGCTACCGTGCGCAGGCGGAGCGGCAGCTTGCCCGTGGAGGAAAGAAACGGGGCGACCCGCTGCTGGAGGCCGCGCAGGCGGCAAAAAGCACCGGCAAGGAATTTGACAGCCGGGGCGAATATGAATTTTACATCGGCACCGTGGCCCCAAAGGCGGCGCGGGGTGAGATCGTGGAGTGGGAGGCCCACCCCAGTTTTCCCCTGTTCCCGGCGGGGCAGTACGGGGCCTTGAAGCTGCGCCCGGTACGGTACACGGCGGACTTTCGCCTGGTGTATGCCGACGGCACGGTGGAGATTGTGGAGATCAAGAGCAAGTTCGTGCGGCGGATGCAGCGGGACTATGCCGTGCGGCGGCGGGTGTTCCTGGAGCTTGTGGCCCGGCCTGCGGGCTGGAGGTTTACCGAGATCATCACGGCGGACAGCGCCGAGGAAGTAAAACGCTGGCGGGAGCTGGCGAGGGAGGAGAAAACACCATGAGCGGAGAAAACGAGGGCAGATGCCCCCTGTGCCAGCGCCACCAGAGAATGGAGACAGCGGACGGCACCGTGTTCTGGATGGAATACGGGGACGACGACCGCCCGCGCCTGTGCCTGGACAGCAGGAGCCAGGGAGGCGGCCTGAATGTGCTTTGCGTTCGGTTCTGCCCGATCTGCGGGCGGGCTTGTGAAACTATCACCTACGAGGAGGGCAACCATGGGAAAGAGGCGGAGCATCCCGGCGAATTTCGGGAGGAACGCGGCCAGACAGGCACAGCGGAAGTACCTGGCCGGTAAAATGACACAGAGCGAACGGGTGGAGAAAAACCGGGAGGCGGCGGGTCATGTAATCTCCATGTGCTTCCTGGTGGCGTTGAACACCCGGTACGGCATCGGCGAGGGGCGATTGGAGCGGGTGACGGACGCGGCCAATGCGGAGATGGAGCGCTTCATCGTCAACAGGAAGGCCGTGGGCATGGAGCGGGCCAAACGGAAGCTGACCGAGGAGCTGGGCGAGCTGCTGCCCGGCGGGTTCATTCTGCCGGTCACCAAACCGCCGAAAAGCAACAAGGACTGGGCCATGCTGGGAGAACAGCGGGAGGCGGCGGAGATCGTGGTCAAATGCTACGCCATGGGGGCACACAAAGCGCTGGGCTTTGGCGCGGGGCGCGTCCAGGGGACAGTGGCGGAGACAGAACAGGTATTCCGGGAGTTTGGCGCCTGGGCAGAGAGCGGAGACTACTTCGGGTATGCAGCGCTGGCCCGCAAGCTGGAGTGCATTTTCCACACGGCGGTGGATGTGGACGAAAGCGGGGCCGTGGAGCCGATTTTCAGCGAAACGCTGGACTGACGGCCCCGACGGGATGAACACGGAAAAGCCGGAACGGGAGGCGGATGGATGCGGTTTGAACATGTGAAGCGGATTGCCCTGTACTACAAGGCCATTCCGGGGATGCTGCGGCTGCTCCGCCAGGAGCGACGCGAGCTGGAGGAGGAATACAACGGCCTGCGCAGTACGGCGGCGGACGGTACGCCGCACACCTCGTCGCCAGGAAAGCCGACGGAGACCATGGGCCTGCGGGCGCTGGAGCATGGCGTGGGAGACCGGCTGCGGGAGATTGAGGAAAGGGAACAGCAGCTTGTAGCCGACGAGGCCAGCATAAGGGCCTGCCTGGACACCCTGAACGGTAAGTACAAACAGGTGATCGTGCTGCGGTATGTGCGTGGGTACAGTTGGGCAAAAATCGGCATCAAAATCAGCGCACCGGACAGCACCGCCCGGAACTGGCATGAAAAGGCCATGGAGCGCTTTGGTGAGGCCCTGGAGGAGCTGCCGGAAGCAGGGGGACTTATACACCGCGCCTCGCGCGCGCGTACATAATAAGCGCCGAAAAAAATTGCGGGAAAATGCCAGCGGGAAAGGGCGCTTTTCCGTCCTCTCCACCGCCGGATTTTGCGGGAGCGGGACAGAGCGAAAACCGTCCTAAAGGGAGACGGTTTTGGGCGGCTACACGCGCCGCGCGTTATGGTTTCCGCAGGGCGGGGAATGGCCGTGGAAAAACAATTTGCGAATGCCGTCAAAGCGCCGCGCACGCTTTGATTTGGTTTCGGGAATGAGAACGGCGGGAAAGGAGTTGTTTTGAGATGAAATTTGTGAGAAAGATAGCGGCGGGTGTCCGGCGGTATTTAAGCGGGCGGCGGCGGAGAAAGGCGCTGCGGAGCCGGTACAGATACCTGTACACCCAAAAGAGAAGATAAAAATACCCCGGCGGGCCGTTTTGATACGGTCTGCCGGGGTTTGCTCCATTTTCGGGGATTGTGATACGGCTTTCGGGGATTG
>JAUNSH010000052.1 GCA_030539285.1 Eubacteriales bacterium
TGCTCCACGCCGGCGGCAAGTTCGGCGGCGGCGGCTACAAGGTCTCCGGCGGCCTGCACGGCGTGGGCGCGTCTGTTGTCAACGCCCTGAGTGAGTGGCTGCGGGTCCGGGTCCATAAAAACGGCGAGATTTACGAGATGAAGTTTGCCCGTGGCGCTATCACTCAGGAAATGAGAGTTGTCGGCAAGACCGACAAGACCGGCACCGAGGTCACCTTCCAGCCCGACCCGGAGATGTTCGAGACCCTGGTCTACGACTATGAAATTCTCCACGAGCGGATGCGGGAGGAAGCCTTCCTGAACGCTGGCCTGACCATCACCATCACCGACGACCGGGATGATGAAAAGCAGATCACCGAGACCATGTGCTACGAGGGCGGTATTAAGGAATTTGCCGCCTGGTGCAACCGCAACAAGACTCCCCTTCACGAGGAAGTTATCTACATGAAGGGCAGCAAGGGCGACGCTTCCGCGGAGATCGCCGTGCAGTACAACGACGGCTACAACGAATTCATGCTGTCCTTTGCCAACGACGTCCGCACCCCCGAGGGCGGTATGCACGAGACGGGCTTCAAGACGGCCCTGACGAGAGTGCTCAATAACTACGGCCTGAAAAACGGCATCATCAAGGGTGACGACAAGGTATCCGGTGACGACTGCCGGGAGGGCATCACCGCCATCATTTCCGTCAAGCTGACGGATGCCCAGTTCGAGGGCCAGACCAAGGCCAAGCTTGGCAACGCCTATATCAGAACCTTAGTTGACCAGATCGTGAACGACCAGCTGACCACCTTCTTTGAGGAGCACCCCCAGATCGCGAAAGCGGTTCTGGAAAAGGCCATGATGGCAAACCGTGCCCGGGAAGCTGCCCGAAAGGCCCGGGAATCCATCCGTCGCAAGACGGGCCTCGAATCCGGTCAGATGCCGGATAAATTGCAGGACTGCAACGAACGGGATCCCGAGCTGTGCGAAATCTACATCGTCGAGGGTGATTCCGCTGCCGGCTCCGCCATTCAGGGCCGGGACTCCCGGTTCCAGGCGATCCTCGCCATGTGGGGTAAAATGCTCAACGTGGAAAAGGCCCGGGCCGACAAAATTTACGGCAATGATAAGCTGTATCCTCTGATCGTTGCGCTGGGCGCAGGCATCGGCGACGAATTTGATTTGGAAAAGCTGCGTTACCACAAGGTGGTCATCATGTCCGATGCCGATGTGGACGGCGCCCACATTCGGACCCTGCTTCTGACCTTCTTCTTCCGCTATATGCGGCCCCTGATCGAAAACGGATACGTCTACTCCGCCGTGCCGCCCCTGTACAAGCTGACCCGGGGCAGAACCACGAAGGTGGCCTATTCCGACGAACAGCGTGACCAGATCTCCTCCCAGATGCGTGCCGACAACCCCAACGCTAAGGTGGACATCAGCCGGTTCAAAGGTCTGGGCGAAATGGATCCCCACGAGCTGTGGGAGACCACCATGGATCCCGAAAAGCGGACCCTGCGCCGTATTACGCTGGAAGACGCCCGCCGTGCCGACGAAATTTTCACCGTCCTCATGGGCGAGCAGGTGGAGCCGCGTAAAGAATGGATCGAGCGGAACGCAAAGTACGCTGTGAATATTGATATCTGACACACTGTAGGGGCGGGTCATTGACCCGCCCGTCCGCAAAGCGGCTAACGCCGAAGGGCGGGTCGATGACCCGCCCCTACAATGCAAGAAATGATAGTGGAGGTGCTTTTCTTTGGCACATAACCGCAGTTACAAACCCGAGGACATCCGTTTCCCGGATCAGATCATCACCCAGAGCAATCTGGTGGACGAAATGGAGAAGTCCTATATTGAATATGCCATGTCCGTCATCGTGGGCCGTGCCCTGCCGGATGTCCGGGACGGCCTGAAGCCTGTTCACCGCCGCATTCTGTACACCATGTACGAAAGCGGCCTGACCTCCGACAAGCCCTTCAAGAAATCGGCTACCTGTGTCGGTGACGTGCTGGGTAAATACCATCCCCATGGCGACGCGTCTGTTTACGATGCCATGGTGCGTCTTGCCCAGGATTTTTCCATGCGCTATATGCTGGTGGACGGCCACGGCAACTTCGGCTCCGTGGATGGCGACCCCCCGGCAGCCTACCGTTACACCGAGGCCCGTTTGAGCAAAATTTCCAACGAAATGCTTCGGGACATCGACAAGGAGACCGTGGACTGGGATCCCAACTTTGATGAGACCAGAAAAGAGCCGAGAGTTCTCCCCAGCCGGTTCCCCAACCTGTTGGTAAACGGTTCCAGCGGTATCGCCGTCGGTATGGCGACGAATATCCCGCCCCACAACCTGACCGAGGTCATCAACGCCTGCGTCTGTGTGCTGGATGATCCGGAAGCCACCATGTCTGACCTGATGGAGCATATTTCCGGCCCGGATTTCCCCACCGGCGGCATCATCATGGGCCGCAGCGGCATCCGCGCCGCCTACGCCACGGGCCGGGGCAAGGTTGTGGTTCGTGCCCGGACGGAATTCGAGGAATTCGGCAAGGATCGGATGCGCATTATCGTCACCGAGCTTCCCTATCAGGTCAATAAGCGGCAGCTCATTAAGAACATTGCCGAGCAGGTCAAGGATAAGCGGCTGGACGGTATTTCCGACCTTCGGGACGAGACCGACCGCAACGGCATGCGCATGGTCATCGAGCTGAAAAAGGACGCCAATCCCCAGGTTGTCCTCAACAACCTGTTCAAGCAGACGGCGCTGCAATCCAGCTTCGGCATCATCATGCTGGCGCTGGTGGACAACCAGATGCAGCCGAAGATCCTGTCCCTGCGGCAGATCATCGACGAGTATCTCAAGCATCAGGAAGAAGTCCTCACCCGGCGCACCCAGTACGATCTGCGCAAGGCCCGGGAGCGTGCCCACCTGTTGGAGGGTCTGCTGATCGCTCAGGATAATATTGACGAGGTCATCCACATCATCCGTTCCGCCTATGACGATGCCAAGCAGCGTTTGATGGATCGGTTCAGCCTTGACGACATTCAGGCCCAGGCCATTCTGGATATGCGTCTGAAAGCATTGCAGGGTCTTGACCGGGAAAAATTGCAGGCGGAATACGATGATCTCATGGAGAAGATCAAGTACTATCTGGAACTTTTGACGGACGAAAACAAGCTAAAAGCCGTCCTTCGGGAGGAACTCATTGAGATCCGGGACAAGTTCGGCGACGAGCGGAAGACGGAAATTCAGGACATCGAGGACGAGATCGACATCGAAGACCTGATCGAGGAGGAGACCTGCGCCTTTACCCTGAGCAACCATGGCTACATCAAGCGGATGCCCGTGGACACCTACCGCACCCAGAGCCGTGGCGGCCGTGGCGTCAACGCCCAGAATCTCAAGGAGGAGGACTATGTCAAGTCCCTGACCATCGCCTCCACCCACGACCATATGCTGTTCTTCACCGACCTGGGCCGGGTGCACCACCGTAAGGGCTACCAGATTCCCGAGGCCGGACGGACTGCCCGGGGCACTGCTATCGTCAATGTGCTGCCTCTGGAACCCGGTGAGTCCGTCACCGCCATGGTCATCACCCGGGAGTTTGACGACAACGAGTTCCTGATGATGGTCACCCGGAAGGGCACCGTCAAGCGGATCCCCTTCATTGCCCTGAAAACCAACCGCAAGTCCGGCATCCGGGCCATCACGCTGGACGAGGACGATCACCTGATCAACGTCATCCGCACGGGCGGAAACGACAATATTCTGCTGGCGACCGCACAGGGTATGGCAATTTGCTTCAACGAAAACGACGTGCGCCCCATGGGCCGTGACGCGGCGGGCGTTCGGGGAATACTGCTGACCGGCGACGATTACGTGGTGGGCGCGGAGAAGGCCGAGGAGGGCAAGACCCTGCTGACTGTCACCGTCAACGGTTACGGCAAGCGCACGGAGCTGAGCGAATACCTGCGTACCGGCGCGAACGGCGAAAAGTGCGCCCAGAGCCGGGGCGGCAAGGGTCTGAAAAACTACAACATCACGCCCAAGACCGGAAACGTGGCCGGCTGCCGGGTGGTCAGCGACAGTGACGACGTTATGCTCATTGAAAACGGCGGCGTCATCATCCGCATCCCCGCTTCCTCCATCAACGTCTACAAGCGGGACGTGCAGGGCGTCATCGTCATGCGCATCGAGGAGGGCAATCAGGTCGTCTCTCTGGAGCGCGTGGAAAATGTGGACGAGGAAGAAACGGGAGAACAGGCCGAATGAAGACCGTGACCCTGTACACCGACGGCGCCTGCTCCGGCAATCCCGGCCCCGGGGGCTGGGGGGCCATCCTCGAATATAACGGCGTAGAAAAGGAGCTTTCCGGCGGAGAAAGCAATACCACCAACAACCGCATGGAGCTGACCGCCGTGATCCGGGGACTGGAAGCCCTGAAAGAGCCTTGTATTGTCGAATTGTATTCCGATTCCAAGTACGTCATTGACGCGCTGGAAAAAGGCTGGGCCTGGGGCTGGAAAAAGCGGGGCTGGGTGAAATCCGACAAAAAGCCCGCCCTGAACCCCGACCTGTGGGAAACCTTGCTGGCTCTGACCCAGAAGCATGAGTTGCACTGCCACTGGGTCAAGGGCCACGCCGACAATCCCAAGAATAACCGCTGCGACGAATTGGCTGTCAGCGAATGGAAAAAGCGGAAATAAAAACGTTGTCATCCTGAGCGGAGCGTCAGCGGAGTCGAAGGATCTTTCCCCTATCGAGGTGTGGAAGATCCTTCGACTCGCTGCGCTCGCTCAGGATGACAGGAAGGCTGGAGATTTATATGTATTTGTCCATCGGCAACGACATGGCGGTGCGCAGCCGCTCTATCGTCGGTATTTTTGACCTTGACAACACCTCCACCTCCAAGCGGACCCGGGAATTTTTGGCGAAAAGCGAGGAAAATGGCGAGGTGGTGCCCTGTGACGAACTGCCCAAATCCTTCATTCTGACTTCCGAGTACGGCTTCAACCGGGTGCGGCTTACCTCCCTCAACGCGGCCACGTTGGAAAAGCGGCTGAAAGGATAAAAAAATCACCAGTCTTTCGACTGGTGAAGCAGAGGGGGCACTTGGCAGGCGTAGCATTCTCCTGCGTCCCTTTTGGCCATGAAGGCGTGTGGTTGCTACGAAATCCACCACCTCAAATGCCCCATACTATCCTACACATATTATACACCAATTATTCCCTTTTGTAAAGCGGAACATTGTTCCTAAGCCGCTGGGCGTATCGCCTATCGCTTTCCACCAGAGCGGTGATAATGGAATTTTCCAGAGCCGGGTCATCCCCCTCCACTGCAAGCCGAATTACCAAATGTACATTGGTTCCGTCAAAATTCAGTGTTTTGCAGGCAATGGCTGTATCGGGATGCTTTTTATCCGGGAAAATATAATCTGGATCTTCCGCAATTTCCCGGAAAAATGGACTATATTTCTCAAAAAAATCCTGCCCACGCCGTTTTATGATGTGCTCAATTTGATTTTCAGTCAATATAACGGTGCTGGATCGAATGCAGGGAGAAACGCAGGCATACATGGAAATATCTATATCTGCAACCTTCAACAATGAATATCCCTCATTACTCGGTAATATGACACCATTGTAGCAGGTATTTTTGTTTTTGCAATCAATTTTACTGGTTGTTCCCTCTATCAACTTCGCTTGCGTCCGGCCACCTTCCCCAAAGGGGAAGGCTTTTTCTTACCAAAAATTAAAGAATTATTTGAAGACTTTTCTTGACTTTTGTGTTATACTATTAAAATCTATGACAATGACACATAAAAGGAGGGCTTCCTTTGAAATATTGGTTCGGCTACCTGACAGCCGGGATCTTCGCGGCGATGACCTGGGTGCTGTCCCAGTTCGGCCAGCGCTATTCCACCTTGGTGGATATGGTCTACCCCTATGTGGTGCGTACGCTCCAGGATATTCTCGCCAATTGGACCAGTCAGATCAGCTATCCCGTCTGGCAGCTGCTGGCGGTGGTGTTGGGGGTACTGATTTTAGCCAGTCTGGTGCTGGTGATCATTCTCAAATGGAATCCCATCCAGTGGTTCGGTTGGGTGCTGGCGGTGTTTTCCGGCATCTACCTGCTGCATATGGCCATGTGGGGCATGAATTACTACGCAGGCTCTCTGGCGGACGATATGCGTCTGGAAGTAAGCAGCTACAACCTTGAAGAGCTGACCGAGGCCACGGAATACTACCGGGATAAGGCCAACGCCCTGTCGGAGCAGGTGAACCGGGATGCCGGCGGCAACGTCCAGTTCGCGTCCTTTGAGGAGCTGGCGGAAAAGGCCGGCGAGGGCTTCCATACGCTGACTTATGGTAACCACTATCCCGTCTTCGCCGGGTGCCAGTTGCCGGTGAAAAAGCTGGACTGGGCGGATATGTATACCTCCATGGGCATCACCGGCTTTACCTTCGGTATCACCGGCGAGGCCTGCGTGAATCCCCAGATCCCCGACGTGCTGCTGCCCTTCACCATGTGCCACGAGATGGCCCACCGGATGTGCATTGCTTCCGAGCGGGACGCGAATTTCGCGGGATTTCTGGCCTGTTCCGTCAATTCTGATTTGGAATTCCAGTATTCCGCCTATTTTATGGCCTTCCGCTACTGCTACAGCGCCCTGTGCGGCGTGAATACCCAGTCCGCTGCCGCGGCGGCGGCGAGGGTCAAGGAGGGCATCGGTGACAAGCTTCGTTACGACTGGAACGCCTACGACGCCTTCTTCAGCCAGAAGCAGGACACCAATGCCACCAAATTTGCCGACACCGTCAACGACACCTATCTGAAAACCAGCGGCGAGGAAAGCGGCATCGCTTCCTATGCCGAGGTCTGCGACCTGCTGGTGAACTGGCACATCCAGACCGTGGTACTGCCCTCCATCACCGTGGAGAAGAATGTATTCGACCCCTACGATGAAACGATGGTGGATCTGTCGGGTATTGTCAACGCGAGGGAGAGCAACGGATGATGGAAACGACGCTGAAAGAGGGCCTGATTTCCCTGGGCCTGTCCCTGCCCCAGGAGCGGCAGGAAACGCTGTGCGCGTTCGCGAGGGCTATGGTCAGGCAGAACGAGGTCATGAACCTCACCGCCATCACCGAGGATACCCAGGTGGCCCGGCTTCATTTGCTGGACAGCCTGACAGTGCTGTGCTGCGCGGATCTCGCGGGAAAAACCCTCATTGACGTGGGCTGCGGCGCGGGATTTCCGGGAGTGCCTTTGTCCATCGCCTGCCCGGATGCGAAGATCACTCTGCTGGATAGCCTGGGCAAGCGGGTAAAGTGGCTGGAACAGACCCTGCCCCAGCTGGGCATCCAAGCGGAGTGCGTCACCGCCCGTGCCGAGGAAGCGGTGCAGACCCGCCGGGAAAGCTACGATTTTGCCACCTCCCGGGCCGTGGCCCGGCTGAACATCCTGCTGGAACTGACGGCTCCCTATGTAAAAGTGGGCGGCGCGGTGCTGGCCATGAAGGGTGCGGCGGCAAGAGAAGAACTGGCCGAATGCGCCGGGGCCATCAAAAAGCTGGGCCTGAAACTGGAGGAAGTCCGTGAATTTCCTGTGGACGGAACCGCCCACGCGGTGATCGTCCTGCGAAAAATCGCTCCCACCCCCAAGCAGTACCCCCGGCGGTACGCGAAAATCAAACAATCCCCGCTGTAATAGCCTGTAGGGGCGGGTCAGTGACCCGCCCTTCGGCGAAGCCACATAACAACACGTCCGCATACGCGGACGGGCGGGTCACTGACCCGCCCCTACAATGGTATATAATGACAAAATGAGGAAACTCGTATGGAAGTCTTTCTAAGTCTGATCCTTGGCTATGCTTTTGGGTGTCTGAATCCCGCGGCATGGGTAGGAAAGCGGAATAACATCAACTTAAAAGAGACGGGCACCGGCAATCTCGGGGCCACCAACACCACCATGGTGCTGGGCCGGAAGGCGGGGGCCTTTGTGCTCATTTTCGATGTGGCGAAGTCCTTTCTTGCGGCAAGGCTTGCCCGGTGGCTGTTCCCCCAACTGGCGGTGTCGGGAATGCTGGCCTGCATCGGCGTGATTTTGGGCCACTGTTTCCCGGTGACCATGCACTTTTCCGGCGGCAAGGGACTGGCGGCTTTCGGCGGCATGATGCTGGCCTACAACCCGCTGGTGTTCGTCATTGTGGTGCTGTCCGGAATCGGCATTATGGTGCTGCTGGACACCGGCGTTGCTGCGCCGCTGCTGGGCACGGTGCTGTTCCCGGTGCTGGCCTATGTGTTCAGCCGGGATATCCCGACCACGGTCTGCTCCGTCATTGCCAGCGCCATCATTCTGTACACCCATCTGGAGAACGTACATCAGGCCCGGGACCATTCCGATATCCCGGTGCAGCACTATTTCCGGGACTTTTTGTTTAAAAGAAGTAAGAAAAAATGAAGAAATCCCGTCATTTTACGGGATTTTCTCTATTTTACGGTAATATTTCGCTGACAGGTGCCCACGTTGCCGGAGTTATCCATGGCGGAGTAGGTGATGGTATAGGTGCCCTCCTTCGCAAGGTTCAGCCTGGAGGTGTCCACGGTGACATCACAGGAGCCGTCTACATCGTCCGTAGCGGAGACGCCGGTCAGAAAATCCGGGCTTGCACCCTTTTCCACGGTCATATCCTTGTCCGCACCCTGAATTACCGGTGGATTCATGTCACCGGAGATCCACAGGGTAGCTTCCTTCCGGGTCACATTTCCGCTGGAATCGGTGGCTTCAATGGCAATGATATGGGCACCCTCGGCGTAGGGGTCCGGAAGCTCCTTCCCAAAGGAAGTCACAGGCTCCCCGGACCGGTCAAATACGGACACTATGAAGTCGCCGACCTCGGGGGACTGACCGGGCAGACACTGAACATTTTTCAGAACCAGCGCGGGGGCTGTGGTGTCACGGACGGTGATGACGCACTGGGCGCTGGAACTGCCGGTGGTCACGGTGAGGGTGTGCTCCCCCAGGGAGGCGGAAATTTCTTTCAGCGCCTCCTGGTCCAGAAGGCCGGCATCCTTATCTGGATTTACGAGCAGCATTTCCGCCGTCAGCTGCTGGCCCAGCTCCAATGTGCAGCTCTTTCTGAGCCAGTCGGTGAAGTGCAGGACGCAATGGCCCTCCACCTTGTTTCCGGAGGTATCCTCCACCACAACGGTGACGGTGGTGTCCGAATAGTCATCGGGGATCACCGGGGCCTCGGCATAGTAGGCCCGCACCTGAGAATAGTCCTCGGTTTTGACCACCAGCGCCCCGGCTTGGGGCAGAAAATCGGTGACGGAGACGGTGTATTCTGTCAGAAATTCAGCCACGGGCGGTGTGGTATCCTCTACGATCACGTTGACCACAGCCTTTTGGGTGCCGTGCATCAGAGTCAGGGAGGTGCGGCCCACCTTGCTTAAGTCAACGGTGGAAGGGTCAGTGACGAAGGAGGCCCGGGAGGGTCTGCCCAGGGGGGTGAGAAAGTCCCGGATGCTGAGGGTGGTCTCCTGTCCCAGCTCCACGGTAAGGTCGTGGAACACCTGCTGGGAGTCACACCAAACGGTGAAGGTCATAAGTCCTACCAGTGCACACAGCAGCACCGCGACCAGAAGCAGTATCGGAATCAGGAAAGATCGTTTTTTGCGTTGGACTGCCATGATAGGTTCTCTCTTTCCGGAAAAACTACGGTAAACGTGTAATTTTTATTATATGTCAGCAGGGAGAAATTGTCAAGCCGACAGCACCGTAGGGGGCGGCCTCCCGGACGCCCCGGCAGTACCGGGTGGGAATTTGCGAAAACCGCGCCATGATATGTACCCCGAAAGGGACGTCGAGGACGCCGTCCCCTACGGAGACAGGAAAAAGGGCGGGTCAATGACCCGCCCCTACAGTATTTGGTTACGATACCGAGCAGTACCCAATGGCGCAGCGACGATCACCAGCCTGGGCACGCATTGTCAGCGGCTACTGGCCGCAAGGAACTTGTCGATGGCTTCGGCGCCCTTCTTGCCCGCGCCCATGGCGAGAATAACGGTAGCCGCGCCGGTGACCGCGTCGCCGCCGGCGAACACGCCGTCACGGGTGGTCATGGCGTCCTCGTTGACGATCAGGCAGCCCTTGCGGTTGGTCTCCAGACCGGGGGTGGTGGAGCGGATCAGGGGGTTGGGGCTGGTGCCCAGGGACATGATGACGGTGTCCACATCCAGCATGAACTCGGAATCGGGCACCACGATGGGACGGCGGCGGCCGGAAGCGTCAGGCTCGCCCAGCTCCATCTTCACGCACTTCATGCCGCAGACACGGCCGGTCTCGTCAGCCACGATCTCCACAGGATTGGTCAGGGTCTTGAACTCGATGCCCTCTTCCTTGGCGTGGTGCTGCTCCTCCAGACGGGCGGGCATTTCGGCTTCGCCGCGGCGGTAGACAACATACACGTGCTCCGCGCCCAAACGCATGGCGCAGCGGGCAGCGTCCATCGCCACGTTGCCGCCGCCCACAACAGCCACAGCCTTGGACTGGATGACGGGGGTATCGGACTCCTCGTTGTAGGCCTTCATCAGGTTGGTACGGGTCAGGTACTCGTTGGCGGACAGAACGCCCTTGTAGCTCTCGCCGGGGATACCCATGAACATGGGCAGGCCGGCGCCGGAACCGACGAAGATGGCCTTGTAGCCCATCTCAAACAGCTCGTCGATGGTGAGGACTCTGCCGATGACCATGTTGGTCATGACTTCCACGCCCTGAGCCTGCAGCTTGGTGACCTCGTTGGCAACAATGGACTTGGGCAGACGGAACTCGGGGATGCCGTAGACCAGCACGCCGCCGGCGGTGTGCAGGGCCTCGAAAATGGAGACCTGATAGCCCTTCTTGGCCAGATCGCTGGCGCAGGTCAGGCCGGCAGGGCCGGAGCCGACCACGGCGACTTTCATGCCGTTGGACTCGGTCTTCTCAGGCATGGCGTTGACATTTTCCCGGTACCAGTCGGCCACGAACCGCTCCAGACGGCCGATGGCCACAGGCTCGCCCTTGATGCCCCGGACGCACTTGCTTTCACACTGGGTCTCCTGGGGACAGACACGGCCGGACAGAGCGGGCAGCGCGTTGGTGGAGGTGATGATCTCGTAAGCGGCCTTGAAGTCCCGCTCACGGACCTTGGCGATGAACTCGGGGATGCGCACGTTGACGGGGCACCCTTCCACGCACTTGGGGTTCTTGCAGCCCAGGCAGCGGCCTGCTTCCTCGACTGCCATTTCCTCGGTGTAGCCCAGGGTGACCTCCTGGAAATTCCGGGCACGGACCTGGGGATCCTGCTCGGGCATGGGAACCTTCTTCATAGACATATTAGCCATTTCCCGTTACCTCCTTACTTGATCAGCGCCTTGCCCATGGATTCCATGCGGCAGGTGTGGGCGGAGGCAACCTCGGCCTCCCGGTCGCGGTAAGTACCGTTGCGGCTCATCAGCTCAGCAAAGTCCACCTTGTGGCCGTCGAACTCGGGACCGTCCACGCAGGCGAACTTGGTCTCGCCGCCCACGGTGACGCGGCAGCCGCCGCACATACCAGTGCCGTCGATCATGATGGGGTTCAGGGACACGCTGGTGTGAACGCCGAAGGGTTCGGTGGTCTTGCACACGAACTTCATCATGGGAACGGGGCCGATGGCGAGAACCTCGTCAAAGGCTTCACCTGCCTCCAGCAGCTCCTGCAGGGGCTGGGTCACCAGACCATGGCGGCCATAGGAGCCGTCGTCGGTCATCATAATGAAATGATCGGCAACCTCCTTGAACTCGTCCTCGAGAATGACGATATCCTTGCTGCGGAAACCGACAATCACGGTGACCTCCGCGCCGGCTTCCTTAAAGCCACGGGCAGAGGGCAGCGCAATGGCGCAGCCTACGCCGCCGCCAACGACGCAGACCTTCTTCTTGCCCTCCACGGGAGTGGGCTTGCCCAGGGGGCCGACGAAATCCCGGATGTAGTCGCCCTCGTTCAGTTCGCCCAGGGCCTTGGTGGTGAAACCGACCTTCTGGAAGATGATGGTGACGGTGCCAGCTTCCTTATCGGTACCGGCGACAGTCAGGGGCACACGCTCGCCCATCTCGTCGATGCGGAAAATGATGAACTGGCCTGCCTTTGCCTTGCGGGCAACGAAGGGGGCTTCAATGTCCATCAGGGTGACGGTGGGATTGAGCTCCTTCTTACGCACAATTTTATACATTTCTGATCCGTCCTTTTCCTTTTCAGAATGGTGTTGATACGCTTTTGGGCAATTCACCCAATCATACTTATTATACTTTGTTTCGGCACGTTTGTCAAATTATTCTCAAAGGAATTGTAGGGGCGGGTCAGTGACCCGCCCGTCCGCATAGCGGCTCTCTGGAAAATGAGCGGCTACGCCGAAGGGAGGGTCGATGACCCTCCCCTACGAATTACTTTTTGTGGTCCTCTGTGACGGCGCCGGAGCGGTAGGCGTCCAGCAGCATCATCAGCATATTCACCCGGTCCTGCAATTCCACACCCTCGTCGGTCTGGCTCACCCGCATCCGGGTCTCCATCTTCTCAAAAATTTCGGAGTCGTTGTGGATATCGTCGTTTTTGTGCACCGCGTTCCACTTGCTGGTGAAGGGCTGGTGGGACACGATGCGGTAGTGCCGGGAGTTGTAGATCAGAGTATAGCCCGCAATGCCGGAGGTGGCCTGGTAGGCCCGGCTGAAGCCGCCGTCGATGACGATGAGCTTGCCGCCGCCCTTGATGGGGCTTTCGCCCTTGCGGACCTTCACCGGCACATGGCCGTTGATGATGTGGCAGTGCTCCCCTTCCAGGCCGAATTCCTTCAGAAGCCGGTCACAGACCGCGGGGTCCTGATAGTAGGTGTAGTAGGCGTTCTTCGGCTCCACCCAGGTGCTTTCGTCGGCGATGAAGCGCCGCTCGAAGGTGGTCATCCGGTCCCGTCCAAAGATGGGGCTGTTCCGGCCTGCCCACAGCCACCACAAAAAGTCCATGCCGAACTGCCGCTCCTCGGAGCCGCGCTTGTCATAGTAGGCCTTCCTGGCGGTTTTCTCGGCGTAGTCCAGGAAGCGCTTTCCGCTGCGCTCCTTGCCGCCGATGGTGAAGGTCATTAAGGAGCCGTCGTCGTTCATGGGGATGCAGCCATGGAACAGGAGGTTGCCGTTGCATACCTTGTACAATCCACCCTTGGAGTACAGGAAGCGGATGTGGCGCTGCAATTTTTCGGAGTTTTCGAAGGAATCCGTCAGCTGGTTGATGACGTGGTTTTCCTCGGCGGTCAGCTCATAGGGGTTGGCGGGGTCCACGGTGGGGAAGTCGCAGTCCAGCATGGGATAGACCTTGCCGTTTAAGGTAATGGTCTTGTCCTCGTAGTTGATCTTGTCCAGCAGCAGCCGGTCCTCCATGCCGAATTCGGGGCGGCGCAGCACCTTCTGGCCCTCCAGCTTGAAGAGAATGATGGTGATGGCCTTGTACATCCGGGCGGAGAGCAGCTTGTCCTTTTCCGTGTACTGGTCGGCGTCGGTGCCGGTGAGCTTGACCTTGAACTGGTCAGTGTCGCAGTCGCGGTAGACCTCGTTGGCGAAGATGGACAGGGGCCGCAGGGAGATGCCGTAGCCCGTCTCAATGACGTCCAGATTGTTGTAGCGGATGGAGTTGCTCAGCACCGTGGCGACCAGCGTCCGGGAGCCGGAGGCCGCGCCCATCCAAAGCACGTCGTGGTTGCCCCACTGAATATCCACATTGCCGCCGGTCATCAGGCTGTCCATGACGATGTCCGCCCGGGGGCCCCGGTCAAAAATGTCGCCCACGATGTGCAGGTTGTCCACGACCAGAGACTTAATGACCTTGCAGATGGCCCGGATGACATCGGCGGCCTGGCCGATCTGGATAATGGTGTCGATGATGTTCTCATACTGGTCCCGGCGGGAGCCGCCCTCCTCTACCAGATGGATCAGCTCATCCAGGATCAGCTCATAGTTCGGGTCCATGTAGGTGCGGACCTTGGCTCTCGTGTGCTTGGTGGAGACGAAGCGGCACAGATCCACCAGCCGGTGGATGGTCAGACGGTACCACTCTTCCAGATCCTCCACCTCGTCGGCGACCAGTGCCAGCTTGGAGGTGGGGTAGTAAATGAGGGTGGCCAGATCGTTCATGTCCCGCTGGGTCATGGAATTTCCGAACAATTCTTCCAATTTTTCCTTGACTTCTCCGGAGCCGGAGTTCAAAATGTGCAGGAATGCCTCATGCTCGCCGTGAATGTCGGACATGAAATGCTCCGTGGGCTTTGGGAGGTTCAGAATGGCCCGCAGCCGGATGATCTCCGTGCCGGCGGCTTCCACCGTGGGAAACTGACGGGCCAAAAGCCGGAGATAGTGCAGCTCTTCTTCCGTAAAAATGCGCTTATTGTCCATGATATACTTCCTTTCCGGTATCCCTGTGGGGCAATGTCATCAATTTAAGAAGCGATAAGTCGTAGGGCGGGGTCATGACCCGCCGATCACGTAACGAACTTGAAGTGCTTTCGTCAAATGGTAATCCGTGATTACAGCAAAAGAAATTCTGTTGATTTCAGGCGATGAATTATCAATACCTGGTCGGCGGGGTCATGACCCCGCCCTACGAAATGAATATTCTTAAACTCATGACATTCTCCCAGAGGGAAAAACTTATTATGATTCCATATTGTACAACATTCTTCTTATGGGTACAAGGGGAAAATGTAAAAATTTTTCGACAGAATGGTACAAAATATTGCACTCGTAGGAGCGGGTCAATGACCCGCCCCTACAAAGAAAAACGCCCCGAAGCCGTTGGGCTTCAGGGCGTGATCTCCAAATCAGTCAGCGACGTAGGGCAGCAGGGCGATCTGACGGGCGCGCTTGATGGCGGTGGTCAGGTCACGCTGGTGAGCGGCGCAGGTACCGGTGGTACGGCGGGGCAGGATCTTGCCGCGCTCGGACAGGTAACGGCGGAGCTTCGCGGTGTCCTTGTAATCGATGCTGGTCACCTTATCCACGCAGAACGCGCAAACCTTCTTGCGCTTGCGGGGACGCATACGCTGTTCGTTAGCCATGGAAATTCCCTCCTTGTAAGTCTGGTAGAAAAGTCAAGAATCGTTAGAAGGGCAGCTGGGCGTCGTCGTCCTCCAGCATCGCGAAATCGGAAGCCGGAGCGCTTGCGGGGGCAGAATAGCCGCCGTAGCTGGGAGCGGGGGCCGGGGCGCTGTAAGAGCTGCCGCCGTAGCTGTTTCCGCCGTAGGCGTTGCCGCCATAGGAGGAATTGCCGCTGTCGCCGTCACGCTTGCTGTCGCCGAAGTAGGCGTTCGCCACCACGATCTCAGCAGACGTGCGCTTGTTGCCGTCCTTGTCGGTCCAGTCGCGCATTTCGAGCCGGCCGTCCACCACGATCATGCGGCCCTTGGCGAAGTACTTGGAGATGAACTCTCCGGTCTGCCGCCAGGCAACACAGTCGATGAAGTCAGCCTTTCTCTCGCCGCCGTCCTTGGGAGCGAAGTCCCGGTCAACGGCTACGCGGAAGCTTGCCACTGCCACACCACTTCCGGTGCGGCGCAGCTCAGGGTCACGGACCAGGCGACCCATGATGACAATGTGGTTGAGCATGGAATTACGCCTCCACTGCAGTGGTCAGGCAGCGCATAACGCCTTCGGTGATCTTCATCACACGCTCCAGCTCCGCGGGGAACTCGGGCTTGGACTCAAAGCTCATCAGAACGTAGTAGCCCTCGTTCAGGTCATTGATCTCGTAGGCCAGCCGACGCTTGCCCCACTCGTCAATGCTGAGCAGAGTACCCTCCGCCTCCACCATTGCCTTGAACTTTTCCACAAGTGCTGCGATGCCCTCCTCACCCAGAGTGGGGTTGATGATGTAGAGCACCTCATACTTACCGGTGATCTTAGCCATGTTGATTGCACCTCCTTTTGGACTTTTGGCCCCCGGACGCGCCGGGAGCAAGGATTGTCCGCATTCGCAGACTGAGTTATTCTAATAGATAAATAGAAAAAAGTCAAGTGTTTTTTCGGGTTTTATACATATAATCGTAGGGGCGGGTCACTGACCCGCCCCTACAGAATTGTTAATGAATAATTCAAAATCAACCCATTGACTTTTTTGGCACTCTCTGGTATAGTGTGCTTAGCACTCAGGAAGATGGAGTGCTAAGCGGAAGGAGGTACAGGGATGGAACTGAGTGAACGGAAAAAGAAGGTCCTGCGCAGTGTGGTCGACCTTTATATCCGCACCGCTGAGCCGGTTGGCTCCAAGGCCGTCACCGAGCTTCCCGACATGAAATACTCCTCCGCGACCATCCGCAACGAAATGGCGGAGCTGACCAACATGGGTTATCTGGAACAGCCCCACACCAGCGCCGGACGGATCCCCTCCGCCGCGGGCTACCGGCTGTATGTGGATGAGCTGATGATGGACTACCGCCTGAGTATTGATGAAACCAAATCCATCAACACCGCCATCGAGGAAAAGATGCAGCGTGTGGATAAAATGGTGGAGAAGGTGGCGCGGCTGGTCTCTCAGGCCACGGAACTGCCTGCGATCTCCGCCGCCTCCCGCAGCCGCAGCCTCAGCGTCAAGCGCTACGATCTGATTTTGGCAGGCCCCGGAAGCGTTATCGCGGTGCTGATGCTCTCCAACGAGCAGGTGGTCAACAAGCTTATCAAGCTGCCTCTGGAAGCGTCCGAAAGTGATCTCAAGATGCTTGCCGCCGTGCTGAACGCCTCCATGACGGATATCCCGCCGGAGGATATCACCTCCGAGCAGATGGAAAAGGTCATGCGCTCCAGCGGAAGCGCCGCGTCTCTGGTTCCCGTGATCCTGGATTTCGTTCAGGATACCCTGCGTTCCAGTGAATCCACCAATATGGCGGTGTACGGACAGTCGAGACTTCTGGGGCTTCCCGAGTATCGGGACGTGGATAAGGCCCAGCGGGTCATGGCTTCCATCGACGAGGACGCTTTGAGCAACCTCCCGGCGGTCATGGAAAACAGCAGCGGCACCCGGGTCATCGTCGGCCCTGAAAATGTGTCCGAGGAATTGAAGGACACATCCGTGGTCATGACAAAATTCGACATCGGCGACGGAATGCAGGGCATGATCGGTGTGGTTGGCCCAACCCGAATGGATTACGCCAAAGTCACCGCGCGGCTCAGCTATTTCGCCGAGAGCCTGTCGAAGATGTTCGCCAAGCCCGAACAGCCCCAGCTGCCCGGCAGCACGGAGGAACCGAAAGAGTAGATGAACGCCCATGCGGCGTGTGAAATATGGAGGAATGAACGTGGCAGAAGAAACGAAGATGAATGAAGAAGAAATCGCAGAGGAGACCCCCGCTGCCGGGGAAGCACCTGTGGAAGCCGCCGAAGAAGCGGCCCCGGAGGTTGATCCCTGGGAGGAAAAATATAACGCCGAGCATGATGCCCACCTGCGCATCGCCGCCGAGTACGACAATTTCCGCAAGCGCACCGTCAAGGAAAAGGACGCGGCCTACGGCAACGGCAAGGCCGATGCGGTAGCGAAGATCCTTCCCATTTACGACAATCTGGAGCGGGCCCTGAAACAGCCCACCGAGGATGCCGCCTTTAAAAAGGGCGTGGAAATGACCATGACCGAGCTGGTAAAGATCCTCACCGGTCTGGGCGTGGAAGTTTTCGGTGAGGTCGGCGACAGCTTTGACCCCAACCTGCACAACGCCGTGATGCACACGGAGGACGAGAGCCTTGGAGAAAACACCATCGCCCAGGTCTTCCAGAAGGGCTTCAAGATCGGCGAAAAGGTCGTGCGGTTCGCAATGGTGCAAGTCGCGAACTGAAAAGTTGAAAATTGTGGTGTCCCTGCGGGACAATTGAAATATGTCGCGAAGCGACTCCTTAACTTTCAACTTTCCACTATCAACTTTCAACTCAAAATTGTAAAATCTTATCTTTATATATTTTAGGAGGAAATCATTATGTCTAAGATTATCGGTATTGACCTTGGTACTACCAATTCCTGTGTTGCTGTGCTGGAAGGCGGCGAGCCTGTTGTCATCGCCAACGCCGAAGGCACCCGTACTACCCCTTCCGTCGTGGCCTTCTCCAAGACCGGCGAGCGGATGGTGGGTCAGGTGGCAAAGCGTCAGGCTGTCACCAACGCTGACCGCACTGTGGCTTCCATCAAGCGCCACATGGGCGAAAATTATCATGTCACCATCGACGGCAAAGGCTACACTCCTCAGGAGATCAGCGCCATGATCCTGCAGAAGCTGAAGGCGGACGCCGAAAGCTATCTGGGCCAGACCATCACCGAGGCCGTCATCACCGTGCCCGCTTACTTCTCTGATGCCCAGCGTCAGGCCACCAAGGACGCCGGCAAGATCGCGGGTCTGGACGTGAAGCGTATCATCAACGAGCCTACCGCCGCGGCTCTGGCCTACGGCCTTGATAAGGAGTCCGAGCAGAAGATCATGGTCTACGACCTTGGCGGCGGCACCTTCGATGTGTCCATTCTGGACATCGGCGACGGCGTTATCGAGGTTCTGGCTACTGCCGGCGACACCCACCTGGGCGGCGACGACTTCGACCAGAGAATCATGGATTACCTGGTCGAGGAGTTCAAGAAGGCCGAGGGCATCAACCTGGCTTCCGACAAGGTCGCCATGCAGCGTCTGAAGGAAGCCGCTGAGAAGGCAAAGATCGAGCTGTCCGGCGTGACCTCCACCAACATTAACCTCCCGTATATCACCGCCGACGCCACCGGCCCCAAGCATCTGGACGTGACCCTGTCCCGGGCCAAGTTCAATGAGCTGACCGCCGATCTGGTGGAGCGCACCATGAAGCC
>JAUNSH010000053.1 GCA_030539285.1 Eubacteriales bacterium
TTTCCAGCACCGTCATGTTGTTGAACAGGTTGAAGGACTGGAACACCATGCCCACATGGGAGCGGTAAGCCGGGGCGCTGAAGCCCTTGGCAACCACGTTCTTACCATGGTAGAGAATTTCACCAGCGGTAGGAATTTCCAGCAGGTTGATGCAGCGAAGCAGGGTGGATTTTCCGGAACCGGAAGCGCCGATGATGGAGGTCACGTCGCCCTTTTTCACGGTGAAATCGATGTCCCGCAGAACCTCGTGGCTGCCGAAGGACTTGGACAGGTGGTTCACCTGTAAGATCATATCTTCCATATCAGCGCTCTCCTCTCGAACGGTCCCGGAATTCCTTGCTGTGCTCGTCAAAGGGGGTGCCCTTATCCGGGTGGTTGTAGGTTCCGGCGGTCATGGTCAGCTGGTCTTCCTGCACCAGCTCATAGTTGCTTGACCCGTCCATTTTCTTCTCCACCCACCGCAGCAGGAAGGACGCGATCAGTGTCATGCACAGGTAGCCCGCCATTTCCACGGTAGCGGAGGGGAAATACAGGTAGCTGGCGCCCACAGCGGCACGGTGGGCCGCAAAGAAGTCGGGGAAGCCGATGATGAACATGACGGAGGTGTCCTTCACGTTGATAATGAAGTTGTTGCCGATCTGGGGCATGATGTTCCGCAGAGCCTGGGGCAGGATCACATGGAGCATGGTCTGCACATGGGTCATGCCGATGGCTTTCGCACCCTCGGTCTGGCCGGGGTCGATGGAAATGATGCCGCCGCGGACGGACTCCGCCATGTAAGCGCCGGTATTGATGGACACCACCAGAATGGCGGCGGCCCAGATGTTGGTGAACTTCAGGGCGTTATCCGTAAAATACGGAAGGCCGTAGTAGACGAAGACCGCCTGCAGCACCATGGGGGTGCCCCGGAACACCTCCACATACACCCGGACGATAATCCGAATGAGCCGCAGCAGAATGCGCTTGGGCAGCGGGTCCCGGTCGGTGCAGGGAATGGTGTTCAGGATGCCGCAGATAAAGCCGATGACGCAGCCGATGACCGTGGCGACCAGCGCCAGCACCAGCGTATTGCGCATGCCGGTGAGATAGGAGCCGCCGTATTTCGACCACAGCTTGACGATATCGGCACTCAGTTGGGTGATTTTCTCCATGGTGCTTTCTCCTTTTTGAAATACCGCAAGGCGAGAGGCTTGGAACCTCTCGCCTTGGCGAATTTTACGTGATCATTCACTCAGGGGCTGAATGGAAATGGCGTAGGCCATCAGATCATTGAAGTCGTCGGCGGTCATGGTGGACAGCACGGCGTCGATCTTATCCTTCAGCAGAGTGTTGCCCTTCATGACGGACACGCCGATGTTGACGTTCTCAGCCCGGACCTCCTCAGAGAACTGGAAGTCACCGTCGGTGCCGGAGAAGTCCAGGATCGTCATGTCGGGGTAGGCAGCCACAGCGCCCTGGGCGGTGGGCATATCGGTGCAGATGAAGTCAACGGTGTCGGTCTCCAGAGCCATCAGCATGGCGGGAGCGGTCTCGGCAGCGGTCTGGATGTTGGCGCCCTCGATCTGGGGCAGGCACTGGTCGTACCAGATGGTGGCGATCTGAGCGGTGCAGGTGCCGCCAGCCAGGTCAGCAATGGAAGTGGCACCCGCGAACTTGCCGTCTGCCTTGGTGACGCACACGATGGTGGCGTAGAAGTAGGGGCCGGCGAAGTCCACCTGCTCGGCACGCTCGGCGGTCATGGACTGGCCGGCGATAACGGCGTCAAAGGTGCCGGTCTGAACGCCGGGGACCAGGGAATCCCAGTCGGACTGGATGACTTCCAGCTCCCAGCCGTTGGCCTCGGCGATCTTCTTGCCGATCATCACATCGTAGCCATTGGCGTAGGAGCCGGGCACGTTAGCAATGGGCACCGCGCCGTTGGAGTCGTCGCTCTGGGTCCAGTTGTAGGGGGCGTAGGCGCACTCCATGGCGATGGTCAGCACGCCGTCCTCCAGACCGGCGGGTACGTCGGCAGCGGCAGCAGCTTCGGTAGCAGCAGCGGTGGCCTCAGTGGCGGCAGGCGCGGGGGCTTCCGTGGCGGCAGGATCGGAGGAACCGCCGCAGGCAGCCAGTGCCAATACCATGGTCAGGACCATGATCAGGGAAAGCATCTTCTTCATTTTTTGTCAACCTCTCATCTGTTAAATTTTCGGAGTAGTCAGACTCCGGACAGGGAACATTCGGGCAAATTGGCAAGTGCTGACGGCGCGGAATTTTGGCTCATCCGAAGATTCCGAAATTGCAGGAATACTTTGTGTATTTCAAAATTTCGGAACCGCACGGATGAGGCAAAAGGCCCGCCGCTCGGCCGCAGGCAATTGGTTCGGAGGTTCCCAAAATAAAATTGGACCGCTTTGGTAAGCGGTCCATGGAAATACGGCACAATTTGCAATACTAAGCCGAACAGCCATTGATAGCGCTTCACAAAGTCTTGTGACAGTCCGGCAGATGTTCTCTGACGGCCCAGCAGAAACGGCAGGGTGGCCGTTTTCCACTTCGGCGGCGAGCCCTTTCCCCTCTGACGGCTACCCAGCCAAAGTCACAGGGTACTGATGCGAACCGCGCCTCTATCTAAGCGATTCAATTTTCTGTATAGTAGCACTTTGCTTTCCCGCTGTCAAGTGTCCGCGACGCAAAGGCAAAAGTTTGTACACTGTGACTGGATCAGGCCGGACTGCCGTGGTGAAAACTGTCAAAATTGAAGCTTTTCACAGCTGTTTATAGAGATTCCTATCGGAAGCCGCCGCATTTTCCGCCCTGTGCGCGATGCGCAGGGAGTGCCCTTCTCTGGCCCCATTGAAGCACGGCATTCCCGCCGTTACGGCGTTCCCAGCTTCACCACCAGCGTCCCGTCGATCAGCGCGGTGCACCCCTGGGCCGGGTAACAGGGCATGGCCTCCACTCTTGGGTCCGTATAAAGCTGATCCCCGGCAACAATGGTCGAGGGATTTTGCAGAATGTACTTAAAATACGCCGACCAGTGCCCCGCGTCCCCAAAGTTCAGCACGTCGGACATCCACATGCCATTGGGCTTACGGTAGGCTTCAAACCCCGGGATCACCTCATTGATCTGTTGGGGCAGGCCAACCATGACCACCGGCGTTTCTCCGGGCACGTAGCCCTCCGTTTCCTCCATGCGGTATACCACCCGGGTCATGACGGACAGGTAGGCATCCTGCTCCATATCCTTTTTCAGATACAACACATTGGCCGTCTGGACATTACCGCAGACCAGCACCAGGACCATCACGATACTCGCCGCCTGGATCCAGCGGCTGACCGGCAGCGTGCGGGCTTTCCATTTTCCCTCCCACGTCTCAAAGTGCCGGATCAGGCGGTGGCCCAGCAGCAGAGGAACCAGGTAAGTCAGCCAATAGGCATAGATCATCAGTTCATGACTGGTGCCGCCGAGGGTCATCAGGTGCATGAGATTCATGCCCAGCGGCAGCAGCGCCGTCAGGACCAGCAGCAGAAGGGTCTGCCCCAGCCGCACCCGTCCAAGGAGGATATCCGCCGCCAGCAGGACCACCGACAATCTCAGCAGCATTTTTGTCACACGGCGGGTGACCACAGGGAAAGGAGACAGCACCTGTGTCAGGCGTTCAAAAAAGATCGTATAGGTCTCTTTGAGGGTATATTTGATATCAAACCAGCTCATGTTGACGATCTGCAGGGGCCTGTCCAGTGAATTGTAGGCATCTGTCATCAGAGACACCTGCATGACCTGCGTAACGATCTTCAGCGCCACATAATAAAGCCCGCCGCCCAGCAGCAGCATGGCGCAGCCCCGCAGGCCCCGGATCAGCACGGTCCCCAGGCCCTCGCTATCCAGCAGCGCCATCATGCACACCAGCATCACCAGCGTAATGCTCACGCAGATATAGCTCTGGTACAGCGCCAAGGAGCACATCACAAACACAGCGCCGGGAAGGAAGCCCCACTTCCCCTTCTGCCAGCAGAACACCGCCAGGACAGAGAACAGCAGCGCCAGCATATCGCAGTCGAAATCGTGAATAAAGGTGGCGATGGTGGACGATACCGTCAGGTTCGCCGCGAAGAAACCGGAAAGGACCACCAACAGGACCGGATGCTCAAGACGAAAGAGCTTTGCTGTAAAAAACACGGAAAGAGCGATCCAAAGCAGGCCCAGCACGCCGATCAGCCAAGGCAGCGTCAGATCCGTCCGAAACAGCTTCCGGCATACCGGGCTGAGAAACCGGCCGTTGATCAGGCGGATATAGTTGCTCAGGCCGTCGCCATTGAACTCGTACAGAGAGTCGTGGGAAAAGCTGCTGTGCACGAAGCCATAGTTGTGGGCTGCCAGCCCCCACAGGAAAACGGATATAAGGCAGATCAGCAGGGTTTTCTTATTTTTATCTATTGTATCCGACAAGAGATTCATTGTATATCCCCCAAAATAAAAATGACGTTTCTGTTCTTCCCGGCGGAAATCAGGCTGTATGGACACCGAATGTCCATTATTATACACAAAGATGACCCCATTTTCAACAGAAAACCAGCCCGTTTCCCAAATTCCCGGTATGACCGCGAAAATTCCTCTTTACAAAACGGGAAATCCATGCTATAATCCACCTTGTTCTGGCCCGGTGGTGCAGTCGGTTAGCACGCCAGCCTGTCACGCTGGAGGTCGACGGTTCGAGTCCGTTCCGGGTCGCCATGAAAAAGCCATCCATTTGGATGGCTTTTTTCTTTTCATACAGCTTGCGCGGGTAAAGGTACAATATTATAATAGTGGGTCCGTAGTTGATGCATTACGAATCATGGGGACCCGGGCGTATTTGTCATCGGTGATTTTTGTGCTTCAACACAAAATTATTGCAATTGCCTATATCTTTTTCGTGGTTTCTGTGCTATACTGAGCTTATAATGATTTCAAACGGGAAGGAGGGATTTCTGAATGCGCTCTGTCCGTCAGATTTGCGGGTTTTTGACCGCCCTGGCTCTGATCGTTTCCTTTGTGGCTCCCGTCCGGGCCGAGGAAGAGACGGAAGCTTATGCCGATGATGAATCCGCCGCCATGGGCGCGGCATATTACATGGGAACTCCCTCCGCGGAGGACTCCGAAGCCGAAGCTCTGATCATCGACGCGGAACCGGAAGAGATCCCGCCCGAGGAAACGGAGCCTGCCGAAACCGAGGCGGCAGCGGACAGCTTTGACTGGACCGAGGTCTACACCCACGAATTTCCCCTGTATTCCCAGCTGGACTATCCGAACCAGCGTTACGGCAGCGGCACCGTCGCCACCAGCGGATGTAGTATCACCTCCCTCGCCATGGTGGCCTCCTATCTGACCGGACACACATATTATCCGGACGAGCTGGCGGATTATTTCGGCGGCTACGGCGAGAACAACGTTCAGCGTTTTGAATACGGCGCCCAGCAGCTGAAGCTGCCCATCCATAAGGCAAACACCGTTCTTGATGTCTTCGCCGCCATTAAAAACGGCGACGTGGCCGTCCTCCTGATGGATCATATGTCCATCTTTACTGACACCCAGCACTTCATTGTTCTGACTGGCATCAACGAAGAAACCGGAAAGATCATGGTCTACGATTCTTACCCACCCAACTATGAAAAATGGGATCTGAAGCGGGGCTTTGTGGAGGGATTTGAAGAAAAGGATCTGATGCTTGGTTACAGCGGCGGCTGGATCTTCAGCGTCCGGGGCATGCCGGAAGATCCCTTCATTTATACGGAGGAAAAGCCCGAGGCGGACCCGCGCTACGGCGTGGATCTGGCCTGGGAGGAACAGCAGCTTTTGGCTAAGCTCATCTGGCTGGAAGCCCGTGGGGAATCCAGCGAGGGCCAGCAGGCCGTGGCTGAGGTGGTGCTCAACCGTCTCGTCTCCGGCAGGTTCGGAGACACCCTGGCAGAGGTTATTTACGGTGAGGACCAGTTCCGGACCACCCCATTCCTGGACGACGCGGAAGCCTGGCAGGCCCAGTACGAGGCCATAGACGCCGCGCTGGATGGCCCCAATATTCTGCCGATGGATGTAATGTATTTCGCCACCTACCCGGAAAACGAGCAGGTCTGGGGGCAGATCGGCGGACATATCTTCTGCTACGGATAATACATACGGCAGGCACAGCGGATGTGCCTGCCGTTTTTGCACCGCCGGAATTGCATCCGGCCCGAAAGTATGCTATGATACAGAAAAAACTAGGAAAGGGTGGTAATATATGAAAATCGGAGTTTTAGGCGCGGGCAAGATCTCCCGCTTGGTGGCCCCGGCGCTGGTGTCCCTGCCGGAGATCACCTGCTATGCGGTGGCCTCCCAAACGCCGGGCAAGGCGGAGGCCTTTGCCAAAGAATTTGGCTTTGAAAAGGTCTATGCCAGCTATGAGGAAATGCTGTCCGATCCTGAGGTGGAGCTGGCCTATGTGGCCACGCCCCATTCCCTTCACTACGAGCACATGATGCTCTGTCTGGAGCACAGCAAGCACGTCATCTGCGAGAAGGCCTTCACCATGAACGCAGAGCAGTCAAAAAAAGTCTTCGCTGCGGCAAAGGCGCGGGGGCTGTATGCGGCAGAGGCCATCTGGACCCGGTATATGCCCTCCCGGAAGATGATCCAGGATCTGCTGGACAGCGGTGTGATCGGCAAGCCCAACACGTTGACCGCAAACCTATCCTATGTGATTTCGGGTGTACGCCGCATTTATGACCCCGCTCTTGCCGGCGGCGCACTGCTGGACATCGGCGTCTACGGACTGAACTTCGCCCTGATGCACTTCGGCAGCGACATTGTCCGGGTGGAGTCCAGTGTTGCGAAAATGGACACAGGCGTGGACGGCATGGAAACCATCACCCTCCACTACCGGGACGGGCGTATGGCGGTGCTGACCCACAGCGTCTACTGCCGGTCTGACCGCATGGGCATCATCCATGGCGACAAGGGCTATCTGGTGGTGGAGAACATCAACAATCCCCAGTCCATTCAGGTGTTCGATGGCAGCGACAACGTGGTTTCCCGGTATGCGGTGCCAGAGCAGGTCAACGGCTACGAGTATGAGTTCCGGGAGGCCGTGCGCTGCATCGGTCAAGGTAAGCTGGAATCGGATTCCATGCCCCACGCGGACACGCTGAAGGTCATAGAAATGATGGACAGTCTGCGCAAAAGCTGGGGCATCGTGTATCCCCAGGAGCGGTAAAAACAGAAGCGGGCAGGCCGATGGCCTGCCCTTCCTTATTGTACGATACTATATATTGAACATCGGTATGAGCGCCGTTCCGAAGGCTTCAGGAATTTTCGGCGGGACCCGTTTCCCGGGCCGCGGACCGTCTTCTTCTGCGGCGGCGGGGGCGGTTGGCGTTATCCTCAGGATCGGCCTTTTCCGCCCGGCGGGCGTAGGCCTCCGCGGCTTCGGAGGTGGCCTCATAGGTCAGGCGGCTGACCCGGGTCAGGCCATTATCCTGCAGCGACAGACGCACCCGAATCAGGAACTTTCCGTGCTCCGGGCAGGTGGCAAGATCCATATACCGGTGCCCAGGCTGGGAAAACCACCGTGAACCCAGCATCCGCCCGCCGCAGACCGGGCACAGGTTCTCCTCCCCGGACATGGCGCTTAAAGCGGCCCGCTTGTCCGTGTAATCATAGAACACCTTCCGGGCGATGCAGCCGGGCAGCTCCGCGCCGTGAAAACCATTTTCGTGGCTTTTCAGGGCCTCGTCATATTCCGCCATGCCTTTTTTCAGATCCAACCGGGCGCAGATCAGGGCGGTGTGGTAGGCATCGCCCAAAGCGTCGTGGGCAGGGCGGGTCGCCTCGATGCCCAGCATTTCCATGGCGGTTTTCAGGGCCTTCTGGGAGTTGGAGCCGTCGGTCTGGGCGTTGAAGATCATCTGGGCATTGTACCACCGGTCCGTAAAGGCCGCGTCCATGTCGAACAGCTGCAAATTTTCCCGGAGGATACCGATGTCGTCAAAGCCCCAGGTCAAAAAAACGATGTCCTCTCCGCACCAGCTTTGGAACAGCTCCATGGCCTCCGGGAAGGGGATACCCTCGTCCCGCAGGCGGTTTTCCTTGATGCCGGTGAGCTTACTGACCCGGCGGTTCAGGTGCCGATAGAACTTGGGCCGGATCATGACCTGAAATTCGTCCGCAACCTCTCCTGCTTCCGTGATCCGCACCGCGCCGATCTGAATGATCTCGCCCCGGATCTGCACCGGAAGCACCTTCTTGGAGGAAGGGGAACCGGGCCAGGGCTGATTCCATTCCATATCCATAACAATGTAATTCATTGCAAAACCTCTGTGACTTTTTTCTCTTTATCATACCACAGTCCGGCGGCGGTGTAAACAGAAAGTTCGAAAAAGTGGAAAACTCCCAGAGGAAATCCTCCGGGAGTTTGTGTTTCTCTTACAGCTGGTCCTTCACCAGAGACAGGGCCGCCTCATCCGCTACCAGAATGAAATCCGGGTGCAGCTGAAGGATAGAGCCGGGAGCCTGGGGCTTGATGGGTCCGAAGAAGCAGTCCTTCACCGCTTGGGCCTTCTTCTCGCCGTTGACCACCAGCAGGACCCGCTTGGCCTTCATGATGGAGCCGATGCCCATGGTGTAGGCGTGGGTAGGCACATCCTCCCGCTTGGCAAAGAAGCGCTGGTTGGCGTCGATGGTGGAAGCGGTCAGCTCCACCTTGTTGGTGCCCTTGGCGAAAGCGTCCGCCGGCTCGTTGAAGCCGATGTGACCGTTGGGGCCAAGGCCCAGCAGCTGCAGGTCCGCGCCGCCGAAGCCGTCGATCACCGCGTCATACCGGGCGCACTCCCCTTCCGCGTCGGGGTTCATGCCGTTGGGGATGTTGCAGTTATTCTGATCAATGTTCACATGGTCAAAGAGGTTGCTGCGCATAAAGTAAGCGTAGCTCTGGTCGTGGTCCTTGGGCAGGCCCACATATTCGTCCAGGTTCACGGTCTTGACCTGGGAAAAGTCCAGATCACCGGCCTGATATTTGGCGATCAGCTCCTGATAGGTGCCGACGGGGCTGCTGCCGGTCGCTAGGCCAAGCACACAATCGGGCTTCAGCTGGATCTGAGCGGCAATGATGTTGGCAGCCTTGCGGCTCACATCCTGGTAATCCTTTGCAATGATCAGTCTCATGGAAAGCGCTCCTTTCATTCCGGAAGGTTTATATCTTCTTTCCGCATTGTATCATTTTTTCCAAAAACTGTACAGTGCGTTTCCCACATTCCGTCAATTTCGATAAAAACCCGGTCCTTTTCTGCACACCCCATCTGGCATTATTTTTCATTTCTTTTTTGGCACTGTATTTAGAGCCAGTTTCCGATATAATAGGCCCATCAAACGCAAGGAGGCAAAACAAATGGAAAAGAAACAGAAAATCTCCACCCGAAAGATCGTATTTGTGGCGCTGATGGCTGCGCTAACCGTGGCAGGCTCCGCCCTGCGGATCACCCTTCCCATCGACATCGCGGGCACAACGTCCTTCCATCTGGGCAACATTATGTGCGCTCTCAGCGGCCTGCTGCTTGGCCCCTGGCTGGGCGGTCTGGCTTCAGGACTCGGCTCCGCCATCTATGACATGACCAACCCCCTGTACATCTCCGAGTGCTGGATCACCTTCCTGACCAAGGGTGCATACGGCCTGGCAGTGGGTCTGGTGGTGTGGAAGGCCAAGGGCAAGTGGGGCTATGGCAAGGCAACTGTCGCCACCGTCGCTGGCGCCGTGACCTATGCCGTGCTATACCTGGCCAAGAGCTACTTCTACAGCGGCCTGCTCCTGAAGGGCCTGACCCCCGCCGCCGCCCTGACGACTGTCATCGCCAAGCTCCCGGCAACCACCTTCAACGCCGTCATCGCAATTGTCATCGCTCCGTTCCTGGCCGTGAACATCCGCGCCGCCCTGGAACACAATCATCTGACATTGGAATAATAGTATGAAAAAGCTCTGCCTTCGGCAGAGCTTTTTCTCCGTTTGTATCGCCGATCATCAGATACGCCCTGATTCAGGAGGGCATAAAAAGATTTTTCAGCGTTTGATATCATAATTCATGTTCATCAGATTGCGAATGCTGTCCACATCATCGGTGATATTGCCGTCTCCATGAAGGGTGTGCTTGATAACACTGGAGGCCACCGCGAAGTTGACCATTTCCATGGGCTTGTAGCCATTCATATAGGCATAGATCAATCCGCTGGCAAAGGCATCTCCACCGCCCACACGATCCAGAATGTTGAATGTAAACTGCTTGCTCTCAAAGGTGTGGCCTTCGAACCACATGAAAGCCTTCAGACTGTTTTCGCTGCCGGAATGGGCGGTACGGACATGGCGGGCAATGCACTTCAGGTTGGGATACCGGGCGACAAAAGCGTTGAATACTTCATCCTGCGCTTCATAGCTGGGCTGCATGGACAGACCGTCTTTCCAGTCCCCCTTGCTGTGATCGGAGTCATCTTTCCAGAGATGGTAGGGTTCGATCCCGAAGAGAACGTCGATGTAGGGCAGGCACATGGTGCAGTAGTCCCTGGCATCTTCCCAGCTCCACAGAAGACTGCGGAAATTCCCATCGAAGCTGACGGTCAGACCTTTCTCCTTAGCGGAGCGCATCAGCTTCAGAATGAAGTCTCCACAGCTTTTGCTGAGGGCCGGAGTAATGCCGCTGAGATGGAGCCAATCAAAGCCCTCCAGAAGGGCGTCCACATCGACCTTTTCGAAATCGTATTCTGTAATGGCGCTGTTCTTTCGGTCGTAGGTCACCTTGCTGGGACGGACACCGTAGCCAGTTTCCAGATAATAGGTTCCCAGCCGATGGGTAGGCGTTTCTTCCGGAGTTGTCAGTACCACAGGGGTGCAGTGCACATCGTTGCTGCGAAGCATACGAATGGCGCTTTTTCCCAAAGAATTATTGGGGACCACACTGAAGAAGGTACTGTCCACCCCAAGATTCGCCAGAGCCAGAGCGATATTCGCCTCGCTGCCGCCGTAACCGACCTCAAAGCTGTTGGCAACGCGGATCTTATCGTAATTGGGGGGCGTGAGCCGGAGCATAATTTCACCGAAGGTGATGAATTTCTGACCTCCGATGATACCAGTAATCGGATTATGATGTTCCATAGGGCCACCTCACACATAATACAATCTTGGCAGAGGAACGCGGCTGCCTGTCATACCGCATTCCTCTGCCGGAAGGAAAGGGGATGGGTATCGTTACTTATCTCTGAATTCTGCCGGAACCGTCGCCGCCAGCCAGCTTCTCCACCTCGGGAACGGTGACCATGTTGTAGTCGCCCTCGATGGAGTGCTTCAGGGCAGAGGCCGCAACCGCAAATTCCACTGCCGCCTGGGTGTCCTTGCCGGACAGCAGGGAGTAGATCAGGCCGCCGCCGAAGGAGTCGCCGCCGCCGACCCGGTCGATGATGTGCAGGTCGTACTTCTTGGAGAAGCAGTACTCGTCCTTTGCAACATTGTACAGCATGGCAGACCAGCCGTTGTCGAAAGCGGAGTGAGATTCACGCAGGGTGATGGCCACCATCTCGAAGCCGAACTTGTCAGCCAACTGCTTGGCAACACTCTTGTAGCCCTCGTGGTTCAGGGAGCCGCCGTAGATATCGGTGGCCTCAGCCTCGATGCCGAAGACATCCTTGGCGTCTTCTTCGTTGGAGATGCAAACGTCAACGTACTGGCACAGGTCGGTCATAGCGGCACGGGCCTGGTCACGGGTCCACAGCTTGCCGCGGTAGTTCAGGTCACAGGAGATCTTGCGGCCATGGGCCTTGGCGGCCTTGCAGGCTTCCCGGCAGATTTCAACGACATTGGGGCCCAGAGCCGGGGTGATGCCGGTGAAGTGGAACCAGTCAGCACCCTCGAAAATCTTGTCCCAGTCGAAGTCGGAGGGCTTGGCCTCCTGAATGGCGGAGTGGGCACGGTCATAGATGCAGACGCTGCCGCGCTGGGAAGCGCCCTTCTCGTTGAAGTAGATGCCCACACGGTCACCACCGCGAACGATCTCGGAAGTGTCCACACCGTAGCGGCGCAGGGAGTTGACAGCAGCCTGACCGATGGCGTGGGCGGGCAGCTTGGTGACGAAAGCGGCATCCATGCCGTAGTTCGCCAGAGACACGGCCACATTGGCCTCGCCGCCGCCGAAGGTGAACTCTACGTGATCGCACTGGACAAAACGCTCGTAGTTGTAGGGCTGAAGCCGCAGCATCAGCTCGCCGAAAGTAATAATTCTAGCCATTATCGATTTTCCTCCAATATTATTTATTTCCCACCAGATGTACGGCAAAGCCGCAGATTTCGTCCGCCAGATAAATGGCGTTCAGGGTGCCGTCTGCCTTAAATTTCGCGGATTCCTTGTTGAATTGGAAACCGCGCTCTTCCAGATCGGCGACGGCAGCAGCCACATCGGGAGTGCCGATGGCGATGTGGCCGTTTTGGCCCAGATAGGGAGACTTCATCAGCTCCACCGCTTTCCCGGCGAACACGGAGCTGTTGCCCTCCTTGGCAGTCAGGCCGAACAGAGCCTCAAACATGGCCGCGCCTTTTTTTGCCTCTTCGGCGTTGGCACAGTTGATGCCCACATGGGCCAGGGTGTACTCAACCATTGTAAGTCTCCTTATTTATTCGCCCTTGGCAGCCTTCCGGGCATCGATGCACAGCTGGGTGATCTTGTCCCAGTTGCCGGCAGCGATGTCAGCCTTGGGGCAGACCCAGCTGCCGCCCACAGCGTGGATGAAGGGGGCGTCGATGTACTCCTTGATGTTGCCGCTGTTGACGCCGCCGGTGGGCAGGAACTTAATGCCCACAAAGGGAGCCGCCAGATTCTTCATGGCGTTCAGTCCGCCGTAGACGTTGGCGGGGAAGAACTTGACCATTTTCAGGCCGTGGTTCAGAGCGGCCATGATCTCGGTGGGGGTCACGCAGCCGGGAGCCACGGGGATATTGTTCTCGACGCACCAGCTCACGACCTCGTCAGAGAAGCCGGGGGACACGATGAACTTAGCGCCCATTTCCACAGCCAGCTTGGCCTGCTCCACGTTGATGATAGTGCCGGCGCCCACCAGCACCTCGGGGCAGTTCTCCGCCACGGCCTTGATGCACTCAGGAGCGCAGGCGGTGCGGAAAGTGATCTCCATGGTATCCACGCCGCCGGCAGCCATGGCCTTTGCGGTGGGGACGGCGTCCTCCACCTTGTCCAGCACCACAACAGGGACAACGATAGAGTTTGCGAATCTTTCCATTGCAGTCATTGTTCCATTCCTCCAATTGTTATATTTTCTTCCCGGCTCAGCCTGCGGATGCGGCGAACCACCGGGATTGCAAAGACAATGGCAGCAAGGCCAGTACAGACATTGCTGACCATCATCGTCATGCCAACAGCTTCAGAACCGATGCTGGTAAACTGCTGAAAGGCCCACAGCACCGGCACCCGGAATACAAAAACCCGGGCTACATTCAAAATCAGGGTCAGCTTGGTATAGCCGTAGCCAAGCAGCAAGGAAATGGTGGCAGAATTGATGCCAAGGGTAATGTAACCCAGCATTTCCCAGCGATGGATGGCCACGATCATGTCGCAGAATTCCTGATCGAAATTATTTTTGGATTGCGCGAACACAGTGGCCAGCCAGGGCAGGCAGGTTGACACCAAAGCCAGTCCTACCGTGCCAATGACAATGTCCACCACAAGCAGCCAGTAATATAGATGCAGCGTCCGCCGGTATTTCCCAGCGCCACGGTTCTGGCTGATCAGGGGCGCGCCGCCATCGGTAAAGCCCAGATGCAGGGACGTGGTCAGGCCGCCGATGTTGTTGGAGATCCCCAGCGCGCCTACGGTCAGACTTCCATACCGCCCGGACATGGAATTGATGATGACCTTGCCCGCCGAGAACAGCAGCTTTTCCGCAGCCACCGGGTAGCTCAGATTCAGGATCGGCCCCGCAGTCCCCGCCTCCATGTGGATATTCTTCAGCGAGAAGCGGAAAGCTCCGTCGTCCCGGCTCATGGACACCAGGGCGAACACCAGCAGCAAAAGCTGACTGATAAGAGTCGCTACAGCGATCATGACCACACCGCTGTGCAGGATGTAGACAAAGAACGCGGACAGCCCCAGCTTCACCACAATGATCACCAGATTCAAGGCCAGGATCATCTTGGCCTGTCCCCGACTCCGGGCGATGGCGATATAAACCGTATTAAAGAACTGGATCACCAACGTGAGGATCTCAATGCGGAAATATCCCACACCCGTCGCGATCAGTTCCTCCGGCGTACGCAGCAGCCGCAGAAACCCTTCCGCAAAGGGGATCAGCGTCACTGCCACCAGCAGGCTCACAATGATCGCCATGGCGTATACCGTGGACACCTGTCTGCGGACAGCTTCATCGTCTCCCCTGCCGTAAGCTGCGGATATTTTGATGCTGCCGCCGACTGCAAGGCCGCTGCCCAGAGCGGTTACCATCAGCGTGACCTGGCTCAGTGCGGAGACAGCGGAAACGGCCTCCGCACCGATATATGCCGCCATCAGAGCGTCGAATATTTTGAAGATACTTTGCAGCGCCTGATACAGCGCCAACGGCGTACAGGTGCTCAAAATCACCCAAAGTGGAGAGCCGGTCAGCGCAAACTGCCGAAAGGCCTCGTCTTTTTTAGAAAATCCTGCCATTGCTGCCGCCCTCTCTATTCACAGTCGAAGTTCCGCATGGCATCGGGCTTCCCGGCCCGGTACAGCAGATCACAATAGGGATGGCCGAAGCGTTCCAGTTCCTGAGCAAGAAACCCAGTCATACGGACAGCGCCCTCGTATTTCAGGTGCGTATTGTCCACCGGCCACACAAACAGGGGGCGGGAGGGTTCGTCTCCCAACTGGCTCAGAAAGCCTTCCGTCAGCGCCGTCAGATCCGCCACAGGCACGCCTTCCTGTCTTCCCAGCTGCCGCACGGCCTCCGGGTACTCCCCGTGGCTCCCCGGCAGGAAATTTCCCGCCTCGTCAAACAGCCGCCGGGCAATTGGGGTGATCAGAACGGGGAAGGCTCCCGCGTCTCTGGCGGTACGAATATAGCAGATCAGATTGTCCTGAAAGCTGCCGAAAGGGTCCGTGTGGCGCAGTGCATCGGGCTTTTCATCGTTGTGTCCAAATTGGATCAGCAGGAAATCGCCTTCGGACAGCTGCCGCTTCACCGGCTCAAACAGCCCCTCCTCCAGAAAGGATTTGGTACTGCGTCCATTTTTTCCAAAGGGCATCACCTGCACGTGCTCGCCCATGTACAGCTGGAGCACCTGAGACATCCCGGTTTGGGGAAAGGTGTCGATTTTATTGAGCTGAACGGTACTGTCACCGATGTAAAAAACCTTCGTCATAGCGTCAATCACCACGTCCTGTCCAGTTTTTGCGTGCACATTCCATCATGCACGGTCAACACCATTATAGGAGCAAAGTAATTTCATGAAAATAGTGTTTGTTGTGACAAAACATTGCAGAAATTGCGTTTCCCGCCCTTGACGGGAAGCCCTTCTTTGGGTATGATGGCAGAAGGATTTTTGAGGGAGGATAACAGCTATGGCATTGAATCCACAGGAGTTTACCCCCAAACAGCAAATGCAGAAACCGGACTATGAGCTGCAATACAAGCGGGATTCTTACCTGATGGACGTGGAACTGCACCATCATGATTTTTATGAACTATACTATCTGGTTTCCGGGGATGTGACCTATACCATTGAAAGCAAGCTTTATAAGGTGCTGCCCGGGGATATGCTGTTGATCAGCCCACGGGAACTGCATCAGGTGCACATTCAGACGGAGCGTTCCGTGTATGAGCGGTATGTGCTCTGGATCAGCTCCCAGATGATTCAAAGGCTGTCATCTCAGGTCAGCGACCTGTTCCGGGCGCTGGATCCTGCCAGCCCGGGCTACAGTAACCAGCTCCGCCTGCATCCGTCGGATCAGCAGAGGATCTGCGGTCTTATGGAGCAGCTGTATCTGGAAACTCAGGAAAACGCCTTCGGCGCTGATCTGCTGCCCCAATGCCTGCTTACTCAGCTGCTGGTGACCATCAACCGGCTGGCCTTGCGGGAGGACTGCCGGCTTTCCGGCATTGCCCGGTCCAGCAAGATGGTGTCTCAGGTGATCGACTACATCAATCTGAACTTCGCGGAGCCGCTGACGCTGGAACTGCTGGCAGATACGTTTTTCGTCAGCAAGTACCACCTGAGCCACGAATTCCAGCGTCAGGTAGGCACCAGCGTGGGCCGCTATATCCAGAAGAAACGGCTGCAGATCGCCAGACACCTCATGACGCAGGGTATGCGCCCAAATGAAGTGTGCCATCTATGCGGCTTCGGGGATTACACCGGCTTTTACCGAGCCTTTAAGGCAGAGTACGGAACCTCTCCCAGAGCATTTTTTCAGGGTTGCTGTCCGTAGCTTCGTGGGGGAACCTCTGATTTCAGTATGAAAATCAGAGGTTCCTTTTTTTGCTGTTATTTCAGGATCTCGTCAAAGCGGAAATAGTGCAGGGTGTTGTTGTAGCTGATATTCTCCACCATCTGCCCCAGGGTCTTCATGTCGGCGGGATACTCGCCGTCCTCCACCATCTGGCCGAAGAGGTTGCACAGAATCCGGCGGAAATACTCGTGACGGGTGTAGCTCAGGAAGGAGCGGGAGTCGGTGAGCATACCGTTGAAGCTGCCCATAGCGCCCAGGCTCATGAGGCTCACCATCTGGGCCTCCATGCCAGGCTTGTGGTCATTGAACCACCAGGCGCTGCCCTGCTGGATCTTGCCGGGGATGGGGCTGTCGGTCTGGAAGCCGCCCATGATGGTGCCGATGATGCCGTTGTCAGCGGGGTTCAGGGAGTACAGAATGGTCTTGCCCAGAGCGCCCGCGTCCTCCAGGGTGCCCAGGAGCTTGGCCAGGCCCACGGCGTTGGCGGCGTCGTTCATGGAGTCGAAGCCGGTGTCGGGACCCAGCTTGCGGAACATCTTGTGGGAGTTGTCCCGCAGGCAGCCGAAGTGCAGCTGCATGACCCAGTCGCGCTTATAGTATTCCTTGCCCACGGTGATGAGCAATGCGGTGTGATAGGCCAGCTGCTCGTCCCAGGTGATGCCCTTGCCGGCCTTGGCACGGGCGAAGATATCATTCAGGGTGTCCTCGTCAGCTTCCACGCAGAAGCAGTAGTCCAGCGCGTGATCGGAGACACGGCAGCCGTGGTCAGCAAAGTAGGCGATCCGGTCAAGCAGCGCCTTGCGCATATCCTCCACGGTGTCGATGGAGAAGCCAACCACCTTTTCCAGCTGGGCAACGTAGGCGGGGAAGGTCTCCTTGTCCGCCCGCATGGCCTTGTCGGGACGGAAGGCGGGCAGCACCACGGCGGGGGCAGTGGGATCGGCAGCCAGCAGCTCGTGGGCCTTCAGGTCGTCCACAGGATCGTCGGTAGTGCAGATCAGCTTGACGCCAGACTTGCGGATGATGCCACGGACGGACATATCGGGCTGAGCCAGAATGGCATTGCACTTCTCATAGATCTCCATAGCATTCTCGCCGGTCAGAGGCTCGGTAATGCCAAAGTAACGCTGCAGCTCCAGATGGGTCCAGTGATACAGGGGGTTGCCGATGAGGTTGGGCATGGTCTCGCCCCACTTCTGGAACTTCTCGGCAGGGGTAGCATCACCGGTGATGTAATGCTCTGGCACGCCGCAGGAGCGCATGGCGCGCCACTTGTAGTGGTCGCCGCCCAGCCACACCTCGGTGATGGAGCTGTAGCGCTTGTCCTCGTAGATCTCCATGGGGTTGATGTGGCAGTGGTAATCGATGATGGGCATTTTTTCCGCGTGCTCATGATAGAGCACCTTCGCGGTTTCGGACTTCAGCAGGAAGTCCGCGTTCATAAAGGGTGTCATATAGGTTCCTCCCGAATTCGTACAGTATTACAGAACGACGCCGTCCTTGAAGATGGAGATCTCCCGGAAGCCCTTTTCCTCGGCACGGGTCTGCTTGCCAGAGGCTACCTCCAGTACCAGAGCCATCAGATCCTCGGCGGCTTCCTCCAATGTCCGGGTGCCGTCGGCAACCACACCAGCGTTGAAATCGATCCAACTCTTCTTTTTATTGGCCAGCGGGGTGTTGGTGGCGATCTTCATGGTGGGGGCAGGTGCGCCAAAGGGGGTGCCGCGGCCGGTGGTGAACAGGATCATGTGCGCGCCAGCGGCGGTCAGGGCCGTGGAGGACACCAGATCGTTGCCGGGGCCGTAGAGCATATTCAGGCCCTTGGCGGTGACCGTGTCGCCATAGCCGATGACATCCATAATAGGAGCGGAGCCGCCCTTCTGGACGCAGCCGCAGGACTTGTCTTCCAGAGTGGTGATGCCGCCGGCCTTGTTGCCGGGGCTGGGATTCTCGTAGACCACCTCGTTGTGGCGCAGGAAGTAGTTCTTGAAACCGTTGATCATGTTCACGGCCTTGTGGAATACGTCCTCGCTGGCGCAGCGGTTCATCAGGAAGCCCTCGGCACCGAACATCTCCGGCACCTCGGTGAGCACGGTGGAGCCGCCCATGGATACCAGCAGATCGGAGAATCGGCCCACGGTGGGGTTGGCGGTGATGCCGGACAGGCCGTCGGAGCCGCCGCACTTCATGCCCACCACCAGCTC
>JAUNSH010000008.1:0-44411 GCA_030539285.1 Eubacteriales bacterium
CGCCAAAGGCGGTGTCTACCTGATAAAACCAAATGGTTTTATCAGGTATTAGTATCAGAATTCTCCCGCGTCGTACATCACGGCAGACAGGGCGCACAGCGGGGCCGTCTCACAGCGCAGGATGCGCTTTCCAAGGGTGCAGACCTGTAGGCCCGCCTCCCTTGCCTGAGCCACTTCCGCTTCCTCCAAGCCGCCCTCCGGGCCTGTCATCAGGCTCACCGTGGCGTAAGCGCCGACAGACAGGGCCATTTTCAGAGTAAGGGCTTCCTCATGCTCATAGAACATCAGGGCCTTGTCCGCCTGGGCTGCCCGCTCCAGCGCTTCAGTAAAGCTGCCCAGCACCAGCACCTTGGGGATGCGCCCTCTGCCGGACTGCTCCGCCGCTGAGGCCGCGATCTTCTGCCAGCGCTCCAGCTTCTTTTTCAGACTTTTTTCGTCCGGACGGGACACACAGCGCCCTGACGGAAACGTAACGATCTCATAGGCCCCCAGCTCCGTGGCTTTCTGGATGACATGCTCCAGCTTGTCCGCCTTGGGCAGGGCCATGTAGACGCTGACCTTCACCGCAGTTTCCGACTGGGAATCCCGGCGCTGCAAGATCCGCAGGCACCAGTCCTCCGTGGAGACCACTTCACAAACGCCCTCGTGGCCTTCCCCATCGCAAAGCAGCACCCCCTCCCCGGGTTTGAGACGCAGCACCTTGGCGTGCTGAGCATTTTCTCCGGTCAGGGACACTTCCTCATTTTCCAATTCCTCGGCGGATACAAAAAAACGAACCATTTCTATTCCCTCCATTTCCTATAGTGTAGCAGACAGCACGCAGAATGGCAAGGGTTTTGCAGAAAAAGTATTGACAAATCCGCGACAAAAGGTTATAATATCCAAGCACATTCGCGAGAGTGTTGGAATGGTAGACAAGCACGTTTGAGGTGCGTGTGGTTACGCCGTGGGGGTTCGAGTCCCCTCTCTCGCACCATAGCTAAACCGCTCTGAAAGTGATTTCAGGGCGGTTTTTCATAGGTTTCTATACACTTTTAGTGTAAATTCGGAATATACATGGTTAAAAAGTTAATCAAATATTTGTTTGTTTAATCGCTTGAACATCCGATTTGTGGTCAAAATTGGCAACGGATTGGCAATGAAAAAAGAGGGCGCCTTGTTGGCACCCTCTTATCATCACATATCCAACAACCCGCTTTCCTCGTGGTCAATGTATCCATCCTAATCAGATAAATCGTCATAAAATTGCAAATTTCCCTCTTGACATACCGCACAATGTGTGGTAGTATAAAGACACTTAAGGGAGATACCCAAACAGCAGGGAGGAAATCAAATGACTATCATCAGCAGCCAGCAGTTTATTGATCCCGAAATCGTTGAGGAAAAGATGAAAGACATTTCCGGCGTGGCCGAAGTCGTTATCCCTTGCTACTATGTCGGCGAGATTGATGGGATTGAGTATGCGATGCAGGCCGATGGCCATCATACATTAGCAGCCGCCCGCGAGCTTGGAATCCCTTATTCTTTTGAAATCTCCGATGACCCTGAGGGCCTTTCCGGCGAAGAAATGCTCACGATCAGATGGATGGACGGAGACTGGTATGATGTCGAAAAAAGCGATCCGATGAATGACATCATCTGCACGGTATTTTAATTAACCACCATATGACAGGAGGCAACATCATGGCAACTTACATCTGCGAGGTCTGGAGCAACAGCAGCTACGGCAGCACCTACACCGTGGCCACTAAGAGCGCAATGCGCTGCGCCGCCGAGTACGGCAGAGCCGATGGCGGCGAGGTCGTCCAGGTACGGCGCAAAAACGGCACTGTCCTGTCCCGCGTCCAGTGGTCACCGGAGGAGCGCGGCTATATCCGGGTAGAGGTGTAACCCGTGCGGACGATGGTATGCAAGCAGTGCGGCAGGCCCTTTGAAGCATCCGGCGGCAAGGATACCTATCTTTGCCCCGACTGCTCCGCCCGGTATTTCAGGGGCGCATCCATCAGAGACCGCATTTGCCGCCAATGCGGCAAGGTCTTCCCCGGCGGGCCTCGTGCCTGGTACTGCCCAGACTGCCGGCGGGAGCGGCAGCGGGAAGCTGACCGCCGGCACAAAAAGAACGGAACCGCCCGCCCCATCGGAAGCACAGATTTGTGCAAACACTGTGGGAGAGAGTACATTGTAAACAGCGCCCGGCAAATGTACTGCCCGGAATGCAGCAAGATCGCCGTCACAGAAAAGACCCGCCAGCAAAGCCGGGAGTACAACGCCGCTCACAGGGAGACGCTGTCGCAGAATAAGACCGAATCCAGAAAAGGCCGAAATGTCTGCGTTGTATGCGGTGCTCTGTTTGATGCGAAGACCGTAACAGTCACCTGCTCCCCGGAGTGCGCAAGACTCAGAAAGCGGCAGACACAACAAAAGGCAGAGGCCAACAGGAGGAGAAATCAAAATGACAGATAAGCAATACACCATTTGCGTCACCGAGGCGCAGAACTACACCAACCGGGATGCCTATATCTCTGATATGGCTCTCTCATCCGTGTGGGGCGACAGCCCTGATGCACAAACCCAGCAGGATCGACTGGATCAGCTTGGATCCGTATATGATGCAGTGCACAGATCAGTCAAAGACGTTGCCGCCGCTGCCGGAATCTCCGTCCGGGCAATGGCTGTCCGCTTTTGTATCCCAATCCGGACGGCCGAAAGCTGGTGTGGCACCACAGATGCCGGCAGGCAGTGCCCCTTGTACACCCGCCTCATGATGCAGGAGTGTCTGGGCCTGATAAAACGATAAAAATCGCCCTCCCGAATCTGGGAGGGCGTCTCGTTTATCAATCCAGCAAGCCGCTTTCCTCGCGGCCATCGTCTACAATCCGTCGGGTTGCATCAGCTGTGGTCGCATCCAACAGCGGCTTGTGAAATGCGTCGTTAAATTCGGATACCGCCGCCTCGATCAGAACCTTCATTTCCTCCGCGTCAAAGGCGACGCCTTTCTTTTTCAGTAGGGTCTCGGCGGTTTCCAATGCCTTATTCAGCTTTTCCTCCCCGTGGAGGGCATGCCAGGCCTGCTCCACGAACTGCACAACCACACGGGCGACGGAGCGCTTCGTGTCGTCGTTTACGTGGTTAACATAAATCTTCTTTGCCACATGGCCCAGCGTGCCGAAGATGGCGCACAGGATGGTGATGGCCAGCGTGGGGCCATAGGTGTAGACGAAATAATCGAACATAGTATGTAACCTCCTCAGTGTTTATTGATTTCTTCCAAATCCTCAATCCGATGATTGATGACCTTGATCTGCTCCTCCACCACGGGCATCCGCCGGGCGAAGTTGTTGTGCTCCCGGACTTCCCGTGTCAACTCGTCCAGCTTGGTTTCCGTGACGGCTTGGCTCTTGCCGTTTGCGATCAGGACGCCCAGCAGTGTAACGCCGCCGGTGATGATTGCTGTGATAATGCTTTCCACTGTTTCACCTCCACCCGTTGCCAACGCAACCAGGAATTTTTTCCAAAATACGCATAAATGAACGTAAAATAGACGGGTACTACGAAATATTTGTAATAATACCCTGCCGGATATCAAGTGTCTTTTTAGCGCCATCCACGCCCTGTAGTTCCAATGTAGCCCGATCCGCGGATGGGTCCCTCTTTACTGTACCAACATGATTGAAGTCAATTCTATCAACCCGTAGTTCGCTTTTCCAACTAAAAGAACTATTCGCGGAAGCGTTCAAATACGTTAAAGGGCTGACCGTTGAGTAACCATCATCCCACACAGCTATTCCATCGCGGTATATTACTGTTCGCCTTTTATTCTCAGACCCGTCAGTTGTGACAATAACCTTTCCTCCAGCCGTAGCTGTAAGTGTCGGTATTTTAGTACCGTCATATTTATTAAGGCGTCCGTATGAAATAACGGGGTCATCCTCTTTCCATGATGTATTACCTGGGCAGTAGATATCGACATACCGCATAGAACCATCGTAATCCATTACACCGTGCATACCGTCGGCATCTATCGTCCACCCTCCTAAGTCGTCGGATATGTCCGTAAGGTTTCCCACATTCAGCCACTTTGTATCAATACCAATAACGGAAAGCATATTAAGAACGGCGTTCCCATCCGCGTCTATACCGGAGCTCCAAGTCTGTCCACCATCCGAGGAAACTGAGAACACCCCCGCAGACATTCTCCAAATGTTGGTGGACTCTTCCAGAGTCATTTTGTCGTGAAGGTAGTACACAGTAGAACCGTTTTCCGATACCTGTTCCGTCTTGAACACACCAAAGGAGCGGGCAATCAAAGAATCCAGCGATCCGCCTGACGAGGGTCCACCTCCTCCGCTTATACCGATGTTCTTAATACTTGTTTTCACCTTTGCAACTTCGGAAGCAGCCTTCGCGGACATAGCAGCAAACCCTGAATGGGAACCGCCGAGAACCACCGTGTCATTCTGCGGTTTCAGTATATCAAAGGTCATGCGGGTGCATAGAAGGGTCTCATAGAAATTGTGAGGAGGGCTGACAACCTTCACATAGTCGCCAATCCGAAAACTATCAATCGATCTGTCCAGAAGATGCAGGTCAACAGCATTCAGTTCCAACGTTATACCTTCACGAATACTTTTTTTCAGGTATGCGAGGGATTTCGCTTTGAGGTTTTCAGGCATGGTAACGTCGTCCCACTCGACCACCTTGAAAACCCATCCGTATAGTGCAACGGCGGCTTCATCGTACACATAGTCCACGCCGTCGTTGACCCCGGTAATCGTCAATCTAGTGCCGTCGTCCATCTTCGCCCCCAACGGAATAATAGCCGTTGCGATCTCCTTCCCGCTGGACTTCTTCACAAAATCCCGGAGGTTTTTCCCAAACTCGATTGTCTGTGTAGAAACCCGCTCAAAATCCGCCAAATAGTTCAATGTTGGTGCGGGGTCTGTGTCATCGTCCCCGTGGGTGATGTTAAAATATCCCCCCAAAGAATCCTCGATCAAACGACTATTCATATTGCTGAGCGTAGTTTCATAGGCTGAATTACTTCTAGCTATGTAGTTATTCTGGTCGACGACGGTTACCTTGCCGGGCTTGAACTGCTTGAACTCGTCCACCTGGGCGTTATGCTCGTCAAGAAATTTCTTGAGCAAGAAAGCAGGTGCGCCGGAGAAGTCGTACGGGCGGATAATAGAATCCTGGAAGAATCCCATTTCCCCCTCACAGGTCAGAATCTTCTCCTTCCAGTATCCAACCTGCTCGTCGAACACCCGGCCTCTGAAAAGGATACGACCGGACTTTTTCACAACAATCACGGTTTTCAGCTTCACAAATCGGTCGTAGAAGAAATGGTCACTGTAGACGGAGAAGGTGAACGAGCCTGACTTGTTTACCTCCAAAGAACCGACGCCCTTGCCGATTTTGTATTCCATGGTGCCGCTGTCATAAATCAGCTCGTCGTCTGCGTATATCTGGTACATTACAGAATTACCTCCCTGAATGTAAGCGTAAGCGTTCCACTGCCAGAAACGGTAATCACGTTATCCCCCGGGTGCAGCTTGAACGGGGCAACCAGGTACTCCCCCGCTGTGGCCTCGGAGGTGATACCGTCATAGGTAAAGGAAATGTCGCCGGTAACAGTCAACTTCGGGCAAACAGATGCAGCGAACGTGCTGTGGAACTTCCATTCCTTCAACTCCCCATTCTCTACTGATACGGTACAGCTCCGCTCACTGCTCCCGTACCGCCACGGGTCACAGGTCGCCTCAATACTGAACTCAGCATAGGCCAGCGTATTTTTCACTGAGGTAACCCGAACCCGCCCAAGGAAATAATACCCGGGGCAGTCAGGCTCACAAATTTTCATCCGCTTCCCGTGGATACAATTTATGATGGAGCGAAGGGTCTGCTCACGGTCGTCATAGGTACCGTCGTCGCTCCAGAAGGTCGCCGTGATAACCCGGTCTTTATACGCCGGTTCACCGGTCAGCGCTTCGGACAGGTCAATGGACCCGCTCACACCGCCGAGATCGACGTAGTTGGTTTTCAGCTCCGGGGGCTGAATGTTCTTTTTTGTCAAAAGGAAATGCCAGCCGAACCAGCTGTCGTACTGGTCAAACAGGAACGCCCGTTCTCCCCATTTGCTCATATCATGCCCCCCGCTCTGCCAGCCGCTGTTTTACAGCAAGGCCAGCGTCAATTTTTTCGATGGTCTCGCCAACAAGCGTTCCCGTGTCGAGGACGATCTGAAGGCGGGTCAGCCGGTCATAGATATTATCCAGCTTCCCAGCAAGCGTGGAAATGTCGGCTGTTCCCGTCCTGGGTTCCGCCGCGAAGGTAGCGGTTACCCGCCGTTCAATGGTTGCCGTGTTCAGGCCCTCCGCGCCGCCGGTCATTTCCTCAGCCATGTCGATGACTGCCCGCTTCGCTACGCCGGTCTTGTCCTTCACGCCCTGCGCAACGCCCTCCGGGATTGCCACGCCTACCGTATTGGCAAAAACCTTCGACGGGCTATTGATTCCAAGCACTCTTTTTGCGGCGCTCACAAGCCCGTTCAGGGCGTTGGATACGATGCTGTACAGTCTGCCGATTGCGCTATAGATACCCTGCGCGATACCGTCAATGATAGCAGATCCGATGGAAACGAACATAGCTGGTAGCTGCCGGGCGATATTCACAACGTGGTTTACAGCGTTGGAAATGGCAGAACCCATAACGGAAATCAGATTTGTACCCCAGCTTTTTGCAGCTTCCAGCGCGGTAGTCAGAGCGGACTGAATTTTACCGGGTAACGGACTTACAGCCTCGGCAGCTCTATCAACCATCTGACGAGCGGCAGACTTCGCCTCGCTGACCATCTTTGCCCCCCAGCTTTTCACGGACTGCACTGCTCTGGACCATGCTGAGCTGATCTTCCCAGGAAGCTCGTTAAAGAAGGTCACAAACGAGTTGACGGCTGATTTCAGCCCCTCCCATAGTCCGATCCAGAAGTTTCGGAATGCCTCGCAGTTGTTCCACAGCGTGACCAGCGCGGCAACGATAAGCCCGATCAACGCCACAACCAGAATGACCGGGAGGGCAACCATTGCCCCGCCGAGCGCCGTGAAGGCCGCGGACACGGCGGCAATGATACCTTGAATTGCCATTGCCAACGCAAGCACGCCAAAGGCGACCGCAAGGGCGAGAACGGCGGCAATCACCGTATACAGCACCGCAGGGTGCTCCTTCAGCCATGTCAGAAGGTTCAGGAAAGCATCAGCAAGCGCCAGCACCAGCGGCGTAATTGCAATCAGAATCTGGGTTTTCAGCTCAGTAAGTACCGTGTTGACCGGGCGCATGGCTTCACCGAGGAGCGCTTGCGTGTTCCGCAGTTCAAGCTCAGCCCGGTTCTGTTCCACAATACTTCCGTTCAGGGAGTCGTAGATGGCCTTACTTTCGCCGTATGTGCTGTTAAGCGTATCCGCGATCAGCTTTGCCCGCTGCTGGGTGTTCATGCACTGGGAAAGCTGGGTGTTGAAATAGTCCTCACTGATTCCAGCCCAGTTCAGGGCGTCGGCGAGGTTGCCGGTCACCTTGCCAACCTGCGCGGTTTCGGTGATGCTTTCGGTCAGGGACTCAATTGGGATACTGTCACCGTAGGCAGACCAAACAGCGATAGCGGCACTGGCCAGACTGGAGGTGTCATCCGTCGCCCCGCCAAGAGCCATCAGGTTTGTGATCGCGTTTGTCGCCATCTGGTCGTCTCCGACGTAGCTGTAGAACTCCGCGTACTTCTGCTTTGCGTAGTCAGCGGAGTAGCCAAATTCACCGGCGGAACCCATGAGCTTTGCCTGCATGGTCTGGTATTCCTTGGTCGCATCGGACAGGTCAAACAGAGCGGAAATCAGGTTGCCGATAACCTCAATAGCCTTCTGGACGCCATTGGAAATCAGATCGGCAAGAGCGCCCTTCATAACGGTAAACCCATCAGAGCTTTGCTCGGAAGCGTCCCCTAAGTCCTCCATAGCGTTTGCGCTGTCGTCGGCTGCGTCACCGGCGCTCTCAATATCGGACTCGGTTCTCTGAAGTTCCGAGTTAAGGTCGCGGAGGTTACCCTCTGTATAGACGATTTCCCGCTGGAAATCCCGGTACTGTTCATCGTTGACAACCTTCTTGGAAAGTTCACGCTGCTCTGTTTTCAGGGATTTCAGCTTGCCCTCACAGTCCTTAACAGCCTGGGTGATCTCCTTGTACTGCTCCTCGGAAATCTTGCCCTCCTCGAAGGCCTTGGCGGCTTCCTCCTGCTGCTGTTTCAGCGCCTTAAGCTGCTTTTCAGTATCAGCGATTTCCTTTGCGAGAGCCTCAAGCTGTGGCTTTGCCTCGCCGTATGCCTCCCATTTCTTCTGAACTTCCTCCTGAGCGCCTTTCAGGGTGTTCAGTTTCTGTGTGGTTTCGGCGATTGCCTCGGTCAAAAGCTGCTGCTTCTGCGCCAGAAGTTCCGTATTTCCTGGGTTCATTTTCAGCAGCTTTTCCACGCCTTTCAGTTCGGATTGCAAACTGCGCGTGTGCTTATTGACGCCCTCAAGCGCGTTTCCGAGTTTTGTGGTATCGCCGCCGATTTCGATTACGATACCCTTTAACGAACCGGCCATCAACCAGCCCCCTTTCCGAACTGCTCCCGTAGAGATTTCCTGTCAGGTTTTGTCTGCTCGAGCTGCCACGCATTATCCAGATATTCCTGGCCCTTTTCTGTCTGGCTCATTCGGTGAATAAAGGCGTCACGCCTGAACAGCAGATAGTCCAAATAGTCAAGCTCCTGCACATCAATCACCGAGATGCCAACATATCTGGCAACCAGGTACTCCCACTGGGTGTAAACGTGGTAATCGTGCCCCTCACTATCCTCGAGCGGATAGTAGGGCAGCTCTAGTTTTTTGAGCCAGCCACCTCATGCACGAACTCCGTATAGCCATGCAGGAACATGACGATATCCTCGAAGTCAAACAGGCTCTGAAGCGTCTCCACGGTCACCACATGGCCGGTCTTGTTTCGGCTCATAATCTTCGCGCTGACCTCGTACAGGTCGTTGATAGCCTCCGCGCTTTCCGTGTCGTCTCCCAAAGCGTCCTTGACAGCTACCAACTCATCAAACACCGCCTTGGTGGGGGTGCCAATGAGCAGTACGGTTTTCTTCTCGTCAGGGAGCGTTACCGTCCAAAAGCTCTTTTTGTTTTTATTGAAATCCATTGCCTTTGCCATTTTGAATCCTCCTCATGTAAAAGCAGGGCGGAGGAAAACCGCCGCCCTGCACTTCTTTTCATGCCAGCATTAAGCCCCGGTGTTCTCGGAATTTGCAGGCGCAGACTGCTCGGCTTCCATCTGCTCCACATACTGAATCAGGGTGCCGTCATCGTCCTGGGGCAGGCACTTGAATTCCGCGTCGACCACGGTTTCCTTGTCCTTTGCGAACGCCAGGGAGAAACCGTTCTGGTTCACGCCGCGAACGACAACCCACACATCACCGTCCGTTTTGTCGCTGTGGTGGAAGCACAGCGCGTAGGACTTGCCGTTCGCGTTGGCGATACCACCGATCTTGACGGTGCGGATATTGTCCTTCTCCGTGACACGGGCGGTGGAGCACAGCTTCTCCAGCGTATTGCCGTTCCAGGTCAGGACGCCGCTTTTCAGGGTCGCGTCTTCCTTGGTCAAAATGGTCTTGCAAACCTTGCCGGTGTCATCAGATACCTCATACCAGGTGCCCTTATACTCCAGCGTCGCCCCCTTGCTGATGTAACCCAGAAGGTCGGTTTTCGGGTCGAAATCCTTGTAGGCGGGGAAATTGATTCCGTCGTATTCCTTGACCATCAGGTCGCCGGAACCGAGGGTAATGGTCTTCTTATCGCGCTTAGACACTTATAAAATCCTCCTTTTCTCCGTGTAGCTGAAATCGTACACAGTTTGATAGAGCTGCTCGGTCTGAATCCAGTACCGTGCGCCCTTCTCCCACTCAAGCCCACGGAGACCAAGCTGCTGTTCAATCGCATCCTCGGACTGCGGGTCTTGCTTCGGGGAATAAAGCTCCAATGTGACGTCGTGCCGGAAGATCGACGGGGCTTGTCCGTCCGCGCCGCCAGCGGTCACATGGTCAAACCACACCGCGTAGGTTCCGGAAGGGGGCTTCGTGAAACGGCTCCCCCGTTCCTGAATACCCGCAGCTGTCAGCAGGTCTTTAACCATCTGAGCACGCCTCCTCTACTTTTTTATCGTAGTCCGGCAAAACCTCATTCAAAGCGTTCTCCAAAAACGGGTTTTTCCGGGTTCTGCCGCCGTTCTTGGTCTCGTGACCGTTTGCGATCAAATGGGTCAACCGATGATTTGGCGGCTTTACATACCAGGCGTACACGTTGCCACAGGGCCTGTTTTCAAGCACCTTGGTTGCGATACTGTCCTTAAAATGAGGAGTATGCTTGCCGACAGGGGCAGTCGCACGGGTTATTTTGGCGATCTTCTTCACGGAATCGTCGCCGAGCTTATTGATTTTTTCAATTAACTCCTTGTGATACAAAGAGGTCTGCTCAGATACTGCATCAACAAGCTGATCGATTGAAACCACGTCAGCCATAAGACTCCCCCAGAAGACGGATTACCCGGTGCTGCTCCATATAGTCGTCGTGGTCGATGATATTGAAGGTTCGTCCACGATATACAATCTGGAACTCCTGAGAGTTATACGCCACTTTCTCGATAACATGGCTCCACCGCACGTCGAACCATAGGCGGATATGCCGCTGATCAGACCCGGCAGAGAAGGATTCTTTTCCTACGTCCTTGTTTACCTGAATGGCGTGACAGTAACAGTAGTCTACCCATTCCTCAGTCTCAGGGTTCTGCCGCTGAATGACAAATCGGATATACGCCACAACTACACCCCCCGCAGCTTTAGCCGCAACTGCTGCTCCAGCCCATGAACCAGAAGGCGGGTCGCCCCGGACACCTTCGCGGAAACGCCTCGATTGTTGAAAAGGTCTTCCCCGTAGATGAACACCAACTCATCGTATCGTTCATCATCTCCCAGTGTGAACCCGGTTCCGACGGCTCCCTCTGCAAAACGGACGGCAGATTTCAAAGAACGTTCCGCGTTTTTCAGAATCATTTCGTCGTTTAAAATGAGTTCATGGTCATACCCGAGGTACAGTAAAAAGTTATAGACCCATTTACTCAAGAACGATTCCTCGGACTGGACTTCATCAGGCACTTAGCAGAACCCTCCTTTCTTGGTCAGTGCGCCGGGCGGGGGTTACCCGCCATGGCATGGGTTACGCGGCTGCCTTGCTGGAAATATCGAGGCTGCCGTAGATGTAGGCTTCCGTGTCGGTGCTGAAGGCGTCAAAACCCTCGATCACCCGCAGGCAATTCTGATTCTTGTTGAACAGGTAGTGCTCAGATACGGCGAACTCCAGAGCCTGATGCTCGACAAAGGTACATCCTGCCTTGGTGTCACCGTAGATGACAGGGGCGTGGGTGCCGTCGATGTTGGGCAGCTGGGCGTCTGGGAACACATGGACGACCATATTCTGGAAAAGCTTCTGGGTGGCGTTTGCGGGGTTGGGCTGGAGAATGGGGCGGCCGGTGGTGTCCTCCTCCTCGTCCAGATACGCCCAGCCGGACTGGTTGGTGATGATAACGCCGTCGATCTTGCAGGAAGGGTCAATGTCCTTGTTGATGGACTTCTTCAGGGCCTTCCAGCCGGACAGCGCCTTGGGGGTTCCGCTGTTGTAGCCGGATTTCAGAACGGAGAAAATCTTTGCGTTCTCGGACAGAATCGCATTGCGCACAAACCACCGATTCAGGTAGTTCATGATGCTGGCCTTCGCGGCGCTCAGCAGAATACGGGAAACGGGAATCAGCTTGCCCTTGAAGGCAATGGCGAACTTCTTCAGGACGAACTTGATACCGTCCTCCTCTGCGACCGCGTTACCGTCATCGAAGTCGGACAGGCCGGTGGGAGTGCCGTCCTCATAGGTCACGGAGCCGGACAGGGCGTCGGTGATCTCCACATTCACCAGACCCTTCGCGGAAACGTAGGTCTTGCGCAGCTCATTGATTTCCGCCCGCACATCCTCAGGAACCAGGTAGGACTCGCCGCTTTCGGCGTTTTCGCCGGACACCAGAGCGGTTTTCTCCACCTCGTTCAGGGGCTTCTTGTGCAGCATCTTGGCAATCAGGGAAAAGCCATCCGCCTTTTTATCGGTGCCGACGGGAGCGGGGGGAACTTCCTCCTTGCTACGCTTTTCCAGCGCGTCCAGAACGCTCAGCTCCTTCTCCAGCTCGGTGATCTCGTCCAGCAGAGCCTGTGCCTTGTTGATGTCCTTAGTCTCGCCCTCGGTGTAGGAAACCGCCTCGGCGGACTTGCGCTGAATGGTGTTCTGAATTTCCCTCATACGTTTGTTCATATACATTCCTCCTTAGTTGATAGAAATATTTCTTGCACGGACGGCGGCTAACCTGGCACGCAGGGCCAACTCGTCCAGGCTATTGGTGGTGCTGGGGTCACCCTCATAGCTTCTGGACACACCCGCCGCTCTCTGGGCGGGAACAGCGACAAGGGAAAACTCGTAAGCATCCTCCGCGCCGTCCAGCGTAAAGGTGCATAGCTGGTTTTTCCCGTCCTTCTCGTACTTCCTACCGCGAACATGGCCGCATGGGCGGCTATTGATGTCCGCACCGCAGATACTGCACACACAGCGGGAAACAGAGCAGCCGATAGAACCCTCACGCTTGATTCCGCCCTTGATCTCTGCAATCAGGTCGGCGTTGCCGTTGGTTTTCACCGTGTAGCAATGGGCGACGAGCTGGGTGTACTTCTCACCGGGAACAATATCCCGGTCGCCGGTCACAAGCTCCGTATCGTAAATACGGGCTACCTGCCGGTCTGCGGCCCACTTGTGGTCTTTGATAACCGTTTTCCCCCGGAACAGCTTTTGCAGACCGTTCAGGGCATTCAGGCTGAACCGTTCAAAATCCCGGTCAACGTCGTTGTCGCACAGAACAGCCTTGAACACGAACACCTCCTCCGCAGTGAGCGGGGTCTGTGCGTATCGGTTGATTGCCTGCAAGTCCGCGTCCGTGACCTCCTGCCCCATCAGGGTTGCAGCCTTCTCGATCATTCCGGGGACGCCATAGCCTGCTTTATTGCCGCCGCCAGAATCGTGATTACCCATCCTTTTTCCTCCTCCTTCCTTGCAGAAATGTCAGTGTATTGAGTACCGGCGTACTGAACCGGGATACTCGCGCCGTTGCCGAGCAGCTGGTCGCCGCCTTCCTTCGCCGGAAGGTTCAGGTGCTCCCGCGCCTCGTTCGGGGTCATAAGGAAATTGGCTACCGCCGCGCTGAGCGTGTTGATCTGGGTCTGCTGGTCGGCCCGGAGAATAACAGCGGTGTTGAATTTTACATGGTATCCGTTGGATACCTCGCTGTCTGTCAGGAGCTTGTACGCGATTTCCTCCTCGTACTGCTTGATAATAAAAAGCAGCGTATCAACAAGGAAGCTCAGCTGCTGCGCCTCCGCGCTGGCATAGCTGCTCTTTGTGTAGTCACCTACCTGGTAGGGCTTCACGCCGAAAGCGGATGCAATCTGTAGGGCGGTGTACTGCTTGATCTCCAGGAACTGACTGTCGGCCAGTTTCATATTCAGCGGGGTCAGCGTCATGCCGACGGGCATGGGAATGATATTCTCAATGCCTTTATCCTTCAGCTCACCCTTTGCATATGCCTCGATTCCTTTGGTCAGAATCTGGACGTTTGCGTCGCTCAGCCCGCCGGTATACTGCAAAACCGCTTTCGCCGTCATGCCGTTCTCATACAAACGGTTGATATACTCCTGCGCCTTCGCGCCGCCATGAATCGTGCTTGCCAGCTGCTCCCGTACGCTGATACCAACCAGCCCGTCCAAGGTAAAGTGGCTTTTGAAGTGCAGGACTTCCTCAGACCCAAGGGTAAGCATCCCTTTCACGGTGCTGACCTGATAATACACATCCGGGGCGTCTGCCAGAATACAGGCATTGTCATACCACACCCGAACCGATTTCGGGTCGATGGGCCACAGCTGCGGCTTTTTCGGGTTCCTGGTATCAATCCACGCGTAAGCGTTTCCGTAGTGGTTGCGGCAAAGCTCCATCGTGCTCCAGAAGGTGCTCGCTGTCATAAACCTGTTTGGACGCTGGTTCAGCATTCTGTAGTACGGATGCTCCCATACAACCCGCACGCCGTTGCCAGGCGTCGTCTGGTGAATTTTCAGAGGGAGCTTTCCAACGCCCTCGGAAAGCACTTTCAGGCAGGCAAAATACACCGCCTCCCGGGTCGCCTCGGTATCACCAGACCGGGCAATTCCGAGGAAGTCTAACAGCTGGTTCAGCTCTACATTCCGCGCCGCGTCATAGCCTTTCCCACGGAACACAGAAAACGCGGCCTTGAGCCTTTCAAAAACAGTCAAGGGCACTCCTCCTTTACGACCAGCCCATAATTCTGAAATAGGTTTCCAATTCATTCTCAATGTTGACAGGTTCCGTCTTGTTCAGCAGCATGAGGGCGTGGGAGTCTACAACTGCGTCCACCGGGTCGATTCTCTTGAATTTGGCTCCCGGCTTCTTATCCACCTTGATTTCCTCAAAGCTGTTTCTTACAATAGCGGCGTTAATCATAGACCACGTCAGCAGCTCATTTTTTCGGTCATACTCAAACGAATGACTCTTGGTCAGAAGCTGTACAGCTACTGTAGCGTCGTTCAGGCTCCGAGCCGACTGGGTGATAATCACAACGGGGCAGTCGAAGGTCTCCAAGTCCTGCATAACCCCTGCGGCGTTGTGCGGGTCGATACCGATGCCGAGGAAATTCAGATGATACCGCTCTTTCAGCTCCTTCAGGTAGGAAATGATGAACTTATAGTCGTTCATAAAATCCATAGAGCCGCCGGTCACGGTAATCAGTCCCGCCTGCTCCCATGTGTGATACGGGGCCAAGTCCGTCTCGACGTGCTCCTCCAGCCTGCCACGGGGCATGAAGGAATGTGAATGCAGATAGTACCTGTCCTGCTCAAGCGGGAACTCAAAGGCGAGTGTCGTCAAGTCTCCTCCGCTTGATAAGTCCAGACCGACCCAGCAGTCACGATGCCCCGCCTCTACGATATCCGAAAGCGTACGGTCAGAGCCGCATGCCTGCCATGCGTCCGGGTCTATGAACTGGTCATCAGTGTTCTTCACCCACATATTGAGGGACTTGCACAGGAAGTCTGCAAGCTCCATCCCACCCATGTCCCGGGCAGTCTGTGCGTCCTTCCGCAGAACCTCCAGCCTTTCAGGGTCTGAACAGGTATATGGGCAGGACTTCGACCAGTTATCCTCATTGAACGGGTCGTCACCGTCGTTCATGCAGTAGATATCAACAAAAAAGTCCTCTGCCGTGGACAGACCACGCAGAACATCCTGCGCGTACTTGTCCATCTCGTAGCAGAAGCTGTTCAGCTTCTTGCCCCGCGTGGTAATCATGGAAATCAGCGTCTCTGGAAGCGACCGGGTACCGTTGTACATGGCTTTGTAAATGCTGTTGTCCGGGTGCTGGTGTATCTCATCCACGGAAGCATAGATAGGCCGAAACCCGTCGTCCAGACCAGCCTCACGGCTCAGCGCTTCGATTGTGCACTCTGTTTCTGTTGCGATAATGAAGCTTTTGTAGTCCTTTACCTGGAACAGTTCGCTTAAGTCCGGGTCTGCTTTTATGAACCGGGACATTTCCTCCCACGCAAGGCGTGCCTGCCGCTTTTTGGTCGCGGTAGTGAACAGCTTGCCGTGCTTGTACCCCGAAAACCCGGCAACGTATGTGCCCATAACGCCGTTTTCCATCGTCTTTCCCTGCTGCCGGGATATGGATTTATACCGGCGGCGAAAGCGGCGGCAGCCATTCACGCTCTTTTTCCACCCGAAGGTACAGCCAATGTCAAAGGCCTGACATCCCATCAGCCGAAGAGGACGCGGCTCATTGCCCTCGGACAGAGTCAGCGATTCGCTGAACTCGAGAACCCGTTCAGACGCGTCAGTGTCCCAGTAGTACGGAAACTCTTTCGTGTTCTGACGTTCCAGGTCACGCAGATGGCGCTTGCAGGCAAGAATGTGTAGGTCACCGCATAGCTGCCCAGTGTCCGGGTATCTGCCGGACTTGACCACCTCTTTTGCGTAGGCGGTAACGCGGTCGGTCATTCATCACCAGCCACCTTCAGGAACTTTGAGAACTTGTTCGTTTTGGGAGGCTCCTGCTTGCCCGGTACAACAAGTCTGCATCGGTCAGAAATCGTCAAGCCCATTTTCCCAGCCGCAGTGGTCGCCTGCTTGAAATACCGATCAAGCCGCTTGTCCAGCCGGTCGAGCCTTTCATCCGCATATCCCAAAGTGGTGTAATACAAACCCATACTCTCCCGGTACTCTGCGTCATCGGCGTAATCCTCCGGCTTTGGCTTGTCTTTTACGATGGAGCGTTTCTCCTTTTCGGCCTCCCGTATCTCTTTGAGCGTTTTCACATACTGCTCCTGAGAAACGATGTACCGGGCAAGGGTATCGCAATCCGTTTCACCCATTATTTTCAGGGTCTGGAGCTGATCCGCGATCCTGTTAAAGTCCTTTTTCTGAGCAGCAGACAGGAAAGAGGGGGCGACAATGCCGTCCGTAACCGGCTGCACCTCGGAACTCTGACGATCCGCAATCTCTGCCTTGGTCATATGGGCGCTGCCTCGCGCAAGTACTAAATTCACGGGCTGCCTTGGCCCTGACATATCGTCACCCTCCTCTCTGTCATCCGAGCTGGGCCGTTTTACAGCCCGTGGGGAATTTTTGCTACAAAGACTTCCCCTTGTGGTCGTTATTCCCCGAAGGGCCGTACTTTTCGCCCCACCCCCTGGGGTCATCGCAAAAGTTTCCGAATGTCGATCACTCCAGGCTCATCCTTCTGCTTATACTTCTCAGGGTGCCGGTGGTTATGGCAGGATGTGCACACCGCTTCAAGGTTTGTCCACTCCAGCCGCAAGTCCCAGCCTTCCGGCGTCTGAATCGGTTTGATGTGGTGCACCTCAACTGCCAACTTTGTACAGCCTTCCAGCTTCGCCTCGCACTTATAGCCAGCGTCCTCGAGCTTCTTCCTACTGGTCATCTTCCATGGCTTCGAGGCATAGAACGTCGTATACTTCGGGTCACGCTTACTGTTGTACCGACTATTCCGTTTCCGGCGGAGGCACTCTGCGCGGTGTTCCTTCAACGCCTGCCGGTTCTGCTCAACAATTGGTGCACAGACTTCACAGTATTGCAGACCCTGCGGTATGAGCCGCTTGCACCTTGGGCACGCTTTATAAAGTGACATATCGTAAACCTAAATCAATATTTTCGAACATCAGTTTGCTTATTATATAAATCTAATAATTCGTCGTAAAGAATAATATGTCGCACAAAAACACGCACGAACATCAAATGACATTCATGCGTGTATGTAAATCATCTATTCACTTGTTACATCAAACATGCTCGGCCATTCTTCCGGGGTCTTTCCTTCCCGAATCGCATCGCAGTACAGCACGAGCGGACATCTATCTTCCATGCACTCTTCCGAAGGAACAGAAACACAGTACTTCCGCATACTCTCAGCAAACGAAACAGGGCTTTCCTGTTCGGATACTTCCGTATCAACGTCAGAAACCAACTCTGCGTAGAAGAAAAAGAACTTGCCTTTTTCTTCCCAGAAAATATCCCGGCGCGTAAGAATATACCCACTGCTTAAGTATTGGTTTACTTTGCTGTCAAATCCAGATTCTGTTTTGTCAGTAACGGTTTTAATCATCATATTGAAAACCTCATTATCATATCATGTCTTTTTCCGCCATTGCTTCAATCCGCTTGCAAATCTCGGCCATCTTCGGCGATGTAAAGAACTGCATATCCTTTAGCGTCAGGCCGGTTGCCTTGTATTTGTCCAGCTCCGCTTCCAGCTGCGCAATCCTGAGCGCCATGTCAGGATCGGGAATCCCGGGCAGAGAATAGCCGTGGTCATTCAGGTATTGGCAGAAGACAGCATAGAACAGATCGCAGCGCAAATCATCAATCGAATGTACAAGCCCGGCTTTTTTCAGGGCAAGACACGCAAGCCCTTTGGGTGTGATTCTCAGATCCATATCCTTCCTCCTTCAAATGCACGAAGTGCTGCAGCTTTCCCGCAAAGGGAAATCTGGGGTTTCAGGGTGTCTCCCTGACAAGGATTTATCCAGCGAGTGGGTCACCACACGCATTGCTTGCCAGTTTTGTGCTGTCCGCAGAACGCGGACATACTGGCAAACCGTCCAGGTGCTACCGGGACACTGCTTGCCACGATGACTGCACGAAAAAGAGGCCGGTGTTTCCACCAGCCTCTGTGCTTCATTCAGTTTCCCATGCTGCACATGATACAGCAGAATAAAGTGGCACGGTACGCAATTACAAAAGATTAAGCCTGCGTGCAATATCAAAAAGGAACATTGAACGGCGGGTGTAAAAGTCCGTTCTTCCGATTCCTTCCACGTCCTGAATCTCATATCGGTATTTCTTCCCGGACTTGCACGACAGCATAATAGCATCCGCCAGCTTCCGGCGCATGGCGTCTGGAAGGTCTGCGCCGATTGCGGCTCTTGCGTCCTCGACGGCCCGCATCCGCTTTGTGTCCGGAAGTTCTTCCAAACCGATCAGGCGCATGGCCTTATCCTCACCGACGCGGGAGGCACCATGGCAGACCGGCGAGAAAACCCTTGAATCCTTCCGCCAGTCCTCCGGGTGTTCAGGATCCGGCATGACGGAATAGTTCTGACCTGTGCCGTCGATAATCTCCCGGCGGCGGTTATAGTATTCTCTGACCCGCCGGTCATACCCACGGACGATCTGAATGCAGGTAGCCCGCACATCATCCGGCATCAGCTTCGGTCTGCTTATAATTATCACCTCTACTTGCTCATTCGATCAACGGAAGATCTTCTGCTATGTCATCAGGAATATTTCCGTCAAAAACGTAACTGTTTTTAAGAAAATACTCGTTGTATGTAACCGCCGCCTTGTTCGCCCGCATTTTCGCCGCGTCAGCCCACCCGCGTTGCTCATCACTGTCGCTGTCCTTATACTGCTCCCACGTCAGCCGGTCGGACTGATAGCTGACAATCGTAGCCCGGCAGGTGTCCTCAACCTTCTTTCTTGTACTATACCGCGTGGTATCATCTGTCTTTTTGATTTCGTGAACCCACTGGTTGAAACCCCCGACCACTTCTGCGCACCCCGTCAGCAGGCTGGACAGAACAATCAGAGCCGCCAGAACTGCCGCAAGTTTCTTTTTGACCATACAGTTATCCCTCCTTGAAGCTGACAACCGGCGTATCCACCTCAAACGGAATGTCGCTGTACAAATAAGTCCCGTTCCACTCAACATACTTTCCGTCAATGGTAAAGAAGAAAATACCATTGTCGTTCTCTCCGTAACTGCCGTCGATATCTGCAATCCAATTGTTTCTGCACGAAAATTCTCCTGCAGAGTACTCATAGTATTCACTGTCCGGGGTCAGAAAACTGTTCAGACTGGAAACCTTTCCATCTACCGTGAACTTCCCTACAACGCTGCCGCTCTCTGTCATAAGGACGACATAGCCGAGTGGCTTTGCAATCTCACAGGGAAGGGCGTTTGCCTTCTCTCTCTGGCCGTTCACCCAGTACGCCCGGCGGATCAGGTTGTACCGTTCCAGGCTGTAGTCAATATCGGTCGGAGTCGGCTGGTTGGTCTGGAGCCGGTCTGCTGCGGCCTTCGTGTTCGTAGCGTCATAACTGGAACCATCAGCCTCCACGGAGCAGGCGCAGAAGCTGAAAATAATGATTGCCAGCGTAACCACCATCGCAATGCAGACCATAAAACGGGAAATATACTTTTTCATTTGTTACTCCTTTCAAATTCTGTTCGGTTTTTTCAGAAACTATTTCATAGATACCGATATCACCTCCACTTCCGCGTCCTGTAATCGAACTGCTTGACAACCTCATATCGCTCCCGGAAGGAAAAGAACCCGTCCCGGATTTCGCTGCCGTAGGCTTCCCGCAGGAGGCTGTCCAGCTTCTCCTGATAGTAGTCCGCCTCATCGCACATGTCGAAGGCCGGGTAGAACTCATCCATCAGGCTGTCGATTTTCTTAAGTACCCGGATGATCCGGGTGCCGCTGAAGGTATCCTTCCCCATGGTCTGCGGATCGCGGAGGGCAAGGGACAGGTAATCAAGAATCTGCTGCCGGCCGAACTTCACGCCGATGTCAAATACCAGCTGATCCCGCTGCCTCCGCTGGGCCAGGTAGTTGTTCTGTTTCTGCATCAGGCATTCTCCTTCGGATGTTCAGCGCTTTCCATAAGCGTTGTTCGCTTCCCCGTGTACATGCAATAGTCGTATTCCAGTCTAGCCCCCAGACTCTGATTGTAATCCGGAAGGAATACAACAACATCCGCACAATCAATCATGGCAAAGCAGATGCGCATATAGTCGGAGCTATTCATCCCCTCTGGCAATTCTGCCGGATTCAGGACAATAAATCCTACTGCCTCGAATACCTTTTTCCATATCTGGAATTTTTCTCTGTACGTGCTGTCCCCGGTAATTTTACCGGCTATGTAGGCTTTCATCTGTCATCAACCTCCTTCGGCTTTTCTGCCGGTTGCTGGAGCCATTCAAGCCAACAAGCAACGCAATCACCGCAAAACTTTGCACATGCGCTGGTTGGAGGGCAAATGCACTTGTCGCCAAGAATCTTAGCCAACTCCTCATCAGTCATGGAGCGGATGCGGTCGGCGTTGGTACGCGGTGCAAAATCTGTGCATCCATGTTCTCCATCGTAGTTGGGGTCAAATATTTGCCCCAAACAGTCGGCTTGCGCCATACACACGGTTATGTATTTGCATTGCTCGCAAGTCATAATCATTCTCCTTTCGGCGGCTGTGGCAAAATTGCAATTCTTCCATCTTTCTCAAGCTCAAGCAACCGGACAATGTGTGCCTTTACTTTTTTACTCGATGCATAGCCATGGAAATCTGCATATTCTTCCATATAGCGAATACAGAGTTTTGCTATTTCTCCTCCCATCCAAGGAAGTTCAGCTTGCGGAATCCACTCCTGCACCGTTACGCCGTTGGTGATAAGATAGTCGGCAAGATTTTCATATCCATAGGGTGGTGTAATATCTGATACGGTCAAACCGCCGCAAAACCTACAAATCAGCCCCACCAGCTTCCCCCTAACATCCATTGTTATGCCTCCTTCGGCGGTTCCTGGATCGGAAGAAGAACAGGTGCCCAATGTGTAATTTCCTCGCCCTCAGCGTCCCAGAATCCAAATGGGCCAATCCAGCCAGTGCCGTCATAAATTGCTGTAATCACTTTACGGCCAGATGTCAGTACATTCACCGCTTCGGAGTATGCCGTCCCTGCTCCGCACGGAATCAGCTTCGGCAGCCTATCCTCCACCGGAATCCACCGCCGTTTCTCCTGCTCCCGGAGGGCGGCGGCTGCCAATGCGTAAAATTCCTTCACATCTTGCGTTTTTGCCATGTCCTGCGCGTAATTTGCAAATCTAATTGCTTCTTCTCTGGTCATTTCTTTTTTCTACTTCCACTGTATTCTTATTTCTCAGATACGCCTTCTTCCGAAACCGCATATCCGCCTTTCGGTTCGGAACCATCATAGACCGCATCCCGCCGATTGCGTGTTTTCCCATTGTGACCTCCTATACCGCCACAGCATTATCCAGCTGTTCCATTGTCGTGATTTTCTCGCCGCACCACTCCGGCAGATTGGCTCTGACCATAGCCTCTGCCAGCGGCGGGCATACCGCATTGCCGCATCGGGCGACCTGCTTTGTTTTCCCATAGGCGTTGCCCATGTAGTCATGGTCGATGATGTAGTCCGGCGGAAATCCCATAGCGTTGTACAGTTCCCGTGGCGTCAGCATCCGCAGGGTGATGTCCGCGATGTAGTAGTACGCGCCGCCTATCAGCAGTAGAATCACTTCATCATCCGCAAGATGATAACCGCAATGCCGGTTCAGAAGCTCCCGGATTTCCGGCCAGTGTCCGAAGGCGCCGCCGGATTTTACCAGAACCGCGCTGCATTCTGCGAACTCTCCCGCACTGGAAGTGATGGTACGAAGCGGTGCCGTCACACGCTGTCCGATATCCTGACCCTTGAACTCTACGATGTGCGCCGCTGTCAGCGCTTCTCTGTCATGGGCCGTCACCGTGTGCATCGGTTCCGAAATATCCAGCGGAACACCGTTCCCGTAATACTCCACCAGATTGGCACAGGTCAGGCCGTAGCGGTTGGAAGCGTCCACGGTGTTGATTGGAGCGCCAAGCCCTGCCGCCCGGACATTCTCCGTCTGCTCTGTGTGGTACTGAATCAGGTTCGCGGCATTCCTGGAAACGATAAACGGCTTCCCACTTCGGATTGTGAACTTGTCCACGCCCCGTATTACCCGGCGCATGGTGTTCTCCGCCAGGGGCCTCACCACCTTCCCACCGTACTGCTCCATGATTTTCTGCTTGCTCTCAAAAATGGAGTATCCGGGTATCGTCCAGTCGATGATCTCCGCAGCAGACCGCCATGGCAGGCACTTCCCGGACTTGACTTCCTCGCTGTCCCGTGGGGCGTGTGTCCGCTCAGGCCATCGGTTAGGCTTTCCGTCGCACCGGGCCACCAGCACGAACCGCTTCCGGGTGGTGGGAGCGCCGTAGTCCGCCGCCACCAGCTCCCGGTGGTCGATGGTATATCCCAGATCAGAAAGCTGTTGTTTCCACTTTCGGAAGGTCTGCCCTGCCTTGGATTTCACAGGCTTTCCCTTTCGCACAGGCCCCCAGGTCTGGAACTCCTCTACATTTTCCAGCATGATGACCCGTGGGCGAACCAGCGCCGCCCACCGAAGGACAATCCACGCAAGTCCCCGGATATTCCGGTCAACCAGCGCGGCCCCCTTGGCCTTGGAAAAATGCTTGCAGTCCGGGGAGAACCATGCCAGACCAACAGGACGGCCCCGGCAGACCGCCACAGGGTCAACGTCCCACACAGAAGCCTGCAAATGCTCCGTATAGGGGTGGTTCGTCTTGTGGAGCAGGATTGCATCCGGGTCATGGTTGATAGCAATCGCCACCGGCCTGCCTGCGGCAAGCTCAATCCCCGTAGACGCCCCGCCTCCCCCGGCGAAATTGTCCACAATGATCTCATCAAAAATATCTATCTGGCTCATACACACTCCATCAGATCAAACAAGCTGGTCTGCTCCGTATTTCCTTCCGTCGCCTGTTTTTCTGCTTTCCGGCAATTCTCCACGGCCAGATTGAAATAGCTTTCCTTCAGCTCGATTCCGATATGCCGCCGCCCCATGAGCAGGGACTGATATCCAGTAGAGCCAATCCCATCGAAGGGGTCTAGAACAATATCGCCGGGGTTGCTCCACAGCTCCACACACCGCTCAATCACAGGAAGCTGTAGCGGGCAGATATGCCGCTCGTCCTTTTCTTCTCTGGCAGCAGTCCGATTCAGCGTGTCGCTCTGGTTGATATCCCACCAGGTAGGACTGGCGTATTCTTCCCAGATGGGAGAAGCTACCTTCTGCCAGTGTGAAACGGGATAGCTTTCATCTGTATGCGTGACCCGCTCCGGGTTTTCACCCGGCTTTCGGAATGTCACCACATAATCCGGGATCCCCTGACGGCTCATACAGGAATCCTTCTTGATTTGTTTGTGCAGCAGTCCAAGCGCTTTTGTCCGCTGCATGGCGGTGACCGGGTTCTTCCAGATGCAGACCTCGGAATGGTAGATAAATCCAAGTGCCTGCATCCATCGGATCACGTCTCCACGGAAGTCCCGGATTCCGATGTACCCATCCCGTTCCTTGCTTGTAGGAAGGTTCATGCAGTGGATGCTTACATTTCGCCCGGGCATCATTACCCGGAACCACTCCCTGCCAAGGAACATATACTGCTCTGCAAATTCCTCATAGGATCGGCAGTTGCCCATGTCCCGGTCGCTGTTTGAGTAGGTGTACAGGCTTGCAAACGGAATAGAAGTAACGCTGTAATGGATGCTGTTGTCCGGGATACCTTTCAGCACCTCGCAGCTGTCACCGTGATAAATGGCGAAGTTCTTTCCGATCGCCTGATTCAATACTTTCATGACTCGCTCCTTAACCACGAAGGAATCAGCATATCCACCTGCGGATCGTAAGGAATCACGATTCTTACCGTTCCCCGGATATCCTGTTCCAGAATCTCTTTTGTGTGCTGTACCATGTTTTTCTTCATGAGTTCCGCCTGCGCTTCCTTGCGCTCAATATTGCCCTTCACGGCTCCCTCTGCGGCGGAAGTGACGATATGTACATGAACGGAATGATTTTGACCGAACCTGTAGCACCGCCGTATAGCCTGATACATGGCTTCATAGCTGTCTGACAATCCAACGAAAATCATGTTATGGCAGTTCTGCCAGTTCATTCCGAATCCCGCGATGGATGGTTTCGTTACCAGATACCGCACGGAACCATCCGCAAATCCACGCAGGGATTTTGCCTTATCGTCCGGCTTGTCGCTCCCGCGCACCTCAACAGCGCCCGGAATCAGGCTTGTGAGCAAAGCGCTTTCATCGTTCAGGTCGCACCAGATAACCCACTGCTCTTCCGGCTCCGAAGAAACAATCTCCGCTGCCTTTTCACAGCGTTCACGAAGGCTCATGCGTCTTGCGTCCCTGCGCTCTGTGAGCGTCTTGGCAACCCACCCGAACAGGCTATCGTCCATGGATGTGCTTGCTTCCACAAGATGCTCGTGCATTACCAGCTCCGGGAGAATATAGCCATCATTCGGATACCCAAGATCACCGGGGCAAGTCAGCACAACCGCCCAGGTTGCCACCCACTCCCAGAACCGATCCTCCGCGTGACCTTTCAGCCGCCACTTGCTGGTATCGGAACCGTCATGGGTGAAGTATGTTGCCAGCATCTCCGTCCGGCTCATAATCCCGAGAAACTCCACCTGATTGCCAAGCTCCATGTAGTCGTTCGGGGAAGGCGTAGCCGTGCAGGACAGTCTATACGGTACATTTCGGAACATCTCAATGATCTGCGTTCTGACCTTTCCCATGCAGTTTTTCAGAATGCTGGATTCATCCAGAACCACACCGCCGAAGGAATCCGGGTCGAAATGATCCAGCATTTCGTAGTTCGTGATATTGATTCCCGGCTGTACATCTTTCTGCGTGCGGCACAGTGCTGCCGTATACCCGAATTTCTCCGCTTCCCGCTTTGTCTGCTCTCCAACGGTCAGCGGGGCGACAATCAGAGATGGCATCCCGGTGTGTTCGCACACGGCTTTACAGAACTCCAACTGCTGAATTGTTTTCCCGTTTCCGCAGTCCTCGAAAAGAGCGGCCCTGCCTTTACGAAGTGCCCATCGGGTAATATCCTTCTGCCATTCAAACATCATGGGATTCATCCGATCTTTCGGCATTTCAAACCCGCACGCCGGAGGAATCCGCTGCTTGCTGTGTAAAAAATCATCGTAGTTCATGTTAATCCATCCCATCTAATACCGCCACCAGCCGGTTTGCGTTCTCTATTGTCGGATTCTTTTTGTACTCGGCCCGGGCAAGGTCTGTTTTGATCAGCACCTGCGCCCAGTGATTCCCCATTTCCCAGTTCTGCTTGTATCCGCGGTAATCGTCCAGATACGCTTTCTTCTCCATCACCGCGGTCTCCTTGTCAATTTTTCCGTTCCGAAAGCGGTCGTACAGATCACGGAGAAAAACGTAGAGAATCTGATCCGGGTAATCCAGTCCCTTAGGCATTTCCTCGCCCCGGATCGCCGCCTGCTCATAGGGGAGCACTACTCCGCTTGACTGTTCAGATTTAGGTACCACAGCAAGGCCTCCTTTCCGGCTTCCCAGCCTTTGCAGATCACACAGGCATAGCCGTTTTCCGTCAGCTGCTCCTTCCACCATTTTTGGTCGTCGGAGACAACGCCGCCGGATGTCCGCTTCATTTCGATGTACAGCCCGTGATACCGCCCACGGGCTACCGGCAGGCACAGGTCAGGAACACCCCGCTTGACGCCCATCTGCTTCAGGATCGCCGCCTGCCGTTTGTCTGACCGCTCGTTTGGAATGTGGTACAGGAATTTAAGGCTCGGGTACTGCCGACGTACAGAGGGCTGCTGGCCCCACTGCATGAGCCATATCTGCTCCTGGGTTTCGGTTGGAACCGTCAATGGCTCACCTTCTTTCCGTTCAGCACCCGATTCAGAATGCAGCTGGCCTGCATCCTTGTGAGCGCCCCGGTGTCAATGTCCAGCTTTCGCCGCTGGATCATGCGAATCTGGCTCTCTGTGGCCGGTTTATCGCCCCACCGCTTCGCAATCTCCAGATCCCAGATACGGCGCTGCTCCGGGTAGCAGGTTTCCAGCATCCTGTACGCCCGGTCAAGGGCCTGCTGGTAGTGCATGGTTTCCCCGGAAACGCAGACATTGCCAAGCGCGTCAGGGCACGGTATCATGACCTTCTTCCTGTCCGGCAGGGAGCACACCAGAGAACCGTCCGGCATTTTGAAGTAGTTCACATTGTGGGTTTCGTATTTCATGCTTTTTGCCCACAGGTCAACCACCTGCACGTTCCGAATCCAGCTTTCCGGGCAGTCCGCAGCCATAGCGGCCCGCTCAGGCAGCTCGAACAGCGGCCCCTGAACCTCCTGCCGACGCTTCGCCGGGATATCGACCATGTCAACGCCCAGCAGGGACGGAGCCGTGCAGAGACTGGCTTTCCCGGTCACGCCGACGCAGTCAATCAGGATCAGCCGTTCCTTCTCCGGGTGCGGACGCAGGCCCCGGCCTACCATCTGGCTGTACAGGCTGTCCGACTTCGTAGGGCGCGCCACAATGACCGTCTCCACCAGCGGAATATCCGTGCCCTCGGTGAACACCATGACGTTGACGATACAGGGAATCTCCCGGTTGGAAAAGCGGCGGATGATCTCGGCCCGGTCTTTGGTTTTCCCCGTCACCACCACCGCGCCAGGAATGCGCTTCGCGATTTCCTCCGCCTGATGGACGGATACGGCAAAGATCAGTGTTGCACCCTTTGCGTGCTCACGGTAGGCCTGAGCAACGGCATCCGCTGTGCCGTCCATGGCTTCGTCCAGCTCCCCGGGGGCATAGTCGCCGTTTCGGACGGTTACCCCGGTCAGGTCGTAGCCGATATCCACGCGGAGGCAGTAGATATCGCACAGGAAACCATTTTCGATTGCCCAGCGCAGGTCACGCTGGAAGATGATCTCGGAATACACATCATCCAGCCTTGCCTTGTCTCCACGGTTTGGGGTAACGGTGAAGCCGATGTGCTTTTCCGGGGCGAAGTGACGATAGATCGCTTTGTAGGTACCGGCGGCAGCGTGGTGGGCTTCGTCGGTGATGATCAGATTGAATTCCTCCGGGTCAAATCGGTCAAGCCGCCTGACAAGGGATTGGACGGAAGCAATGACCACATCCTCCCCGTGGCTGTGCTCTGCCGCGATTTCAAAGCCAACCGGGCAGTCGTAGTATCTGGCAGGCTGCCGCACCAGCTCCTCCCGGTGGGCCAGCACCAGCACCCGCCCGTCTCTTGGAATGTGGGTGAAGGTCGCGGTCTTGCCGCAGCCGGTTGGCATCTGCACCAGATAGGAACCCGGCGGCATGGACTGTATCTTGGCGATACATTCTTGTTGGTAATCTCGTAATTGGATAGATTTAGTCATCACAAATCACATCTGTTGTAAGGATAGAGAAAATATTTCTCTTTGGAACATACATTGACCGAAACATGGGGAGGTTCAGCTCCACCAGATCGTTTTGGCCAGCCTTTGCATAACGTTCAAGCAAATCATATTCACTATGTTCGCACGGTTCGGAGTGGTCGACCTTTACCCCATTGGTCAATGTGATTTCGTATACTTGAATTGGCATTTCTTTATCACTCCATAAGTTTTCGAATGTCAGAAAGGAGTAGTCTTAATTTTCCAGACATTTTGTAAGCTTCCCACAACTTAGCAGCCTTTGCATCTTCAATAACAGTCAGCGAACATTTGGTGTTCGTACAGGCATCACAGTAATAACCGCAATCAGTAGTACAATAAACGTCTCGTTTCTCCATATCGGACTTGATTTTGCAAATCTTGTTTTCCATAAAATTTCCTCCTGTTTATTGCTGTGCGGAACTTGAGGAACAGGTGAGGTACTGTAAGTTCCTCAAAATTCCAACGTGAATAGTTGATAATTTTTGGTTTATTGTTCGTAAAATCAGATATTTGCAGATTCAATAATTATTCATTTTTTTAACGAGGAACTGAGGAACCATTTCGCGCATTTTTCTATATAGGGAGAAATACATACCGTTTCTAGATACTCTTTTATTTCCTTATATAGTGTTGTTTTTGGAGTTCCTCAGGTTCCTCGGTTCCTCAAACGCAAATAGTCGTTGCGCCGCAACATCTTTTGTGAGGAACTTATGAGGAACTTAGTACCTCATTGAGGAACATCAAAGCGGGTTGCCGTCAAATTCTGAGTATTCATCGTCAGAAGCAAGCGTCAACACGACGCATTCCGTCAGAACACCACCCAAACGCTTGCACTTCGTATAGCCCTTCTTCTTTGTTTCGATCAGGCAGTTCGATTTCAGATAACTAAGTGTAGCAGAGCTTGAAAATCCGGCATCGGAAACAGCCTTATTGAACACTCCCCGGTTGATATAGGCCCGGCTTCCTTCCAGAACCCCGTACACGTCGCAGTTTGGCACGAACTCCCCGGAATAGAAGTGGTTCACATTCGCCGCTACCCAGTCGCACAGCCAGTCGTATGCCCGCCTGCCGGCGGAAACGGAATCGTTGGACGCAAGGAACCTGGCAATCTCGTCAACGGTCAGAATCGTTTCCTCGTCTTCGAAAATCCACATACAGGCAAAGAAGTCCGCCGTCAGGATGGCAGCGGCTGCCATGGCCTGCTTCTCCGTGGAATCGCCCTGCCGAAGGTCTTTGAAGTTCTCGTTGTAAATCTGCCGAACCATTTCCTGCATGTCATTGGATTCATACAGCTTCCTGACGAATATCTGCCCGGCGAAACCGTAGTTTTGTTTCAGGGCATTGGAAATCCGCTGCCCGTCCCTGATCACCGCATCCCCGGCGGTACACTCGATGTCAATGACACGGTTCACAGCGCCAGCGCCTGCGGAGTTTCCGAAAATCGGAGATTCCCCGGTGGTCAGGAAGCAGCATGACCATGTTGGTGTCATCTCAATGCCGCCGGTGCGCTTTCCTCTGGCACGGCCTACGCCCTGTGCCAGCTGGTACACGTCAAAGCTGGAGCGCCCGTGGCTGTCTTTGGTAAGCTGCAGCTCGTCGATGCACAGCGGCAGTTGGTTCAGGAATGCGGCCGTCCGCTCCTGACCAACCTGGGTTGCGTTGAAGGTCTGCACAAAGCTTCCAAGGGCCGGGTTGCCCCACACGGAAGCCGCCGCCATCAGCGCCACGGTTTTGCCGGTGCCGGAATCCACGCCCCACAGGTGGACGAAAAACGGAAGCGCACCGACGATGGACAGGATCGGGGAGGCAAAGCTGGCGGCTATCATGATCTTCGCCGTGACGGACATCCTCCGGCACTCCATGATGGTGTCGTACCAGCAGGTTATTGAGCCGTATGAACGGATGGTATCGTACAGGTGCTTAAAGGAGGCGTCCCCGTCGAATACAAGCCCGTCCACATAGGGGGAAAAGCCTTCCCCTGGTATGTAGCCAAGCCGCCCGATGGATTTGCTCTCCGGGATCAGGTCGTAGTTCAGGTTCTCCATATCGTTCAGGTAGTCCACCAGCGTTGATGCCGTGGAGCTGGTGACCGAAATGCCCTGTGAGGACAGTGCCGTAATGGATCGGGCGGTGGAAATCACGTCCTTCCCGACGATTGTGGTCAGCCACTTCTTGTCCTTCCCGGAGCGCTTGTAGGCAAGCTTCACTTTTACCTCGTCGGTGTCAATGTTCACCAGCCGCTCCACCGGCATGATCGGGTGGGCGCAGGCATACTCCCGTCCGCCCATGGGCGTTTCCCGATAGATACCCCAGTCCGTGGATTCCCAGATACCGCAGTTCAGCTCCATGGCCTGACCGTCAAATTCCGTCTGGTTCGGAACCAGATTCTTTCTGCGCTCCGACTGCTGCGCCTCCATGAAGCGTTTGAGCATATCCATGAAGCCAACGAACTTCACTTCCTTCGCCCTGGCCTTCATTTTCAAAACCGCCGTCTGAAACAGGAATGGTGAGCCGTGCAGATCGTAAAGCCTCTCATAGGGCGTTGCGGTCAGGAAATCGTCATAGCTGTATTCATACTTTTCCGGCAGAAACACCAGCTCCGGGTTTTTTGCCTCGTCCTCTGAAAGCATCGCATCACTTCCTTTCCGCTAATATTCGGTAAACTCAGAATGGAAGCTGGGCATCATCATCGTCCAGAAGGGCGTAGTCGTTCGCATCCGGCTGAACCGGCGGAATAAAGCCGGAATCATCGGAAGCGTCCTTTTTCGAATCGCCGAAATATACATGCTCGGCAATCACCTCCGCGCTGTAGCGGTTGTTTCCGTCCTTGTCCTGCCATTTCCTGATCTGAAGCCGCCCGTCCACCACCGCCATGCGGCCCTTGGCGAAGTACTTGGAGACGAACTCGCCGTTCTGCCGCCAGGCAACACAGTCGATGAAGTCAGTTTCCCGTTCGCCGCCGTCCTTTGGAGAGAAGTCCCGGTCAACCGCAAGGCAGAAGCTTGCCACAGCGGTTCCGTTTCCAGTCCGGCGAAGTTCTGGGTCACGGGTCAGGCGGCCCATGATGGTAATGTGATTTAACACTAAAAAAGTACCTCCGTATCCTCTGAAATGTCATTGTATGGGTAAATTCCAGTCAGTTCCTTCGTTGCACGGCAGTAGGCGCACCGTCCGCACCGTCTCGGCTGGATCCTGCCCTCCTTGATTGCTTGGTATCGAGGCGCGTTGTCCTCAATCTCCGAAAGTTTTTCCCGCAGCACATCCTCCGGCACATAGAATGCCCCCAAATCCGGGGAATCCTCCTTGGTCCCGGCTGCGATGATAAACGGAAGCATATTCCCTTCTATCTCCTGATAGATCGCGCCCTGAATGTCATATCCCCACGCTTCCACAAAGGAAACACGCTCATGGGCATCTTCTGACCATACCGGGAGGAAATCCCGGACAACCTTCTGATCTACGATAGCTCCATCACACAGTCCCATGGATTTTGCGGCTTGCGGGAACTCCCGGACGATCTGCGTGCAGGTATCCCCGTCCAGCAGGCTGTCAATTCGGATTTTGAAGGGAACGCCGGCAATAAAGCCGGATCGGATCACCTGCTTCTGGCCGGACATCAGGAGCATATACAGCCTGTCCCGCTCCATTGCGCGGATGATTTCATCTGCCCTTTGGAAATCCGCTTTCAGGCTGCCATCCCGCCGGAACATCTCCGGGTGCCGCTCCATGTACGAATACCACTCGCCGGAAAAGAAAGCGTCCACATAGCCGCCGATCAGCAGTGCGGAGGTAACGGGGCTGCGGTATTCTCCGCGCAGTTCAGCCAGCGCAGCCGCCTCGCATTTCTGGAAGGCTTTGTACTGGGTGGAACCCATGTAAGCCATCTGCATTTCCGGGGAGTAGTAGTTCTCCTGCGTCACCTCGGTCATTTACAGAACCTCTCCCTCCGCCGGCTGGGACGCTTCCGCCGCCTGCTTCCGCTTCTGTGCGCAGGCTGCGCACAGCGGGACACCGTAGTGCTTCGTCGTGTATGCCGCCATCCATTTGGCATCCTTTCCCTGCGGGGGAACCAGATCACCGCCGCAGTCGGTGCATTTCGGAATCGGAGTCTCCGCCTGCACCCTGGGCTTGTACGGACGCACCCGAACGGCGTTGACCGTGTCGCCGAAGGCTTTGATACCCTTCTTGATGTACAGCTGGAAGGACACGCCAGCCCAGTCCTCAAAGTAAGGGCTTCCGGCAACCTTCTCCATCGCCTTCGACCGCTCCACGTTCAGAATCATGGGCTTGTTTCCAGGTTCCTTCCAGTGGGCCACAGCCTTCTGGGACTTTCCCTCGGCGGTGGTGATGGTCTCTGAACAGTTGACATAATCAAGTGTCAGTACCTTTTCCTCACCTTCCCGGAAGTCAGCCTCGCCGATGAAGTTGGGATCAGATACGATTTTCTTCCAATGTGTTTTCTCTGCCATGTTGTCCTCACTTTCTAAATCATGCTCTGTAGCGGATACCAACCCATTCCGCCTCGGTGCTGTCCAGTTCCGCCTTGCAGTCGAGGCAGATGGTCAGCTCCTCCATGTGCAGCGCCTTCAAAAGGCCCATACACAGCTCCAGCCGGTAAAACCGATCTCCGCGCTGAATCAGGTGCCCGCAGCAGTCGCAGCGGCCCGGGAAGGTCTCCCGCTGCTGCTGGTCGAATAAATAATCCTTGTCAGGGTCGATTCCGATTGTATTACCCATTGACTTTACCTGTCTTTCAATGTAAGATTGGATTGTAGTAACCCATTTTCCGCTTTCCGGCGCTGCAACGCCGGGAGGCGGCATTTTAATTCCGTTTCATCTGCTCCCGCACAACATTGGACATCCTGGCAATAAATTCACCGTTGGTTGCCTTTCCCCGGTTGGGGTCGATGGTGTTGCCGAAGTAGCGGTACAGGATATCCATGTCACAGTTCATGAAAACCCTGTCCACAACGAATCGGATTCCACGTTCCGCTTTCGAAGCGGTTACGTCGTTTTTACTTCCAACCCGCAGATACAGGCCGTTGCCGGACAGCCTGTTGATCAGCTTCGGCTCATCAACCACCATCAGAACGGCGTCAATGATGTACTGGTATCCAACCAGACACTCCGGAACGCCGAGTTCAAACAGAATACGCCTGATCATCTGCTCGGCGGTCTGAGCCGGATTGGAAGTGCGCGATTGCAGATCCAGAATCTTCTGTTCCGCCTTGCTGCGTTCCTGCTGGGTGGTGGCCAGTTCGAAATCAATGATTGCATTGACCTTCTCGGTCAGAAGTTCCATATCTGTCATTTTGCCACCTCCGAAGGAATCTTAAGAAGCAGAGGGATCAGCATGACCTCAAATGCAAAGAGGTACAGAGACGGATTTCCGATACCCATAACGAACGAGAGGAAACTGCAAACCAGAAACAGCGAACACAGCGCCACACGCACAGCAGTCACCATTCCATGGAGCACATTTTTCCATCTGGTAACGTCGGACTTCTTTACCAGATAAGCGCCGCTCTTGTCCTGAACGAACAGCATTTCGTTTAGAACGGTCTGGCGGCTTCTCGGGAACATCCGCATCAGTTCCCGGTCTTCGTCATCCATACTGACCTGCACATCCAGCAGGTCGGTTACTTGCTTCATGATGGATCCTCCTATAAAGTCAGCACTTTCCGTTGCCGATTGAAATACGTTTCATCATTCAAGATATCCGCGCAGGTCTGGTAAGCGTAACGGTATGCTTCAGAAATACGGGACTGGTCTAATGCCCACAATTCACCAGTATCTTCATACTGCTTTCTGTAATCAGCAGATTGCTCTGCGTGAATACGTGCCATCCGTTCAAATAAATCGATGCTTTTCTTTACATGGTCACTCATGTTGAATACTCCTTTGCTAATTTTTTGATGTCCTGCGTGGTGTAGCCCAACGCCTTCAAGAGAATGCCCGGGTCTGGTTTTACAGCCTTGACGATGGCGCGGAGAACGCCGAATGGAATCGTTTCCGGGTTTCGAATGTAGTTGCCAGCCGTCGCCTGACACACGCCAAGGACGGGGGCCAGGGAACGCTGGGTGTCATATCCGAACCGCGCCCGCTGGGCGTTCAGTTCACCCATGAAGTCCGCCATCGCGTCCCTATCTGCATTCTGACGAAGTCTTGGCATGAAATAGCCTCCTTTCAGTGCCGGTTTATTGGACTGTTTCTTTGCTATGATGATTCTGATACAGATTCCGAAATGTTCAGAATCTCGCAAATTGCGCTCACGATTTTCGGTGCTTTCCGCTGACCAGTAAGGATTTTGTACATATACCCATTGTCAATGGAAAGCCCCGTCTTCTGCGTGACGGATTCTTCCAGCCACTTCTGTGTTTTTCCGCGCTTTAACAATTCTGTCTTAACGCACAAACCGAACTCTGTGAATTTGCAGAAATTCACGAAAAAGTACCTCCTTCCGAAAAAATGTGTTGACAAGTACACATTGGAGTACTAAAATAAGAGTACCACCAATTACATTAGATACTCGAATGGGTACTTGCTATGTCTGCATTATAGTACCTATTTGAGTACTTGTCAAGCGCCAAAATACTTTTTGCAGTACTTTGGTTATTTGTAACAAAGTAAGGAGTACTCATATGGGAACTTTGTACGAGAACATTACAAGTTTGTGTAATGAGCGAGGCATCAAAGGCGGAAAGATGTGTACCGATATCGGTATCAGTAAGGGTCTGCTTACGGATTTGAAGATGGGCAGGCGTACAGGTGTAAGTGCTGTAACGGCTCAGAAGATTGCTGATTATTTTGGCGTTTCTGTTGCGTATCTTCTTGGAAAAGAAACAGAAAAAGCGCCCACCGATAGCGGTGAGCGCAAGGATGTACTGGACGATGTAGATATTGCGTTTTACGGAGAATACAAGGAACTGACCGAGGAAGACCGGGCCACGATCCGGGACATGGTATCTGTCATGCGAAAGAGAAGGGCTTCGGAAAAGTAAACAGGAGCTACGAACGTGTTTGAATTATCCCATTTTTACGACTACTGCAAGGGTCATAACATTCTGATCCTACCATTTGCCGGTATGCCGTCTGCCGGGGCCACCATTCGTGACGGGTCAGACTATGGCATTTTTCTGGACTTCACGAAGATCATGACCACCCGCCAGCTGCGTGGTATCTGTGCCCACGAACTTGGCCATGTCTCCACAGGGGCACTGCACAAAGTCAGCAGCCCGTTCGAGACCGTGGAACGCAGTGAGCACCGGGCCAGCCGCTGGACAGCGGAGAATATCCTGACAGAAGCAGATTTCCGGGAAGCCTTTGCAGCCGGATACACAGAGCCATGGCAGCTTGCGGAATATTTCGATCTGCCTGAGCAGGATATTATGAAGGCGTATGCCTACTGGAGAGACTGCCGAGGGGTACGTTTTGTATAGAATAATCCGAATGACAATTATGGAGAGATAATATGCTGGAAAAGATATGTTTGATTGTGAAGAAATTGCTTATTTTCTCTGCTGTTTATGTTGCTTCATTGTTTACGCTTGCCCTTATCCTCGGATTGGCAAACGTTATGGGGAAAAGTGACACTATTGACACAGTCGCCGTGTTATCGATGATGATACTACCCATCGTTGCAGGTGTTGTAGTGGTACGAAACAAATATCCAAAATCAAAGACCGACAAGCATGTCACGCCGCAAAATGTCCCTGCATCGTCAGATACAAATACATCTCCTCGCGTAAATCAGGCACTCAATGCACAATCTGCTGGAAGTGCGAAGGAACCGAAGAAAGCAGCATCCGTTTCTTCGATCGTACCAGTCGAAAAAACATACCGGGTCGCTGGAACAAGTTTCTACACGGAAAACATTATGACGCTTGCGTATGAAAACCCAGATTATGAAAAAACAAAGCAAGAAATCATTGACGACGGAATGATTGATGAAAGGATCTGGAAATACGGGTTTTACACACCTTGCGCAGATCTGGTTCCAGAGCCTGACAATCCGCATGACAAAAATGCAATTCAGGTAATCGTCAGCGGACTTCTGGTTGGATATATTAAGGCTGGCTCCTGTGCGCACCTTTTGAAGGTGATTGACGGTGGCCGTATACGAGGCGTTGACTGCGAAATATATGGCGGCCCTTTCAAAATTGTAACCGAGGAATACGGCAGCGAGAACGAGTACGAGGAAACATACACGCTTAAACAGGAGGACAGAAATTTTTCTGTTATCCTGCATGTATACGAAGAACCAGAAAAAAAGTAAATACGAAAAGAGGTGGACAAAATGCTGTGGTTAGCCATCATTGTCACTGCAATCATTCTGTACTATTTCACCAAGATAGACGAGAAGCAGGACAGCAAGTGCCAATCTGCCGCAGAACGCAGACGCGGCGAAGAAATCCTCCGGGCCAGAGCCGAACGAGCCGCCGAGGAGCAGAACGCAGACAATCAGCAGAATAACGTATAAACAAAGCAAAAACCGCCCCGGCGTTACCAGCACCGAAGCGGTTGAAGCGATTGGAAATGTTACCAGCACGTCCAATCAATACAGAACGCACCCACAAACGACTACAGGGGCAGTCTGCCTATTTATGATACCAGATTTGCCCCGGAAAGGCAAGGCAAAAAGTTGAAAAAATCCAAGGACGGAAAAGTCAAGCATTAAATGCGCACAAATTTCCCGTTTCTTTTTTGTCTAATTTTAACATGACAACATGGCCGCCGTCAATTACCTTGGTCGGCAGCCTGCGCTTTCCTCTGTTCATTTTCTCACTTCTTCTCCCGATTTCTCTCCTTTTCGTATTCTTTATACGCCTGTATCTTCTTACGCAATAACTCCCAGCTCCCGCAGGCAGGCCCGGAACATGACCTCGCTGCTCATGTACCCCAGTATCTTCCGGGGGTAGTTGTTTATCCACCGCTCCGTGTCTGCGATCTCCGCTGCGCTCACCTTGGCAAAGTTGGTGCCCTTTGGGTGCTTTCTCCTAATCATAATATTGGCATTCTCATTGCTGCCCCGCTCCCAGGAGGAATAGGGGTGGCAGAAATACACCTTTGTCCGGGGGATGGTCTTGTTGATGGCGCTGCGCTCCAGCTCCTCCGCCGCCGAAAACTCCGACCCGTTATCTACTGTAATGGACTTGAAAATCTTTCTGAATTTTGCTGCGCCGATCTTCCGCTCCAGCGCGTCGATTGCCCGTACAATAGTCTCTGCCTTGCGGTTCGGCACCAATATGATGATCTCCCGCCTCGTCTTGCGCTCTGTCAGCACCAGCAGCGCCTTTGTCGTGCTGTTCTTTCGACTGTAAACGGTGTCCATTTCCCAATGCCCGAACTCCTCTCGGTTCTCGACTTCCTCCGGCCTGCGCTCGATGCTCTCACCAGCGGACGCTCTGGCCTGGTCTTTCTTGGTCTTTACCTTTTTGTACCCCTGCTTTTTCTTGCCGTGTCTCGGTAAGTCCACCTGTGTAATGCGCAGGAACAGGCCCTTTTTGATGTAGCTGTAAATGGTCGCAACCGAAACGGAGGTTTTGAACTTCCGGCCCTCCATCAGTGCATAACCCAGCACGGCGGCGGGGCTACACTCTTTGGTAATGATCGTCTCCTCGATGTATGCTGCCAGCTCATGGTCATTCCCGATTTTCAGATCAGGGCCTTTCTCTCGCAGGTTCGCTTGATACCGCTCCTCCGCGATGTCCGGGCTGTATGCCGTCACCATTTCCCAGGTATCGCCGTCCAGCCTTTCATACTGCCCCCGCTTCAATTCCCGGTATATGGTGGAAATATGTACCCGCATCTTGTCTGCGATCTCCTGCGGTTTCAGTCCCCGGCGCAGCCACCTTTCAATCCGCAGCCTGTCGTTCTTGGTCAGGTGCTTAAAGGTTCGTTTCTTTGTTTGCACTGTAAAGCCTCCTTTCGGCTCACCCACGGCGGGCGGCGGTCGTCTCCAGCCCCTCCGCCTGTCTCACTTTGTCGCATTATTGCCCCTACATGATAATCAACTTTTTTATATTTCGCAAGATCGTTTCTCTCCTGCAGGCACAAAAAATCCCCCGGCCTCTGCTCGCGGTGTGCAGTGGCCGGGGGATTTCACGATTAAGTATTCTCGTTTACAGTGGTTTCAGTCTGGCCGGGAAGCTCCTCTACAAAAATATTTCCCAGCGTGCCCAGCGCCCCATCAATGGCGATGTCCAAATCCTGCACGGCGGCCTCGATCACAGCCCGTACTTCCGGGGTGATTTTGATACCCTTTGCTTCAAGCATCTGCTCCACATAGTCCAGCTTTGGGATGGTCAGCGAACCGGCACTTGCCATCTTCTCCGCCGCCTTGACAAAGGTGCTGACAATGGTGTACAGGTGCTTTTCTTTCAGCCAGGGAATGCCGGTCTTGACCAGCCAGGGGATAAATACCCCCGTGAAGATCAAGCCACAGATGGTGATGATCGCGTCAACGACCACGCCGGTGATGTCGGGAATAAGCTGTGTCATAGTGTGTTCCTCCTTACACTTTCGTCAAATATTTCTGATTGACCGCTCCGGTAACAGCCCCGCTTTTCAGCGTGGAGACCACAATGCGGTCGCCGTCGATCTCCCGGACATACAGCTTGGCAGCGTACACCCAGGACAAAAACTTGCGTGTGGTGCCGTAAACAGTGGCCGCCGCATCCATTTTTACCTGGTCGCCCACGGCCAGGCTGCCGGTGGTACCTGCGGCAATGTCAGCAGCATCCACCCATCCATACACTGTACTTCCGCCGCCGGAGACTGCGACAAGGTGATAGGGGTGCTTGGCCTTGTCCGGCTGGTATATCTGCGTAACCTTGGCTTTGCCTGGCTTGCAGCTCGGGCCGCTGGCGGTGTTGGCGCTGGCATAGTGCTTTGTTCCAATGAACTCCACGATGTCGCCCACCTTGCAGGCAGCACCGCTCGTGGATTCCGCCTGGGGTGGTGTCGTGCCGGGCTTTTCCGCATTCCCGTCATAGGTCACATAGGGGAGCTTCCCGTGCTTCGTCCACTGTCTGGCATTGTACCCAGCCTTGGTGCCGATGTTCTTGACAGCGGTGATCTGCACCTTGTTCTCCCACGCAGGTGTACACTCCACAGCCAAACCGCCGCCGATGTACAGCCCAATATGCCCGGAACACCAAAGGGCTTCGCCAACCTCCATGCTGTTCCAGCCGGTCACGGACACACCGGAGCATTTAGCGATCATATCGTCCGCGCCGATGTCCGGCACGCCGTTGGATGCGTATGCAGCGCCGCCGTGGCTTTTGGAGCTGTCGCCGCTCCAGCCCCACAAAATGCCCTTGATAAGGCACACGCAGTCAAAGCCAAAATAGCCCTTGCCGATCAGCTTGCGGAAGGCAGCCTGTTTTGATGCAGTGTACCAGCTTGGGTACTGCTTTGCTTTGCTCGCGATTACGCTTTCCGTAACGGGAGCGCCGAACACGCCCCACATATAGACTGTGTTGTGGTTTTTGGCAATGTCGATTGCCTTTTCCACGAGTTCCTTTGCCGTCATTTTCTTACCTCCAGAAACGGCGCTGGCAGCATTGCCGCCAGCATACTTGCTGTAATACTTCTGGCCGAACCCGGCCCGTTTTGCCTGTACCGTCGTCCCAGTGTCCGCCGGGCGCTCAAAGTTCAGCAGCACCGCGTCCGATGCCGCCCGGATGCTGCCCGCCGTTTTCAGGGTGGACAGCACTGCCTGATAGCCCTCCCGCAGCTCTTTCATCAGAAAGTCGAGTTGCATCTCCAGGTCTCCAATGCTCCGCCCCTGGCTCTTTGCAAACTCCAGCAGGCTTTGCTTCCTGCTCCAGAATGTCCACTGAGCAAGGCCATATCCGGCGCAGTCCTTCACGAAATTGGAATAAGCCCCGCTGTCCACCGCCGCCGTGTAGGTCTCGTCGGTGTACCCCAGCTTCTTCTCGTAGGTGTTTTGCAGATTGTCCGGGCGCAGCCCGCTTTCTGCATACAGGTTTCCCATCAGGCCAGCGGTGCCGCAGTCACTTAGCCCCGCGCCTTTCAGGTAATTCCAGATTTTTTCCTCGTTGTTCTTGCCTGTCAGCACGATCTATCCCTCCTATTCTGTAAAAATCACTTGGGCCAGGTTGGTTACAGCCTCTATGCCGTACTTCTTTTCCCACTTGGCCGCCATGCGTTCAAAAAGTTCCAGCTTCTTTTCCGCCTTGGCTTTCCAGAAATAGAAGCCGGTCGCCGTGCCGGTCACGGCGCTGTCCGCGCCTAACACGATGGTCAGTGGTGTCATATCCCGCTCCGTGCAGAACAGTCCATAAATCAGCGCCGCCAACAGTAGGATGAACACGCACCACGCCGACAGCACCACTTTCTTGGAGCAGCACAGGCTTGTCCGCTTTTTTCTCCTCGCCACATCAGCCCTCCGGCACATGGGGGTGTGCGCTTTTGTTCAGGTGCTTGTCCAGTTTATCCAGCGCATCCTTGCATGGGCCGTTGCACCCCTGCTCGATTAGCCCCTGCAAAGCGCCCCGCAGTCCGTAGCAGATCAAGGTCTGTTCCTCCTGCATGGCGTTGATGATCTCGGTCTGCTTGCGGTTTATATCCACTACCTTGTATACAGCGATAACCGCCGCCGCAAGTGCGCCCAGCGCTCCCAAAAGGCTGGCGGCCTTGATGATGGTGTCTGCGTCGATGTACATTTGCTTTCCTCCTGCCGTCCCCGGCACTGTATCAGCCCGGCCACTCGTCGCCGCCGATGGCTCTGCGGTAAGCCTGGTCGGCCTCCGCGATTTCATCCTTGCCGGTTTCGGTGTCCCCCAGCTCCGCAAGGCGTGCCGCCAAAACCTTGATTGCCCGAGCCTGGATTTCGGTCACGCTCTCCAGGTCTGCGATGATCTGCAAATGACTGCTCATTCCGCAACCTCCGTCCAGCAGGCCACTCCAGGCTCCCACACATTCCCGTCCGCGTCGCTCGTCCAGTGCTTCCCGTTGTGGCTCACCTTGGCCCCGACGGCATAGGCATCGTGTGCCCCCGTCGGCTGGCTCCAGGCGGGCCACTCCTCCGCCGGGTCTGCGGCAATGGCCCACAGGCTGGCGGCATTGTTCGGCTCCCATCCCTCCTGCGAGGTGTGTGCCTGCACACAGCGGTATAGCTTGTCCCCGTAATTGCGATACTGGCCCACGGCGTAGCTCACCCCGTCTTTCCACTCGGCAAACATCTCCTTGTGTTCTCCGGCGGTCGTCTCGTCAATGCTGCCGTTTTCCGCCATGGTCACAAATGCGATCTCCACCGCCTCCCGCGTGCCGTTCAGCGTCTTGGTGCGGTCGATGTAACGGTAATGCTCCGTGATGGTGTAGAAGTCATACTTCACCCCGTCCTCACCCACAACGCCGTCATAGTGCCGCTCAATGCGGCATCGGTCGGTAATCGTGCTGTCGTCGTACTCCCGCACGGTGGTGAAGTATTCTCCCTCCGCCAGCGCCGGGCCTCCGCCCACAATTTTCAGGTTTTCCCGCGTCACGCCGTCAATGGCAACGGTTCCGTACACATATTCCATTTTGCCAGCTCCTTTCTCGAATGCTCTCTTACCACGAGCTTTAATTTTCGTTGCAGCCCCTTTTCCACATACCGCTCAAAGAAGTGTACATGGTTGCAGTGCTTCATCTGGCCCAGCCTGGAAAGCAGCCCCTGCGCCAGCGCGGGCCTGATCTTGCGGTGCCGTGCCATGACCCGTCGGCACTCCGCCAGCGCCTTTTTCAGCCGCACCAGATTTCGCTTCCGCAGCACGGTAAAGCCGTGGCCGAACCGATAGCCCAGCGCCGCCACCGTCCGCTTGGCGGTGGGGTATAGCTGCCATTTTCCGTTCAGCTTTAGGCCCCGCTCTGCCAGCCATTCTTCCACCAGCGCCCGCAGCTTTCGCAGTTTCCGCTTGTTCCTGCCGAATATGGTAAAGTTGTCCATGTACCGCATATAGTGGTCGCACAGACCGCTTTTCCGTATCAGTTGGTCGAGTGGCTGCAATACCGTGTTGGCGAACCACTGGGAGAAATATGCGCCAATCAGCACGCCGTACTTCATCAGCCGCTCGCACACCTCCAGCATCCGCCGGTCTTTGATAAGCTGCCGTAGCCTTGCCATTACCGTTTCCACGGTCAGGCTGTCGTAAAAGTGGTGGATGTCCAGCTCCTCCGCATACTTGGTGCCTTTCGGGTCAGTACGCATCCACCGCTTGATAGCTTTCATGCCATAGTGGATGCCCCTGTCTTTGATGCTCCCGCAGCAGAACTTGTCCATGCCCCGCATCAACACCGGCTCCAAAACCTGGACGACTGCGTGATGCACATATTGGTCGGGCCATAGCCTCGGCTCCGAGATGTCCCGGAACTTCCCGGCGCTCTTGTCCCACCGGGTCGCCAGGCGCGGGGCTGTGGCCTCATATCCGTTGTTGAAGATGTCCCGCAGCTGCTTCACATATCCGTCGATGTCCGCCTCCACCCGCAGCACCGTCTTGTTCGCCTTGTGGTGTGGGTGCCATCGGTGCGAGGCGTTCACGGCCAGGATTGCCCGCCGCAGGTTTTCTTCCGAGATCAGTTTTTCATAGAGGTGGTTTGCGCGTTTCATCAGGATAAATGTCCCTCCTTTTAGTCTCACGGTCTTTCCACCGCTCCCGCAGGCGGCGGGAGTGTACTAAACCGTGTCCTGATGGCTTATCTGCACCAAGGGGTGCCGAAAAAGATCGCGCCCCGGCCTTGGGTCTTGCTGTGCCGGGTGTGGAGGTGGGTAGCCAGTCCGTAAAAGGACGCGGCAGCCGATGTTCGCGTTGGCGTTGGACGCGCCATTGTAGTTCACATAGAAAAGCCCGTGGTTCCCGTTCTGGTTATAGTTCCCGCCGAAGTGCAGGCACGGGTTGGAAGCGTTGAAGTTCCAGTTATCCGACGAGCCACGAAACAAGGCACCGACTGCATGCGCGATCTTCCCCTGTATTTTCACGCCGCCTTTGCGGCGGAAAACCCGTTAGGTTTTTGTTTAGCCCGGCCCCGCCCGCGCGAATGCGGGCGGGGAGTATGCAGGAGGGAGGGGGCTGCGGCCCCCGTCCCCCTGCACCCCCTCCCCCATCAGGGGAGTTTTTGGAGGCGGCAGCCGATGCTCGCGTAGGCGCTGGACGCGCCACTGTAGTACACATAGAAAAGCCCGAGGTACCCGTACTGGCTATAGTACCCGCCGAAGAACAGGCACGGGTAGGAAGCGTTGAAGTTCCAGTTATCCGACGAGTAGGTGCTTTCGCTGCCACCCGTTGCGGTGGGGTAAATGACCCATTCCAGGCCCGTTACCGTTGCCACCGCAAAGGCGCTGGGCCACCCGCTGGACGGCACACCCACGGCGGTTCCGCCGCTGGTGTCGCTGAAATTGCTTGGGTTTGTGATGATGTTAAGGCCGCTGCTGTTGTAATAGCAGCCGTCGCCCCAGTCGTACACATTGTCCCACAGACCTTCGATGTTCCGGTACTGCGTACCCAGACCGTAGGTGTCCCGGCTGCTCTGCGTGGTGCCCGTGTGATAGGGCATACTGTCCGTATAGCCCATATTGCCGGGGGCGCTGTTGTCTCCGCAGCCCTTGCCGATGGTCTTTTGCGTGTTCCAGTCCGCAAATTCCACCAGATAGAGCATCCACAGTGTCATGCGCATTTGGATGTCGCTCTGCCAGATCGTGCTTCCCAGGCTGTGGATGCCGCTTCGCGCCGCGCTCCGGGTGATGTTTGCCTTGGGCTTTCCTCCCGTCTGGCTCTTATAGTTGCTGGTGTGGCAGTGGTATCGCCCGATGTACACGACATCCCGCTCGCCCTTTCCATCGCCACGGTTGGCGTGGGCCGGAGACACATAAAATCCCGTCGTTTCCTTGTCCGCGATCTGGAGCTTTAGGCTGTTGCCGTTCTTTGTCCACTTGTACCAGAATTTGGGGATAGCCACCAGCACCCCCGCCTCGCTGTCAGTGCTTTTCACCATCCCGCTCCAGGGGGCCAGGTCATCAAAGGGACTTCCGTAGCTGGTCGCCCCCGCCACATAGGGCACAGGGTTGGCAAAGCCCGCCGCCTCGTCCGTGCGGCTCCAGACTGTGGTGCTGGTGCCGTCCCACTCCACGCCGTAGATGTGCGGCAGGCTCACCGTCACGGCGCAGGTCTTGGCGCTCGGCGCGGTATAGTTGGTGTCCGCCGCTGCCTGCACTGTCACCGTGGCGCTTCCGTCTGCCACCGCCGTCACCGTGATCTCGTTCCCGTTCACGCTCACCGTCACAATGCCGCTGGGGCTGGCGGTGGCGGTGATGGCTCCGGTGCCGCTCCGGGTCACGGTGATGATCTTGCTTTTCGTGCTTGCGTTCAGGCTCATGGAAGTGGGGGAGAGGGCCAGGCTTCCCGCCGCCTTTTGAATGGCCCACGCCACATTTTTTGCGCTCACGCTCCCGCCGTCCCACTGATAGTTGGCTTTCGGCGTGAATGTGGCCGCGTAGCTCCCGGCATCGGTTCCGCTGGTGGTGCCGCCCAGGGTCAGCTTTGCGCTGTCATAGT
>JAUNSH010000008.1:44511-75514 GCA_030539285.1 Eubacteriales bacterium
CCGGCATCGGTTCCGCTGGTGGTGCCGCCCAGGGTCAGCTTTGCGCTGTCATAGTCGGCCCATGTGGGGCTTTGCTCGCTCCCTGTATAGGTCAGCGTCCCGGACTGGCTGGGCACGGTGGTGATTGCTGCCCGTCCGATGCTCCAGGCGGCGGTTTTGGCCGTTGTGGTTCCATCCTGCCACTGATAGTTGGCCTTGGGCGTGAAAGTGGCCTCGTAGCTTCCGGCGTTGGTGCCGCTGGTGGTGCCGCCCAGGGTCAGCTTTGCGCTGTCATAGTTGGCCCATGCGGGGCTTTGTGCGCTTCCCGTGTAGGTCAGCGTCCCGGACTGGCTGGGCACGGTGGTGATCGCGGCCCGTCCGATGCTCCAGGCGGCGGTTTTGGCCTCGCTGGTGCCGTCTCCCCAGGTGTACCCCTCTTTCGGGGTGAAAGTGGCGTTGTACGACCCCGCATCGGTTCCCGTTGTCACACCGCCCATGGTCATGGTTTCCGGGTTATAGCCGTTCCAGGACGGGCTTTGCTCGCTCCCCGTGTAGGTCAGCGTGCCGTTCTGCGATGGAACCGCGTCGATGGTGTGCGCAATCTTTGTAATGGCATCCAGCGCCGCGCTTGCGGAGATCTGTGCGTCGATGGCCTTTTTGGCCGCCGCGTCCATGGCCCCTTGCAGATCGTCCGCCCCCAACCCCTTGTTGTCGGTATATCCGATGTCAGAGGCTTTCGTGCCGTGTGGATTGCCCGTTTTGATCTGGCTGTGGTCGTATGCGGCCTTGCCCCGGTCGCCCCGGTAGGCGGAGCTGGCCGTTTCCCCCAGGGCCAGGTCGGAGCCGATGGACACATAGGCCGAACCGCTCCAGCGGTAGGTGATGTTGCTCTCCACATCCACATAGATTTTGCTGTCCTCCGGGACGATCTGCTGCTGGTGGGCCAGGTCGGAATAGAACGCCCCCTCGTGGTAATAGCCGTCCACCACATCGTCCACATAGCTGGGCAGTTGGGCCGCCGCGATCTTGCCGTCTGCGCCCAGCCCGGCCACGCCCCCGGCCTCGTTCACCGGGAGCTGGTCAACGCTCATCTTGCCGTCCGCGCCCAGTCCGGCTACACCGCCGGGGGTGTTCACCGGGAGCTGGTCAACGCTCACCTTGCCGCCTGCGCCCAGGTCTGCCTTTTTGGCGAACAGTGCCTTGTGCGCGTCCGCATCCCCAGCGTGCAGCCCAACGGCGGCGGTGATGGCCTGCTCCATGGTCTCCGTCGTTACCACGGCGGCAGCGTCGATGTTTACCGTAAGCGTCCCCTGGTTGGAAAACGCCAGCAGTCCGTAGAATGTGTACACAAAGTCCGGCATTTCCGTTTTGCTTGGGATGTCGATGCCGATGTCCGTGTCCGTCTGGAACAGGGCGATCATCTTCTCCTCCTCGTCGTCCAGCATGGCCCACACGCCGAACTGATTGAGGCTGTACCCCACCGCCCCCTGCGGGGTCACTTGCAGTTTGAGCCGCTGGCCCTTTTCCACTTTGGTGTTGGATGCGATGCTCACCGTCTGCTTTTCGTTCACAAGGGCCGTCTGCGCCAGCATGGCTGCCGTGTCCACGCGCCCCTGTCCGCTGGCCGCCCTGGTGATGGTCAGGTTCTTGCCCTCCACCCACCGGGTCAGCAGGTCATTTCCGCCGTTTGTAATGATGCCTAACCAGGCCATATCTTGTCCTCCTATTCTGTTTCGGTGGTGCCGAAGTCGATGATTACCGCGCCCGCGCAGGCCGCCAGTGCATAGGCCGTAGCCGTGCCTGTCTGGTTGTCCGGGCTTGGGTTCACTCGGATGGTGGTGCAGCTCTCCACAAATTCAGCGCCCACATAGGCCGCCATGCCGTAGGCCGTGGCCGTGCCGCCCGCGTCGTAATACTCCACCTCCTCCAGGTGAGCGCTGAACCGCTTGGCTGCCGCAAGCCGTCGCTCGATCTCTCGAAGTGACATCGCTGCAAACTTCTCCTGCTCCTCTACGGTCATAATGTTTACCCGCAGTCGGAATTTGCCGGGGTCTCCGCCGTATTCAAACCATTCCTCCAGGGTGGAACCCGGATAGATGGCATCTGCTTGGGCCTTGACCGCCGCCACCGTTCCCATCGTCCGCCGGATAGTCAGCGCCGTTTTCACAATGCGCCGTTTCTGCTCGATGTCGTAGTCAGTGTCGTACCATTCGATTTTCCAGTTGACCGCCAGTGCGTCCAAAACCGCCTCGCCCACCGTGTCGATGGCCGTATAGATTTGGCTCCCGTCGATGTATGCCATGGTCTTTCGGTGCATGGCCGCTGCCGCCATGGACAGCGCCCGCGCCCACGGCTGTTCCCCTACGATGCGGGGCAGTCCGTCCCTGATCTCCGCGTCTTTAAGGCTCTTAATCATCCTCCAGCCCTCCGTAGCTCACCGCCGCGCCGGTACATTTCGGCAGCTCGGCCTTGTCCACGGTGGTGTCTACCGGGGCCGTCAGCTTCACCCGCTTGGCCCCGGCCTCCCGTAGTCGGGCGATCAGCTCCGTCGGGTTGATGTCCCGCCCCAGCTTTCTTTGCCAGGTCTGGAAGTCCGTCACCGCCGCCGCGATCTTACTCTGGATTTCGCTTGCGGCCTTTTGGTCGCTCTCGGCAATCCAGTAGGTAAAGGCGATGGAGTATTCCACCTCCTCCGGGGCCAGGCAATCCACCTTGTCGCACAGCGGGCGCATAGTCTCCGCGCTCATGTACGCTTTCATCCCCGCCAGCTCCGTGGCGTTGGGCAGGCGCAGTCCCTCGTCGTCCTCGATTACAAAATAGATGTTTACCTCGTCCGGCTTCGGGCTGTCCGTGCGCACATCGACCACATCCCCCCGCCACTCGCGGGCATAGAACTCGTAAGCGTCCCTTGGCCCCGCACAGCTATACACGCTGGGGGACAGGTAGATGCGCCGGGTCAGGCTGTCGTCGTCCTCTGTGTCAAGGCCGCCGGTACTTGCTGTGGTGTTGCTCACGCTGGCAATATAGGGGATTGGGTCAACCAGGATTTTGATGCTGCCTGCCAGCAGCCCGTCGCTGCCAGCGCCCGCCTCCTCCGCCTGCACAACCACATCCGCATAGGCTTCTCCCGCCTTGATCTCGGCGTATTGCAGGGTGTTGAAATACTTTCCGTCCTCGGTCTTTACCCGTGTACCTGCCGGGATGGCGACCACGCTACCCCGCTCCTCCGAAAGGGTGAAGCGCACTCCCGCCGTGGCGCGGGTCGGCTCCTTGCGGCTGATGCCCACCAGGGCGGCCAGCGCGTCCAGCGCCTCGCCGGTAGAGGTTTTCAGCATCTCCATCCGGCCCTTGGCATCCACATACTGCATCGTCTGGTATTCCATCGCCGCAAAGGCTTTTATCAAAAGGGTCAGCGGGTCGGCATCGCCCAGCTCCGGGTCGTTTCCCGTCAGTTCCCGGTAATATTGGGTGTACAGCTCCCGCAGCTGCTCCTCTGTCTCCTGGAGCGTCATATTTTCAATGAAATTCAGTTCCGGGCAGTTTGCCAGTTCACTAATGTTAGACAAGCTCGATCACCACCTTTGGGGTCATATTTCCGTCGGCTGCTTTTCCCGCCGTCCAGTCCACGCGGGCCACCTTGGCCCGTGGCTCATATCGTTCGGTCTTGCGCACATACTCGGCCACCAGCAGCGCTTGCGCGTTCTCCTGTGGGCCGTCGATGATGCTGCCGTCAATGCCAAAATCCCGGTCAAGGGCCTGCTCGCCCGCCACCGTACCGTACAGCACCTGCAGGTTTCGGTACACCTCTGCCGCTGTGCTGTCGTCCGTTTTGCCGGGCAGTATTTCGATCACGGCGTTTTCTATGTTCAGCATGGCAGCCCCTCCTTACAGGTATTCTTCTATGGTCAGTGTGACCTTGCACTCCACCAGCACGCCGCTGTGCAGCACCGCCGCCCACTCGTCGCTGATGTCCACGATCTTGAACGGATAGGAGGAGATGGGCGAGTTGCCCACGATGAAATAGTCCGCAACCGCCCGCTCCGCGCAGCTCTGAAAGTGCCGCAGGGTGCTTCGTGGGTTTATCCCGTCCTGTGCCCGTAGCAGCAGGTCATAGGAGTACCGTTTCAGCTTGGGGGCAATCCACTGGCTCCTTGCCTTGGCCCCGGTGCGGTCGTGGGTGGCCCACTCGCTGCCGCTCTGGCCTTTCAGGTTGCTCGGTGTCAGGATGCGCCGGTCGCTCACGGTGAACGACCGCCCCATAAAACTGCCTATCGCCATTGGTTATCCCCTCCTCACTTTGGCGGTGTTGTGCTTCCGCCCATGCTGTCAGTGTGCGTGTGGTTTACCAGGCTCACGCCCTGGATGGTGATGTCGCCCGCTGCTGCCGTGGCGTTGATCTCCGGGGCCGTCAGCTCGATCTTGGTCGGGCTGGTCACGCTCACATCCCCCGCCTCTGTCACGGTAATAACCGCGCCGTTCAGGGTGATTTTGGCTTCTCCTCCCTTCACCTCGATCTCCAGACCCTCCCCGGCCTCCAGGGTGTACTTCCCTCCGGCGCTCACGCTCAATGCCCCTGTCGCCTCGATGCTGGCAAAGCTGCCCGCCTCGATGCTGACCGAGGTTCCGGCCACAATGCCCACGCCCGTCTTGGCGTTCAGGCTGACGCTGGATGCGGAACTCTTGGCCTGGATTTGTCCACCGGCCACCAGACTGATGGGGCCTTTTGCCTCGTCGTAGATTTCGCCGTTGCAGTTTCGCCCCGTCCGCTTGTCCACATACTGGGTGTAAACGCCGGTGTTCTCGTCGTAGCGGTCGTAGGCCTGGCCCTTTTTGCTGCCAAATTCCTTGCGGTACAGCCCCTTGTACCCCTCCGCCGGGGTGTTGGTCTTGTTCCATACTGTCCCCGTGGTGGTGGCCGCCGCAAGGCCGCTGCTGGTATGGGCCACGCTCACCACCTGGCCGATCACCGGCATCTTATATTCGCCGTTGCTCATGGCGTTTATTTTCCGGGTCACGCTCTGCCCCCGGTCAAAGTAAGTCACCTCATAGGTGCCCGCCGCATAGTCGATGGAGCTGACCCGCCCCGTTCTGTTGGTGCTTGCCATGTTCTCCCCCTCCTACTTGGCCGCCGTGCAATAGCTGGCGGGCACCCAGCCCGTCACATTCTTGCCCACCGGCAGTTTCCCGCACCGTGCCGCCGTGTTGGTCATGCGGTATCTCCCGTTTATCAGGATGCCGTCGTAGAAATAATAGGTGCCGCTCTTGTGGCACGCCGGGCTTGCCGATGTGCTTGCCACATAAAACGGTGCGTTGGTCAGCGTTACCGCCGCTCCCGCTGTGGCCCCCACCGCCGAGCTGGCCGCGTTGGCCGCCGGGCTGGTGGTGGTGTAGGTGCTGTCGTAGCTCTCGCCGCTGTCGTTCTCCTGCTCATGGTATTCGATCTTGCCGCCCACATCCCAATAGTGGAATGCCTCGCCCACGCCGCTGCACTCAAAGTCTGATGTAAACCCGCTCTTGGACACCTTGTGCGTCACCTTGTCCACAAAGTATTTTCCATCCAGGTTTCCAAATCCCCGGATGTTGATACAGTTGCCCGCGCTCACCAGCCACTCGCCGTCCACGCCAAAGCGCAGCTTTACCGTTCCGTGGTTCGCCGCGTTCAGCTCCGCGCAGAGCTGGACGCTGGCATCATACACGCTGGTGGCCCGCCGGTTCACGCTCTTGGTGTGGGTTCCGCCGCCCACACTGCACACGATGTCGATGTCCTTGTCTGCGTCGGTGTAGTTGAAGTAGCCCCCGGTATAGGTGCCCGACAGGGTGGTGGAGTAGCCGAAGCTCCCCGGCCTGATCTGCGTGCGGTAAAAGGTTTTCACCGCGCGTTTTTCCTTGTACCGCTCCCGGTCATAGACCCACAGCCGCCGGGCGTACACTTTCAGGATAAGGCCATAATTTTTGCACAGCGTGTTATAGTAGCTGCTGTCCGTGCCGTCCTGCTCGTCGCATTCGATGTCGTAGTCGTCCGCATCGTAGGTAAAAGCCAGTCCGTACCGGGCCGCAATGGTGGCCCCGATGCGCTTGATGCTGGTGTTTTTCCAGATCACTTCCCGCTCCAGCTCCGAAAAATTGCTGTCGCTCGGCTTGCTCACCCCGCCCACCTGCAGGGTGGTCGGCGCGTCCGAAAAGCTCACATCATCCAGCACGAAAAGCCCGCACTCAATGCAGCGGTTTTGCCCCGGCCTCTCCCAGTCAAAGCCGCGAATGCGGGGCCGCAGGGTAGCGCCCTTGTCCGGCATCCACCCCCGCAGCCACTTTCCATCCTGCGCGTCCAAAATAATGTCAATGCTGTCGCTGTTGTCGGCGGCATTGTCTGTGTAGGTCAGGCTCTCGATCTCCATGCCCACCTGGCCTACAAAAGGGTTGTTGTTATAGCGCACATCCAGCGCCAGGCTTCTTGTCTTAATCATAGCTTGCCTCGTATTTCCACGGCGGCAGCAGCCCGTCCCGCTCGTCCTCCAGCGCCGGGGTATTCAGGGTTACCCCGGCGCTGAAAATAAAAGTGTCGATGTGGTCACGGTTGGCCGCCATCAGAACATCGGCGTGGTATTCGCTCCCATATACCTCCTTGGCGATGCCGTCCCAGGTGTCGCCGCTCTTGGTGATGTATGATGCCATGCTTCTCCTCCTCAATAGGCCGTCCGTGCCTGCTTGCGCTGCATCTGGAGATACCACGCCTCAAACCTGGCCTGGGCTTCGGCCAGCGCCTCGTCGATCACGCTGCGGTCTGCGTTGCCCTGAATGTTGATAACCGGGGCAAAGGTAATGCCCCCGCTTCCGGTTCCTCCGCCGCTCTCCGGGATTTCTTGCAGCTCCGTCGGGCGCACGCCCAGCATCCGGCCAGCCATAGCCCATGTACGGATGTTGTCCTGCCGCACCGCTCTCTGGAAGCTGATAACCGCTTCCGTCCCGGCCTCACCTGCGATGCTCGCGCCGTTGGTAAATCCGCCCTTTGCCAGCATGGGGATTTCCGGGATGTTGATGCTGAAAGATTTTCCGCCCAGCAGTGGAACCCAGTCCGGGATGGTGATGCCCAGTCCGTTGATGCCGGAGATCGCTTTGTTGATGAGGGAGATAACTGCGTTGATCGGGGTCTTGAACAGTGCGCCCAGTGTGTCGAATATGCCGGTAAAGATCGAGCGCACGCCCTCCCACGCCTGCCTCCAGTTGCCGGAGAACACGCCCGTGATAAAGGTGATAACACCCTCAAAGATGGTCTTGACCCCTGCAATGGCGCTGCTGATGCCCTCCGCAAAAACGGAGATCGCGGCCAGCACTGCAGGAACGACCACCTGGCCGATATGTAGCAGCACGGTCGCAAGCGTTTGAATAATGGGCATGGCAAGCTGAATAGCCTGGCCTATGATCTGCGCCACCGTCATAACCGCCGACCCTACCCCGCTGATGATGCTGGAGATATACGGGGCCGCCGCCGAGATGGTTTGCAGGATAACCGGAACCACCGTCTGCGTGATGAAATTGAACAGGCTCTCGATGATGGGCTTTACCGTTGTGTTGGCAAAGGTCACCACCTGCCCCACCACGCCCATCACCGACTGGAGTATCTGCACAATGCCGTCAAAGGCTCCGGCTGCCGTGGCGTTCCCGGCAAAGATGCCGCCCTCTCCGAACAGCGTCTCCCGGAAGCCGGACAGTGCCTTTGCCACGCCGCCGTCCACAAATAGGCCACTGATAAAACTTCCCACATTGGACAGTGCGCCTGTGAACTTGTCAAAGATGGCAAGCCCCTGTTCCCCAAAGACGCTTCCGACAATGCTGCGGATGCCCTCCAGGTTGTCCCCCAGGATGCTCACCACGGCAATGATGCTGGAGATCACGCCCACAATGGGCAGCGCCCCGGAAAGCAGGCTTCCAAAACCGCCCGCTATCGGCCCCCAAATGCTGGACAAAACACCCAGGCCGCCGCTTGCTGCACCGCCGATGGCCTTAACTGCGCCGGAGCCTGCGATGCTGCTGAACAGGCCGCCAGCCTTACCCAGCAGACCGCTCACGGCTATTCCCGCCTTGCTCCCGGCGATGGAACTTCCTGCCTTGCCCAGCAGTCCGCCGATGCCGCTCTTGGCCGCGCCAAGCAGTCCGCCCGCTGCGCCGCCCGCTTTGCCCAGCAGGCCGCTCAAAAGCCCGCCGGTTTTGGTGTTGCCCATGGCCGCGCCGATGCCGCCGAGCCACTGGCCCACGCGGCTGTTTGCCAGTCCGTTTCTGATTACGCTACCCGCGCCCACATAGCCGGACAGCAGCCCCGGCGAACCCGCCGCCGTAGACAGTAGACCCGTGGTGCCCGCCAGTCCGTTGCCGGAAAGCAGGCTGGAGATGGCGGCCCCCAGCGTAGCCTTAAATCCGTTGCTGGATGCCGCTCCGCCGAAAGCGGAGGCAAAGCCCGCCCCTGCTGCGCCTGCCTTTCGCCCGCCGGTGAACAGGCTCTTGATGCCGCCCAGCAGTCCGCCGCTTTTTTTGCTTCCTCCGCCGGAGCCGAACAGCAGCCCGCCCGCGCCCCGCGCAAGGCCCTCGATTTGCGGTGCGAACTTCATCGCCGCAAAGGTCGCCGCCACCTTTCCAAGGATGGATGCCACCTGATCGCCGTTGTTTATCAGGTAGTCAAGCCCCTTTTGGATGTACGGCAGCGCCCAGTCCATCGCGTCGCCCAGCTTGGCGATGCCCTTGCTTGCCAGCGTTCCCAGTCTCTCCGCAAGCTGCCCCAGCTCCGGCATATTCTTGCGGATGCTGTTGAGAAAATCGATCATTGCAAGGTCAAACTCTTTTTTCGCCGGTAGGAATGCCTCGCCCACCTCGATCTGGAGCGCCGTCTTAGTGCTTGCCAACATGGTTTCGATGGCCTCCGGTGTGCTGGATTTGATAATAAATTCCCGCTCCATGCTTCCGCTGTACAGCGACGGGTCGCTTACCATCTCCAGCGCCTTTGTGAAAACATCCATGTTTCCGGCGATCTTTGCGCCGCCCTCAATGGCCCACTGCCCAAACAGGGTAGATAGCGCCGCCACCTGCCGCTCCTGCGGCAGATTGTTGACGGCGGTAAAGATGGAGTTCAGCGTCCCTACGCTGTCCTCCTGCATGGCCTTGGCGACCCATTCCGCCGTCATGCCCATTTCCTGGAGCATTTCCTTTTGGGCTTTCGTGGCGCTCTCGCCTTTGCTCAAATTGGTAATCATGCGCTTAATGCTGGTGCCCACTCTGTCCGAGCTTACGCCCGTCGCAAGCATGGCATCCGCCAGTGCCGCCGTGGTTGCCACATCCAGGCCGCCGATCTGACCCAGGCTTGCGGCGGAGTTGACCGCCTCCGCGATCTCCGCCGCCGTTGTGGCGCTGTTGGCTCCCAGGTAGTTGATCTGGTCAAAAAGCACCATGACCTCCTCATGGCTCATTTTGAACGCCTGCTCCCACTTGGCCGCCCACTCGCCCGCCTGGTCTGCGGAGATGTCCATGGCCGTACCGGTCATGGCGATGTCCCGCAGAAAGCCGGTGATATTCCCCGCGCCGTCAACCTTGATTAAGTCCTCCAGGGATTTTCCCGACTGGCCCGCCGCTGCCGCAAGCCGCGTCAAATCCTCCTGGGTGTAGGGAATTTGTGTGCTTAAATCCTTGATCGCATCTTTCATCAGCTCATAGTTTTCGGCATAGGTCTTTCCGTTCTCCGAAACCTTGTCGCTGATCTTGCCGCTGGCATCGGCCAGCCCGTCCACATACTTGACCACATCGGCCATGTAGTTTTCAAACTTTGCCGCTTCCTTGGTGCAGCTCGCAATGTTCGCCGCAGTGCCCGCCGCCAGTGCGCCCATGGCGGCAAGGCCAGCCGTCCCAATGGAGCTGATACCCCTGGAAAAGCTGCTGATCTGGCTCTGGCTGTTTTTCAGCGCCGCCGTCAGGCTCTTGTCCATCTTACCGGCGATCTTGATGCTCAGCTCTAATGTTTTGTCCTTCGCCATTCCTCTGCCACCTCGTTGTTCAGCTCGATAAACTCACGGATAGGCAGCTTCAAATAGAAGTCCACGCCCGTCCGTGTCACCTGTGACAGCCGGATTGCCGCTTTCCGCAGGGCCTTTGCGCCGCCCTTTATCCGAAAAAATCCGGGTCGTTCACCGCGTTTTTCAGTTTCAGGGTCTCATACAGCGGCAGGCCCATGAAGAACTCCTCCGGGATGCCCGTAGCCATAGATGCGATCACGCAGGCGTACAGGAAGTTGGTGCTGTTCTCCGTCACCACAAAGCCCTCCCGCGCCAGCCTGTTTTCCGCCTCGCTCTCGTTCAGGCTGTTCAGGTCTGCAATGCCGTTCAGGTCGATGTCCTGGTATGTCTTTCCCTTGCAGTGGTGCGCCTGTGCCAGGTGCATCACATGGTTCTTGGTGTCGCCGTCTACATTCAGATGGCTGCGCACGGCACCGGCCACCCGCTTGGCGGCGCCGCGCGGCATCAGCTTAAAAAACTCGATGGGCAGCCCCGTAGCCTTGGCCGCAATGGTGCGGGCAAAGGCCGTGGTGGTCTCGCACAGCACGGCGGCGGCCACCTCCTGCTCTCCGAAAAGCTGGCGCTGCGCGTCGATAGCGTCCTTGATGGTCAGCCTGTTCAGCCCCGTCAGGTCGATTTCGCCGTATTCCTTACCCTCAAAGACATAGGGCTTCTCCAGCTTCACGATGATGGTCTCGGTGGTCTGGCCCTTGGCGCTCTCTCCAGTCTCCGCTTTCTCGGCCTGCGGCGTAATGGTTTTTTCCTCTGCCATGGCGATAAACTCCTTTCGCTCCGTAGTTCTGATTTTTGATAAGAAAACACGGCCCACCGCAAATATGCGGGCGGGCCGTGCGGCTCTTGTCGGCGGTTAGATCAGGCTGTTTACAGCGGCCAGCATATCCACGCCGTTGACCTTGTAAACCCCGTTCAGCTTGTCCACCTCCAGGAGCTGAACGCCGTCTACCTCGATCAGGATGTAGGTCAGCTCCAGCGTAACGGTGGCCTCCATGGCCTCGCCCTTTTCAACCTTGCCGGGGTTGAAGCTCTTGACGCGGCCCATCTCCACCACCCGCAGACCCTTGAAGTTATAGCCGCCGGTCTTGTCGTAAACCTGCTGCGCGGCGCGGAAAGTCAGGTTGACGGTGGACAGGGGAGACAGCATATCCATGGCGGAGCTGTACAGGGTGTTGAACTGGATTTCCTGCTCCATGCTCTCAAACTGGCCGATGGTGGGGCTGTCCAGCTCACCGTTGACACCAACGCCGGAAACGGTGCTGGTTTTCATGTTGACCTCCGGCAGTGTGACGGAGGCCGCAACGCCGATCATCTTCGTGCCGTCCACATAGGCGTTGTAGTCGTTGATCTTCTCCGGGATGTAGTTGTTAGAGATCATGTGTTTCTCCCTCCCTTATCAGTTCAGCGCGGCGGACAGGGCGTTGGGGTCAAACTCGATGATGTCCTCAATGTCCTCCGCAGGGGTAAACGGGGTGATGTACTGGTGGAAAGTGATCTTGCCGTTGAGCAGATCGGCGGTGGTGTTCTCGTCCTCATTGAAAGTGATCTCATACCGGGCGCACACCCCACGGGCCACAAAGCCGTTGCCCCGCACATTCTCGCTGTCCACAATGGCCTCGATCAGCCGCTTGTTGGCCGGGCTGTCTACTTTCTGGAAGTAGGTCAGGATAAAACTGTTGGCCGCCCAGGTCATGAAGCGGCGGACGCTGAACCACCTGTCCTTGGGGTCGGTGATGCCGGGATAGGCTGCGGTGTTGTTGCCCCACAGCCGGAAACCGTTCATGTTCAGCCAGGTTGCCACGCCAAAGCTGTTCACCACATTGGCCTGCTCCTGGTCAAGCACTACCTCCGTTCCGTCGGCCAGGCAGGCCCCGGAGATCGCCAGCGTCTTGTTGCTGGGGCTGACATTGGGGGTGTCGTCGTTCTGCGCGTCGGTGTAGGCGGTCAGCGCGGCGGCCATGGTAGAGCCGCTGTACATCACCTCGCCCACCTTGGCATAGAGCCACACGCCATAGGCGTTGGGGTCGCTCACGGCCTGCCCCTCCTTGGCGGTCTTGACATCGGTGTACTTGGTTGCGCCCTCGCTGGTGCTGTCGATGTCCACCACACACACCGCGCCGAACACGCTGTTGATGCTCTTGGTCTTTGCCTGGAGGGCAGCGGCCACGGTGGCATCCATGCTGTGCCGTGGGGCCACCAGAATACCGGGTGTCATGCCCAGCAGGGGGTAGACCTGGCGAATGACCTCCATGCCGGTTTCCTTGCCCGTGTTGGCATCCACGCCGCCCACGATGTCGGCAGGGGTGACCTTGGACGGGTCGAGCTTGCTGCCGCTCACGGTCAGGGTGGTGGCGCTCTTGGCCGCGCCGGTGGGCAGCACCACAATATTCAGGGTGCCGTCGTTGTTCCAGGTGGTGGTGTAGTCTGCTCCGGCTACCATGCTCTGGCTGGCGGCCTTGACCACCAGCTTGTCCAGCAGCACGCCCACCTCCTCCAGCACCGCCACACCGTCGTTGATCTGGATGGTGGCCTCGTCCATGGCGGTGGTGTGCTTGGCCGGGTCGAGGACATTGATAAGCACCATGGGGCCTACCCCCACCACGCTGAACGCGGCGCTGATAAACTCGCACAGGGTGTATTTCTCAAAGTCGGGAACATAGCCCACCGCCTCCACGGCCTCCTTGTAGTTGTTCACCAGCAGGGGGGTGTTGACTGCTGCGGCGGGCTTTGCCAGCATATTGACCGGGGCGGTACCCACGACCACTGGGAGACCAGCCGTGCCGGTAATGGGAGCAACCATGCTGGTTGCCACTTCGCTGGTATATACGCCGTGTTTATAAGCCATACTGTTTTTTCCTCCTTACAGTTCTGATTTGATCTTGTGGTACAGGATGGCCTCCGCCGTTCCGGCGGTCTCCATCCTCCTGCGCGTCTGCGCAAACTTCTCCACCGGCACCACCAGCCCTGCGGCCTCCGGGTGCGTCTGGATAAAGTGCGTCAGCTCCTCCGGGATGCCCCCGGAGAAAACGGTATACTGCTTTGCCACGCCGCGCACGGTTGGGCCGCAATACACCTGCGGGCTGGTCTTTTTCCCCTTTGCGCTCTTGGGCGCGGTGGGTGTCTCCCGCTCCGCCTGGTTCTCCGTCGTCCGGGCGGCGGTCTCCTCCGCAGATGCCGCCGTGGCGCTGCTTTTTTTGTTCATAACATTTCCTCCAATTCCGTGTCCTGGGTCAGGGCCGGGGCCGTGCAGGTCATGTTGCACGCGCCAAAGTAGTACGGATGGGTGTCGTCGTTCTGCATGGCCCACACAACGGGTTTCAGCACCGTAAAGCACCCGCCGAAATAGGGCCGGGTGCAAAGCCTCTGGATGATGTCCTCCTTGATGTTGGCTACATCCTGATAGCCCTCCCGTTCCACGCCCTCGTCGTAGGCGCACACCACCAGGGAGAACTCCACCTTTTGGGGGCCGTCGTCGTCCTCGATCTGCCCGCCCGTCATGCGGGCCACAATGTAGGGAGCCGCCGCCGCATCCGTGTCCACATCCGCGTCGTAGCTCTCCGGCACCGGCAAATCCTGCTTAAAGATTTTCAGGGGCTTGCGGCCCTCCTGTCCGTTGTACTTCTTCCCCGCGAACAGCTCCTCCAGCATCTCCACCAACGCGTCCTGGCAAAGCTGGGGGGTGCGGCCAATGCCTGCGGCCTTGACCGCGCTCATGTAGTCTTTCATCCCTTACCTCCCTCTGGCCTTTGCCCGCTCGATGATGCGCTCGGTCTGCTCCATCAGCCGCTCCTGCAGGTACTCCACCACATCCGGCTCCACATAGGGCCACACGGTGCTGTGCATACCAGCCGCCGACGGGCTTCCCATCGTCACCAGCTTTTCCACCCTGCCGTCCTTGGTTGTCCAGCGTGGGCGTCCCCGCTCGGTGGTCTTGTGGCTGGAGTTGGAGCCGATGCGCCGCTGTACCATACCCACATGGCCGCTTTTGAACTCCACCAAAAAGCCCTTGCTCAAACTGCTCCCGTCCCCGGTCAGCTCCCGCAGGGACGAGGATTTCAAAACGCGGGCTTTCACATGGGCCGGGGCGCGTTGCAGCACATCCAGCCCGGTAAAGCTCTCTGTCGGCCTGTGCTGGAAATAGCCTAGGTCGTTGCGCATCTTTGCGATATACAGCTCCGCGCTCAAACTGGTGTTGGTGGCCTTTTTGCGCTGCGTCAGGTCTTTCAGGTGCCGCCGTCCCGCAGCGTTCACGGCGTACCTGGCCTTTGCCTGGGCCACCATCAGCTTGCGGGCCTGTCGGGCCGTGGCGTTGATGGCAACCTTGGCTGCCGCCGGGGTCTTGCTTTTCAGATCGCCCAGGGCCTTTGCCACATCGTCCATTCCCTCCACGGTGATGGTCATGGTTCCCGCGTCATAGGTCACGCTGCTCATTGTCTCGTCCTCTCCATGGAGATACGGTAAACGCCCGCTTCCTCCTCGCAGTTCAAAATGCTGTAAGTACGCTGCATCTTTTCCCCCTTGTCCAGCACCAGATGCTTGCCGATCTTCGGCTTTGGGCCGTAGTCCGCCACTCGGATGTAAAGCACGGTGTGCGCCGTGTAGAGGCCGGTGTCAAAGTTCTGCTTTGCCCCCGCCTCCCAGTGGGCCGACCGCTCTTTCAGCCTTTGATCTTCCACAATGACCAGGGCCTTTTTGCCGTCCACGGTGTGCCATTCGGCGTGTTCGTCCTGCTCAAAGAAAGTCAGGTCAATATCTGCCGCCGCGCATTCCTTAAAGGTCGGTGCTTTCCATTCCTCGTCCGGCACCGTCCCGTATTCCTGGTTCAGCTCAAAAAGTGCCATTGCTGTTCCTCCGCAGAAAACCCCCGCCCGCGCTCGCGGGCAGGGGATAGATTGTCAGCACACGGTGGCTACCAGCCAGCTGTCCACCTTGTCGGGGATGGGCAGGGGGTGGGCCTGGAGTTCCACCATGCGGCGGTCAGGGTGATGCTCCACATAGCTGCGCAGCAGGCGGCTGGTCTGCGAGGTCACCCACAGGCCGCTCGCGTCCTCGATGTAGGTGCAGGCCCCGTAGGCCATCATGTAGTTGGGCCGGGAGCTGATAAGGACGATGGCGTTGTCCGGGATAAGGGGCTTGGTCTCCGGCTTTTCCGGGTCAGTCCAGTCGTCGTAGTAGACCTCGCCGTAGGTGTACAGTTCCAGGCTGGGGTCGGTCAGATGGCCCAGGTAGCGCACGCCGTTGGGCAGATCACGGGGGTTGATCTCACCCAGGTTCATCCGGCGGTTGTCCAACATCTTCTGCACGGTGGCATCGTTCATAAACTTGGCCTTGGCGGTCTTGCCCAGGATAAGGGTGTCCACATTGGCAAAGCCGCCATGCAGCACCTTGTCCACCCAGTCGCCCAGGTTGCCCAGGATGTCCGCCTTGGTGCCGCCCCACTTGCTGTCGCCGGTCAGGGTGATCTTGTTGGTCAGGCCAAAGTCAATCGTCTCATTCACACCCTCGCCCACCACGGGGATGCTGCCGGTCACGATGGCCTGCACCGCCATCCACTCCTCCCGGCGCGTAGTCGCGTCGTTCAGGGTGGCGTACTCCTCCATGAGCTTCTGCGCGGCCCGCTGGGCCGGGGTCATGCCGCTGTACAAATCCTCGCCGGGCAGGCGGGTCATAAGCTGGTCGGCGGTGGTCACATCGTAGGGGTTCACCAGCGGGGGCTTGTAGCTCTCGGTGGTGTAGCCGTTGGCTTTCAGCACCTTGCCGCCCACGCGGGGGTGGACAAAGGCCGCCATGCGCCGGTCGCCTTTCACCAGGTCAATGTCCACCCGCTCGGTGGAAAAGGTCTTGATGTTGGTAAAAAAGGTGTCCCGGAAATAGGTGTGGACGGGCGGGGCCTGCCGCACCACTTCCGCGAGATACCGGGGGCTGTAAATGTTCACTTCGTTAGCCATATCGTTTTCCTCATTACTTCAAGAAAATGCCCAGGTTGCGCAGCAACACTTCCACATCGGCAGCGGTCGCGTTCGCGGGCAGCACCAGAGCGTCCGCAAAGAACTCGCCGGACAGGTACACAATGCCGTCCTCACCGGCTGCCGCGTCCTCCGCCATGATGCCGTACAGGCCGGTGGTGCCCACGGTATAGCCCGCGTCCGCGCTGCCGGTCACGGTGATGGCCGCCAGCTTCCCGCTGCTGTCCAGCACCACGGGTGCCCCCCGCTTCAAATCGGCAGCTGCCTCCTTGACGGCGGTGATGATCTCCGCGTTTCCCGCGATCAGATAGTCGGGCTGGGTGGAAAAGGTCTCTTTCGCCAAATTCATGCTCATGTTCATTCTCCTCCCTTACTGCTTCTTGCCCATGGACTTGATGGCATCCATGAACTCGTCCTGCTTGCCGGGGGCACCGGCCCCGCTCTTGACATCGTTTACGCCGCTGTTAGCGGCATCCTTGGCCGCGCCTGCCAGGAACTTTTCACCCTGCTTCTTGGCGTTTTTCACAACGGCCTTGGCATAGTCCGCCGCGCTCATGGGCTTGGTAAACTTGGCCTCGGTGGTCATTTCCTCGCTGCCGGGCAGGCTCATTTCCTCGATGTCCTGGATGCGCTGGCGCTCTGCGTTTCTGGCTTCCTGCGCCGCCGCCTCCTCGATCTCGCCCACCAGCGTGGGGTAGGCCCCCCGCAGGTCGTCCACGGTCTTGATTTCACTTGCCATACTTTTTACCTCCTTATGGCGTTTGTTATTTACAAAGCGTCCGGCGGCGGGTGCTGCTGCCTTGCTGCTCTGCACAAAAGTAGGGGCCTTGTCAAAAGGCATATTCATGTTGACGCTGTTGATAAACAGCAGGCCGTCCCGGTTCTCCGCCACAACTGCCTCGTCATCCGCCAGCTCGTCCACAAATCCGTTCTTCTTGGCCGTCTCCGCTGTCCACCAGCTCGTGGCATCCATCCAGGCGGTCACTTCCTCCTTGTCCCTGCCCGTCTTTTTCACATACAGGTTGACGATGCTCTCCTTGATGGCCGCCAGGGCCTCGGTAAACTTCTGCAATTCTTCCGCGTTGTAGTAGCCGTAGGCACCAATGCGCACGGGATGTACCATGTAGGTGCTGTCGTTGGCTGCGATCACCTTGTCGCAGTGGCAGGCCACAATGGTCGCCGCGCTGGCGCACAGGCCGTCGATCTTGGCCGATACCTCCGCCGGGTGCTGCTCCAGCAGATTGCCAATGGCCTGTGCGGCAAACACATCTCCGCCGCCGCTGTTGATGCGCACCACGATTTTGTCCAGTGCGCCCAACCCGGCCAGCTCGTCGGCAAACTGCCTGGGGGTCACTTCGTCGCCCCACCAGCTCGTTTGCGAAATATCCCCGTAGAGCAGCAGCTCCACGGTGCTGTCTGCCTGGTTGCGGAACTGCCAGAACTTCTTATTTTCGGGCATTGTCTTTTCCTCCTTACTCGCTCGGCGGCGGTGTGGGTGGTGCCGCCGGATTTGTGATCTCGTCCACCTCGCGCTTGCGCCGGGCTTCCATGGCCCTCTGCCGGATATTGCGGGTATAATCCCCGCCGGTCATTTGTGCGGTCTCCTCCTGCGCCGTGCTGAAACAGGCATCCACCCGCTTGATGGCCGCGTCCACCTCCTGCACCGGGTTTAGGTTGGTGCGGGCGGGGCCGTTCCATGCGCAGGCGGTATATGCCTTGCGCCGGGCCGGGTCGCTGAAAAAGCCTGGGGCTGTGATGCGCCCACGGGCCACAGCCTCCGCAAACCATTCCTCATAGATCGGCTGGCAAAAGTCGTCGCTGAACCAATCCCGCTGCATGCTGCAAACCCGCCAGAACTCGTTGAGTGCGCCCCGCGCGGCGGAGTAGCTGGTGGTAAACTGTTTCATCATAACCTCCGGCGGGATTTCCAGCGCCGCGCCGATCAGCTTGATCGTGGCGTTGGTGAAACTGTCATACCCGGTATTTGGATGCTTCGGGTCTGCAAACACCGGCTCCTCGCCTGGGTTCAGGTCAATAATGGCACCAGGCCCCATCTCAATGCTGGTCGGGTCTTGGCTGTCGATCAGCTCCGATGCCGGTATCATTTCCCCAATGGGCCGTCCGTCCGATGGGCTGTTGGTCTTGATAAACACCGTGAACATGGCCGAAATAACCGCCGCCGTGATCTCCGCCTCGGTATATCGGCCAAGCTGTTTCAGGCTTTCAAGCACCGGGGCGAGCAGTGGAACGCCGCGCCGCTGGCCCACCCGCTCCCGGTTCATCACATGGAGAACATTTCTCCGCCCCGTGGTCTGGCCGTAAGCCTCCACCCGTGTCCAGGTGATGCCCGCCGCGTCTACGGCGCTGTTGCTGCCCAGCGGGTGCCGGTTGCACACCCAGTAGGCCACCACCATGCCGTCCTTGTCGGTCTCCACGCCCTGCACGATATTGTGGACGGCGTGGCCCTGCACCGTGCAGGGTGCCAGCCGGTCAAAGCCGTCCGGGCTGCACACCCGGTCGCCCTCGATCAGGCGCACCCGCAGATGATAGGGCTGCCCCACCATCTGCTTCATGGGCAGCAGGGCCACCGTGTCGCCATTCATCAGGTAGGACAGGAAAGCGAGCTGCTGGAGCTGGTAGAAATTATCCACCCGCTCGGCATCACACGCTGGCGTGTCGGCCCAAAGGGCGAACTCCCGCGCTACCTGCCCCTGCAGGGTCTCCGTCTGCTCCTGCGTCAGGCCCAGGTATTCGCCGTCGATCTGCGGTGACGGTATCAGTCCGCCCGCCACCACATTGGTTCGCATGGTTTTCAGGGCTGCCGCCGCCGTGGGAATGCCCATGTAAGCGTCCCGGCTGCGCTGGCGCAGCACATCAAGGTTGTCCTCGATATCCTCCTTGGCGCTGCCTCCGTGATACATCCAGCCCCTCATGCTCTTTTTGGTCTGGTTGGCTCCGTAGTTGCCATAGCCGCTGTCGATAACGGACAAAGCGGCCCTGGCTGCCGCCCGCTTTGCCGCGTGGATGGGGGCGACAGCCGCAACCGCTCTGTCAAGGATATTCGGTTTCGCCATGCCTGCCCTCCTCACACATCACGAATAACGGCCCGGTAGGCCCGGTTTCTGCCGTTGTGCTTCTCCTCGGCCTCCGCCTCGGCCAGCTTCCCGGCCCAGTATTCCATCTGCTCCCGTATCTGTTTCAGGTCGGCCCGTGTCAACATTCTGGTGCCGATCTGATAGCTCTGCCCGGTGGCGACGGCTTCCTCCGCCGCCAGCCAGGTTTTCAGTTTCTTTTGGCAAAGCTCCTTCGAGAAAACTGCCATTTGTAAAATTCCCCCATTCTTGCCCGCATCTGCATGGTCGGTATTTGGTTCCCCCCCAAGTGGGGAAATTTCAGTGCATCAATTTCGGTTGCCGCGCGGCAATGGGATTTGCGAGGGGAAGCCCGCTAAATCCCTCCCCGCACTCGGCGGCCCGTTGGGCGCTTTTTCATCTGCGGCGCACCCTCCGTCACCTGCAGCACAGGGTTTGCGATCTCCAGCGCGGCGGTGGCGTAGTTGCGCAGGTCAAGCGGCTCGTTGCGCTTGTGCTTACTGTCTTTCAGTTCCCACATCACCACTGGCCTGCCCTTTCTGAACCGCACTACCATTTTCTCCGACGCAAGGCCCTTGAAATATTGCTCGTCGTACCCTGCCTCCTCATTGATGGGGAAGTGGCAGTAGTTCGGCCCCTTGGTCTTATGCCGCAGTCTTTGGTACAGCAGAGCTTTCCCCGCATCCACGCCGATGGTGAACAGCGGCGCTTTCACGCGGTTGTTTGTGGACGGATTGCGGATGTAGGGTACATCGCTTCCGCCCTTGCCCTTGATGGCCCATACCCTGCGCTCCCATCGGTCTCTCGTGAAGCGCAGCACTTGGTCGGCGTGGTGTCCGCCGCTGTCCATACAAGTGCTGATGATGTGCAGCGCCGTCCCGTCTTTCTTCTTGAAGCCTGCCAGCAGAAAAGCGTCCAGGTCTGCCCACACCTGTTCTTTGAGCAAATCGCCGTATATCTTTTGATAACGGATGCCCCAGCTCTCCTTGCCAATGCCCCAGCCCACGACCTCCACTTCAAAGCGGTCGTCCTGAACATCCACGCCCGCAGTCAGCACCAGCACATTGTCCGGCACATCTGCGTCGTACAGTTCCCGGCGGTTGTATAGGGCGGCATCCTCCACCTGCTCGCCCTGTTCCTCCCAGGTTTCGCCCAGCTCGGTATTCACCCATACTTTCATGCCCTCCGGGTTCCCCTGGTCAAGCTGCTCCTTGGCGACGAGAAACTTTTGCACGATCTCTTTCCAGGAGCAAAAAGTGGAGGCCAGCGTGTTCAGGTGGAACCCCCGCGCCTCCGCGCCCGGATTTTCCGCCACAAAGCGGCCCCGGCGGCCCGCCTGCTTCCATTGGTATTCGCCGTGTACCACGCCGCACCGTTCGCACTTGTACAGCACCTCGCCCTGCGGGTTGTCCCGGTCAAAGATCACATTCGCCCATACAAGGGGCTGGTAATGCCCACAGTCCGGGCATGGCACATTCCACTCCTCGCGGGTGCTTTGGTTGAACTCCGTCTCAATGCGGCTGTGCCCTTTCAGCACCGGTGTGGAGACGATCACCGTCTTTTTGTCCCAAAATGTCGTCTGCCGCTTTTGCGCCAGGCTCAAAGGGTCGCCCTCCGTCCCTGCGCTGGCTGGGTATCGGTCAACCTCGTCTGCCAGCAGCACCTTGATTGGGCGGCTGGCAAGGCCCGTGGCGCTGTTCGCGCCCACGATGGTGATGTGCCCGCCGGGAAAATTCTTTTTCATAATGGTGTTGCCGCTGTACCTGCTTTTGACATCCACCTTGTCCCGCAGTTCCGGCGTGTCCCGTATCATCGGGGCCAGCCGGTCTTTGGAAAAGGTCTGTCCCATATCAAGCGTTGGCTGCATCACCAGGATAGGGGCCGGGGCATAGTCCATGTAATACCCCAGCGGGTTCAGGATGAAAGCGTCGGTCTTTCCGATTTGCGCGGCGCTCATAATGACCACCTTGCGGATGTGCGGGTCTCCGATAGCGTCCATGATCTCCCGCTGATATGGGGCCTTGTCCGTGTGCCAGCGGCCCGGCTCCGCGCTGCTCTCCGCCGACAGCACCCGGTATTTGTCCGCCCACTCCGAAAGCGTCAGCTCCGGGGGCGGTTTCAGCACCGCCGCACACCGGGCCAGCATATCCATGGTTGGCTTTGGCAGGCCCAGTATATTCCCGCTGGGTCTGCTGCGGCCCGCTCCTTTGGGCCGGGGTTGGTTAACGGTCTCCCTCTTTTTCATCGTCTATCCCTCTGCTCCTGGGCCACAGCTTCGCATATTCGTCCCTCACGCACTTTGGGAACAGGCAAAGCACTTTGTCCTCGCTGGTGTTTGTTCTCCAGACGCATCCCTCGCACGGATTGTTATTCCGTTTCTTCTCCATCCGCCTCACCGTCCTGTACCGCAAAAGCCACGCGGTAATCGCTCATTTCCTCCAGAATTTCGTCGATGGCCGCTTTCAGCTCGTCAAAGATGGCTGTCTGATTGTCTCCCAGCGTTGCCAGTGTGGGCGACAGCTTGGCGGGCAGCGCCAGAAACCGGCTCCTGATATTCAGGAACATGGTCTTGATGCCCTGCTCAATGTCCTCTGTTCGGTGAACCTCCCCCCGGCGCAGCTCATTTTCCAGCTCCGCCGCCTCCCGCTTTGCGCGGGTCAGCTTCGTGCGCTCGTGGGTCAGTGTTTCCTTTCCCGCTCCTCCGATGTAGGTGATGTACTTCATCACCGTTGGTTGAAGCTCATACAGGCCGGGCCGGGCCTCCGAGATCACACCCTCGTCCCGGAGCTGCCGCACCCGCCGCTCCGTCAGGCAAAGCCACTGGGCCACCACCTTGCTTGTATAAAGCGTCATGTTTCCTCCTCGTCCATCGGGTCAAAATCCTCGCCGTCCTCCGCCGGGTCTGGCACATCCACCGCGCCGGTGGCCCGCATCCGCAGCAGCGCCAGGCGCTCCCGCTCCAGTTCCATCCGCCGCTCGCTCTCCTCCATGGCCCGCAGGCCGTCCGCGATCTTGGCAATGCGCCCCTGCACCTTGTAAAGGGCCTCCTGCAATTTCAGCGCCCGGCTAAAGGCGCTGTCCTTGCTGTACATCCCCATGCTCTGCACGGCCCCGTCTTTCTTCTCCTTGCCCCGGCCTGCCGGTACGCGCATATCCAAAAGATTGTTGATATACAGGCTATCTTCCGGGGCCGCCTCATACTCGGCTATTTTGACCATGATCTTATGCTCCCGGTATTTCAGGATTTTCATTTCATGCTCCATCGCCGCCCGGCTTCCCAGCGGGGTTTCCTCCACCAGCTTCTTTTCTTCATCGGTCAGCATATCGAAAAAGACGGCGCTGTAAGCTCCGTCCTTTTCCGCGTTTTTATTCCCCGCCGGTGCGCCCGGATGGCTGCCCGCCGCATTCTGTTTCCCGGCGCTGTTTCGGTTGCCGGGCTGCCCACCGCGCTTGCGCTTGGGCAAAGCCTCGTCCCACTTGTCCGCCGCTTTCCAATTCCGCAGGGTTTGATAACTCGCCCCCAGCTCTTGCGCCAGCTTCCGCAGGCTTACTTCCTCGCCCCGGCCTTTCCGGGCGATATATTCAGCCTTGGCGGTGTCGCGCTTCTCGCTCCGCTTCGGCATCTCGCACCTCCAAATATGCCTCGCGCCCGCCCACGGCCATAAAAATACCCCGTGCGTAATGCACAGGGTAGCCGTCGGCGCAGGTCGCACCAATGGCAAAGCCCGCAGCGTCTCCGCCACGGGCTTTATTCCACGATATAATCTTAGCACGGAAAACCTGCCAAAGTTGCTAACTTTCAAAAAATATTTTTCGCCGGTCAGGAAACGCAGTTGTATGACACCAGTCCAAGAAACACCGTCAGCAATGTATTCTCGTGGTTCTGGTCATTTAAGACCTGTATCTGTGCCATGTAATCCCCGTACCCGCTCGTGGTCAGCAGCTCTTGTAGGCTCTCGGATGCTTTCATCGTCGAGTACATGATCTCGTCCCATGCCTCCGCCGCATCCTGATCTCCGGCCTGGGCCAGCATCGCCGTTTGTGCCAATCCGTCCTGCCACACGCCCACGGTATATACATATCCCTCCACGCTGATCTCGCAGTTGTCGCCAAAGCCGGAAAGTGCTTCCGCAAACCGCTCCAGTAGTTCCTCCTCGCTGATCTGTTTAATGCTCGCTTCAACGGGGGATAGGTATTCAGCCGATGCCAGGATGTAACTGTAATCTCCGCTCTTTTCCACCAGGTCGCCCCGCATAGCTTCCCCCGCCTCGCCGGTGATCTCCTGCACCCGCTCCGGCTGCTCCGTCGGAAACATCGTAACGCCAAAGCTATACGCGCCTGTTAGAGGTTCCCCGTCCCTGGTAAATACCTCCGTCTGTGCCGTGCCGCTTTCTACGGTAACTTCCCGCTGTTCAAAATAGTAGTCGGTATCATCGTTTGCGCTGGCAAGCTCCACACCCAGCACAGTTTCGTCCGGCAAGTTTGTGGTGATGGTAAACACCGGCTTCCCGTCCTCGCCGCCGGTCTCTATTTCCATTGTGACCTCAAAATGCCGGATACCTGTATATTCGTAGTATTCAATGATGATCGGCACATCCGCTTTCCATGCGTTGGCAGTGTTCCATGTGGTGTTGGAGCCGATTTTGATGTTAATGATACTGTCCGCGTTGAACTCGATTTCTGTTTCCTGCGGCTCTTTCTGAATATTGGTAAATCCCGCCGCCTCCAGTTGGGCCACAATGCTGTCCAGGCTCTTTCCCTTGTAGTCCCCGCTCTCAAACGGCGCGTTGATCTTATCCCCGCCGCCGCATCCTGCTAATAGCAGAAGAAACATTGTCACCAATAGAAGAAGCGCCGCCCCTCTTTTGTTTTTCACTTTTTGATGGCTCCTTTCGCATAAAATAAAAAGTGCGGCTACCGAAGTAACCGCACAAAAACACAAACTCCGATAGTCGCCAAACCAATCTGCGCAAACGGGTTTCCCCATACGAACAGAAACGGAATTTGTATTTTATCAAATTCACTCTGTTCGCATGTGCCAATACCCCAAAGGGTATAGCACCCCCTTGGGATTTTGTTTGCGCAACTATTCAGATTGGTTTGGCTTTTGTATTATATCGCATATTGTCGCAAAATTAAAGTGCTTTTCAAAATAATTCCTCGCTTATTTTTCCCTTTGTGTTATCCATCGTATAGCCCAAGGGGATTTTTTATGCTTCACCCGCTCGTCAACGCCCTTTTGTCGCATTTTTAACCCCCACCTATTCCCAGGGCCAGGCCCCCGGAAGCGTTTTTTTGCCCCCTCACCTAAAAAAATTTTGCGCTTCCGAACCCGCAAGACTTGCCCGCCGAGCTGCCAGTACCTTTCGCGCGTGCGGGCGGTTATCTTTCGCGCGTGCGTGTGTGCGGGCGGGCGCGTTTGGTTTGATTTTTGGCTTTGCGGCCGCCTTGGGTGTCTTGGGTCTGGTCTGGTGTCTGCCTGCTGCCGCTGTGTTGGTGGGCGCTCTGCGCCTGTCTGCGGGTGGCGGGCTGTCCCTGCCTGGCTGGCCGTCCTGCTGATCTGCCGCCAGTGTGCGGCTGTCCCTGCCTGCGCTTGTGTGTGCGCTTGCGTGTGATGGCCGCTGGTGTTCACTGGAGCTGCCCCGGTGCCCTCTCGTGTGCAGGCGCGGGAGGCCCTGCCCGCATGATCTGCCGCCCGCCTGGCCGGTGGTCTCTCGCTCATATGCGGCCCCGGCTCCGATCTGCCGCCCTGGCCCTATGCTCTGCCGCCCCGGCCGGATGCTTCCCAGCCGCCCCCCAGGCCGCCGGGCGGGGTTTTATGCGCCCGGTCTGGTGTCCTGATAGCCTGTATATCTCTGCCCCCTATAATCCCCAACGCGGCGTTTTACACGAATTTTGCACAAAAATTTCCCACAAAATTTGTGCAAAAAAACTTCCCCTGTCCCCCTAAAGGGGGGACGGGGGAACGGTTTTGGGGGGCTTGACGGCGCAAAAATTCGCCGCTATCATTCGGGCCAAGCGGAGGCCACACGGCCCGCCGCCCAGCGAACCGCCGCAGGCCGACCCGGCCCCGGCGACCAGAAAGGGGAGGTGAACATGACCACGCCGAACACAGGCGAATTGCTTGTACAGCAGGCCCAGGAGGCCGAGCGGCTCCGGCTCTTGCTACTCGCCAACGAGTGCAAAGACCTTGACGAGTTCCGCCAACAGCTCCGCGCCCTGCTAAACAAGTAAAGCGCCGGGGGCCGTCCCTCGCAAGGCACCCCCGACGCTCTTAACCCGGCACGGGCGGCGAGTTCGCCGCCGCCCTGCCGTCTGTATTCTACCACCGCCGCCGTGAAAAATCAACGCCCGGTGGGGCCGCTCAAAAAAATTTCCCCCCGTAGGGGGGAACCCCCGGCCCTGAAAAAAATTTCAAAAAAAGTGCTTGACAAAATGACACGCAACAGTGTATGCTTACAGCAGAAAACGACACGCAACAGTGTAAAGGCCGACAGGCCGGAAAGGAAAACGCCATGATGACAAAAGAACAATTCGAGACCCGCACAAGCTGGAAAATGACCTATGCCGAGTATGTGGCTTGCGATTGCACGCGGTGCAGCCGTGAGGACTGCCCCCACCGCGAAGCCTACCGGCGCGTCCCCATCGTTGACGGCGGCCTTGGCCTTTGCCCGAACCTCAAAGGCTTTGACAGCAGACGATAACCAGCAGCCCCAGGCCCTGGGCGGTGTGCCTGAAACGCCGCACCCCATGACCCCAAAAACAAACAAAATCAGGAGGTTTTCACCATGACAAACAACGAGATTATTTACGAGACCGTCCGCGCCAGCTTCACCCCCGCCCAGCTCGTCGAGCTGGTACAAGCTACCTACACCGCCGAACAGATCAGCGCCCGCCGTGCTTCCGTCAAGATCACCGTTGCCGAGGGCAGCGACGAGACCCCCGACGACATTTTCCTTGCCATGCTGGCCGCTGAAAAGTTCCACACTTTCGCGGAGTGGAAGCGCATGGGGCACAGCGTGAAAAAGGGCCAGCACGCCGCCATTACCTGCAATCTCTGGAAGTACACCGACAAGCCCGGCAAGGCCGCCCGCGAGGCCGCCGCCGCTGCAGGGGAGGATGCCCCCGAGAGCGACCCCCATTTTTACATGGCAAAGGCCCATCTTTTCCACGCGCTCCAGGTGGAAAAGTCCAAGCGCTGAAAACAAGCCGAAACGGCCCCGCGCGGGCCGTCCGCCGGGAATGGCCGCCCGGCGCTGATGATGGCAGGCCGCACACACAAAAACAATCGGATAATCTGGAGGTAATCAGCATGAAAAAGTACACCGGCAATTTCACGACCGACGCGGGCAAGGCCCTGAAAAATTCCGAGCGCCTGATCTGCTCCATGGACGGCGAGGGCGCAATCTATGTAACCAACGGCTATCTTGTCTACAAGATGAACCCCCTGGAATATGCCGCCGTCGTTCAGCCGGTCGCCTGCTGCGAGGCCGGAAGCTGGAGCATGAGAAACGGCGAAAAGACCGAGGAACCGCCCCTTGACCTGGTGCGCACTTTCCGCGATGCCGTCACGGCCTGCGAGACCGCCGCCGCCCTGGAGCGCTGCCCCCTGTCCCTGACCGTGGGCAAAAACCGCGCCGCCGCTGTTTATTACAACGCCGACAAGGATTTTACCGCCCTGTATGACACAAGATACATTTCCGCCCTGACCCCCGGCTTTACTCTCCACAGCACCAGCAGCAAGTCCCCCGCCATCGCCTACCAGGGCAGCGAGCCGTTCGCCCTGATTTTACCCATCAAGGGCGACGACAAAACCGCCCGCGCCGTCAAGGCGTATTTCACCCAGCCCGACAACAACGCCGACGAGGCCGAAGCCCTCCGGGCCGAGCTGACCCAGGCACAGAACGAAGCCGAAGCCCTCCGGGCGCAGATCGCCCAGCAGGCCGACGAACTGGAGGCCCTGCGGAACACGCCCCAGGCCGCACCCGCCGCAGAGAAGCCCGAACCCAAAACCGCCGCCGAGCTGATCGCCGCCCGCTTTGCCAGCTTCCCCGGCGTGACCGTCACCATCAAGGGGGCGCAGACCTCCGCGCCGGTGGTGTGGCTCACCGGCGACACCGACCCCCACGCCGACGAGCTGAACGCCGCCGGGGCCAAGTGGAGCAACAAAAAATCCGCCTTTTATGTCCGCGTCGCCTGACGCACAACGCCGAAACGGCCCCGCGCGGGCCGTCCGCCGGGAATGGCCGCCCGGCGCTGATGATGGCAGGCCGCACACAAAACGCAAGGAGGTACACACCATGACGAAGCAACAAGGTAAGGCAGCCCAGGCCGCCTATATGTATGCAAAAGCCCGCGTCCAATTCATCGAAGCCCAGCAAAAGGAGATCGAGCGCGAATACATCCGCACCCATGAGATTATCAACGAGGACGGCACCACCCCAAGCTCTCTTTACTGCATCGACGACGACGCGCTATTTGAACAGGCGTGCGACGACTGCGGCGCATTGACTGAGGCCGCCGGTCTGGATGCGGCCTATTCCGAGGCGCAAAGCGAGCTGCGCCGCACGGAAAACATCCTGATTGCCTATGGTCTTTCTCTCGCTCCCGCCGGTCTCCGGGCCACGCTGGAACAAGCCGCCAAAACAAACGCCAGCGTTCGCGCAAAGCTCGTTGATCTGGCGTTCCGGCTTGATATTTCCACTGTTCGCTGACGCACAAGCCCGCAAGGCCGACGCACAACGCGCCGCCGGTGTAAGCCCGGCCCCGCTCCACAAGGGCGGGGGCGCTCATGGGCACGACCCACAACACAAAACAGGAGGCTTTCACCATGACCGAATACCAGAACAAAGTTGCCGACCCCGCCGCGCCCTGGTCTTTTATCCCCGACACTGAGGAGAACATCTTGCGCGATCTGGAGCGCTCCCCCCTTGACCCCGTGTTTGAGCTTTACGGGAACTTTATCAATCCCGCTCCGCAATGGCTGTCCGAGGAAGCAGCCGCCAAATACGCCGGATGCACAAGCATTTTTGGAAACTTCCTCGCCCACTCCCACGCTTTCCGGCTCGTCACCGACGACCCCGGCCTGATCTCCCGCCTCTCCGCCGCCGTGGAGCAAAACAAGGCCACCCCGGAATACCAGGCCGCCCGGCAGCGGATGCTTTCCAGGCTCCCCGCCCTCACAAAGAAAAGCGCCGTCGTGGGCCGGGCCTACGCCTGGCCTGGCGGTTGGGTGAAGCTGACCCGTATTTACCGCATCACGGAGCAGGAAGCCAACGACAACGCGCTTTTGTATCTCGACCGCTGGGAGGGCATTGACCACAACGGCATGACCCAAGGCGCGGCGTTCCACGACGGCGGCCAGCTCCCCACAACAAAAAACTGGAAGCTATAACGCAAAGCAGTTCGGCCTAAAGGCTGCATGAGCCGAACAGAAAATAAGCCGAAACGGCCCCGCCTGGGCCGTCCGCCGGGAATGGCCGCCCGGCGCTGATGATGGCAGGCCACAACACAAAACGCAAGGGAGGAACACATCATGTACGAACAGACAACCCTATTGACCGCCGGTCTGGACGAGATCACCGGCACAACCGACCACAGCGGCACCCAGCCCCAGGAGCAGACCCCGCAGCCCCCCGTCGTCCGCTATTACGAGATCAACGAGGAGACCGCCCGCCGGGCCAATGATATGAACTCCATGCGGGACTACAAGCCCGGCAGCGCCACGGCAGAATACCGGGCCGCCGTGGACAAAGCCGCCGCCCTGGTGCGGCGCTGCAAGGCCGCCACAAGCCCCTACTACCACGACAAGCTGGACGCGCTGCTTGACCGCTATGCCCGCCGCCTGGCCGCCTACTACAACGACTATTACAGGAACGAGGCCGCCTGCCCCTCCATCCTCATTTCTGGCGGCTCCAATTTCCCCGTGAACAAGAAGAACAAGCAGAACGCCCGCCGGGACACCCTTTTCCAGGAGTACAAGGACATCCAGGGCATCCTGGACAAAATCAAGAGTGTTGGCACCGGCCCTGTTGACCTGGCTGACCCTCACGCCCGCGATATGCTCGCTGAACAGCTCCAGCAGCTCCAAAGCAAGCTGGACACCGGCAAGGCCATGAACGCCTACTACCGCAAGCACAAAACCATGAAAGGCTTCCCGGAGCTGTCCGACGAGGCCGCCGCCAAAATGGATGAGAGTATCAGCGGCTCTTACAGCTGGGCGCAAAAGCCCATGCCCGACTACGAATTGACCAGCCTGCGCGGCAAGATCAAGCGCGTACAGGCCCGCCTGGCCGAGCTGGACAGCCGTGCCGCCCAGCAGTCCCAGCCCGCCGAAAGAACAAAATTTGACGGCGGCGAGATCGTCCGCAACCTGGAGGCCGACCGGCTTCAAATCCTCTTTGACGAAAAGCCCGACGAGGCCACCCGCTCCGCCCTGAAGCAAAACGGCTTCCGCTGGTCTCCCCGCTACAACGCCTGGCAGCGCCAGCTTACCCGAAACGCCGAGACCGCCGCCCGCCGCGCCCTGGGCCTGAACTGAACAACAGCCCGCCCCGGAGGTCACGAGGGCAGAAAGGACAAATCATGGAAGTGAAAAGTTGGAATGTCGTATATCGCAACAAAAGGGATGGGTGCACCATCACCGCCGTTATCTATGCAAAAACCTATCAGGGGGCCTTGAACAAGGCTGAAAAGCAGTCTTGTGGTTGGTCGGTTGTATCTGTTAAGCCCACTAAATTTGATTTTCCAGAAGAATAACGCCACGCCTGACCTACCGGGCCTACGGGGGCGGCCTGCCCCTTGCTGGTACAGCCGCAACGGTAAACAAAACAACAGGGAGGTATTCACATGATCGACCAGAAAAACCACTACGCCCGCTACTGCGAGCTGATGGCCCTTGCGTCTCAGTCTGCCCCCGCCAGGCAGCAGGACGGCGGGTATATGTCCGCCATCTTCATCCTCTCCGCTGACAAGGCGCTGTTTGACCTTGCCCTGAACAAGATCAGCGCCTGCGGCATCAACTTCTCCGGTATTTTCTCCGCCGCCCGTCGCGCCGAACTGTCCGACAGCCAGTATACCGCCATCCGCGCGGCGCACAGTCTGTTCAACGGCGGCTCCTCGTCCCACAGCACGCCAAACGACCTTGCCCAGTGTGATTACTGCACTCTGGACATCATCACAGAAGCTATGTATATCTGGAAATGCGGCCGCAGGCCCGCTTCCGACGAGCGGGGCTGTCTGCATTTCGACCGCGCTGACGAACTCCGCCGCCGCGCCTTTGAGCTGTCTTTTTCTGCTCAATTTTCCCAGTGACCATGGACGACGGCACTGTTTCGTGTTATAATGCGACAAAGAAGAAACGCGCAAGGAGGCATCCCATGGACAACACACAGCAGGTTTTCCCGGCGTTCCGCCTGGTGGCCCAGTTTGCCGACGGCCAGCGCCTCTATTTTGACGGTCTGACCGAGCGGCAGGCCATGGAGCGCATGGAGGCCGCCCAGGCCCGGCATGGGGATATTACCTGGTACGACGGCGTGACAGACCGGGACTACGAAAACGGCAGATACCACGCCATGACCCCGCCGCCGCCGGAGATCACCCTGATCGACCTGACCGAATACCCCGGCCCGCTCCCAGGAAAGGAGGATTGACTTATGCCTATACCCGAAAGCAAGCGGCGCAACAACGACGCTTACAACGCCAAATGCGACTATATCAGCCTGCGCCCCATCAAGCCCGTGGGCGCTGCCATCCGCGCCGCCGCCCAGGCCGCCGGTGACAGCCTCCAGGGCTATGTGATACAGGCTTGCCAAGACCGCATGAGGCGCGAGGGCCAGCCCCTTGAAGTCAACGCCCCCGGTGATAAATAACCCCTGTTCCGCCGTATCACAATCCCCGAAAGCCGTATCACAATCCC
>JAUNSH010000090.1 GCA_030539285.1 Eubacteriales bacterium
GAGGGCGACTCGGGTGGGGGCGGTGCTCATGCGGTGGTCTCCTCGGTGGTGGGGACGGTGGGCGCTTGCGTGGTCTCCGGCACGGTCTCCGCTTCGGTCGGCGGCACGGTGGCTTCCGTGGCTTCCTCCGTCTCCGCCAGCGCCGCTACAGCGGCTTCTGTGGCTTCGGTCTCCGCCTCCGTCTCCTCCGTGGGATCCTCCGCCACTGTGGTGGAGGTGGTGGTCTTCACCGGCAGGTTCGCCTCGTCAAAGTTGCCCATCATGATGCCCAGGTTGCCGCCATAGCTGCTGATCAGAGTAGCGGTATACTCATAGGGCCAGGGGTTGTTGGTGGGGTAGAACACGGCAATGTAGTTGCCCGTCCACAGGCAGCTGTCCTTGAAGCTGGGCATGGGGCCGTCGCAGTAGACGTATTTCAGGCTGTCGCACTTCTGAAAGCTCTGGGGTCCGAAGATACGGAAGGTGGCGGGCAGGTGGATGTACACGATATCCTCGCAGCCATAGAAGGCCTTGGAACCGATCTCCACCAGGCTGTCGCCAAAATCCACAGTTTCCAGCCGGTCACAGCCGGAGAAATTCTCCGCGCCCACCTTGGTCACGCCGCCGGTCAGCACCACATGCTCGATCTTGGTTTTGTAATCCTCCCAGGGGCAGCCGTCCTCGATCTCACCGCTGCCGGTGATGGTGAGGGTGTAGTTTTCCAGCTTCCAGGTCAGACCATCGCCGCAGCTGCCGCTGGCGGCAACGGCGGACGCCGCGGGAGAGAGCACCATCAAAAGCATACTCACCAGCAGCAGATTCATGATCCATCTTTTTTTCATCGGTTTCATCCTTTCACAGGCATTTATCAGTTCATCGTTCCTTCCGAACGGGCAAAGAGTTCTCCGATCCGCTCCCGCAGGGCGTTTGCCTCCGGAGTATCCTCCGTGCCATGCTCGTCGATCCATTGGGCAGAAGCGGTCTGGGCATCCTTCAATGTCACAAGGTCGCAGCTCAGGTCCGCCACCCGGAAAGCGGGCAGGCCGGACTGCCGGGAGCCGAAAAAGTCGCCGGGACCGCGAAGCTTTAGATCCTCCTCCGCGATCTTGAAGCCGTCGGTGGTCTTGCACAGGGCTTTTAAGCGCTGCAAGGTTTCGGGATTGCGGTTGCGGGTGGTGAGGATGCAGTAGCTTTTCGCTTTTCCCCGGCCCACCCGGCCCCGGAGCTGGTGCAGCTGGCTCAGGCCGAACCGGTCCGCGTCCTCAATGACCATTAAGGTCGCGTTGGGCACGTCCACGCCCACCTCAATAACGGTAGTCGCTACCATCACGTCGGCTTCCCCACGGGCAAAGCTTGTCATGGTGGTTTCCTTCTCCGCCCCCTTCATCTGGCCGTGGAGCAGGGCGATGCGCAGGTCGGGGAACACGGTCTGTTGGAGGGTCTCCGCCCAGGCGGAGGCCGCTTTCACGCCCAGGTCCTGATTTTCCTCCACCGCCGGGCAGACCACGAAGCACTGGTGGCCTTCACTGACCTGCTTGCGGATAAAGGCGTTGATCCGGGGGCGGTAGCTCTCCCCCACCAGGAAGGTATCCACCGCTTCCCGCCCCGGGGGCAGCTCGTCTAAGATAGACACGTCCAAATCGCCATACATTAAAAGGGCCAGGGTTCTGGGGATGGGGGTTGCGGACATGACCAGCAGGTGGGGGTCTTCTCCCTTTGCCGATAATTTCGACCTCTGGGCCACGCCGAAACGGTGCTGCTCGTCGGCGATCACCAGTCCCAGATCAAGGAACTGGGTGGCGTCCGTCAACAGGGCGTGGGTACCCACCACCACGGTGGTCTGCCCGGAGGAAAGCCGCTCCCGGACTTCCCTTTTTTGCTTGACAGACAAGGAGCCTGTCAGCAAATCGATGGTAATTCCAAGGGGTTCAAAAAGCTTTTGCAGGGATGCGTAGTGCTGCTCCGCCAGAATTTCCGTGGGAGCCATCAGGGCGGTTTGCTTACCGTTATTCGCCGCGCAGAAGGCCGCTGCCGCCGCCACCATGGTCTTGCCGCTGCCCACGTCGCCCTGGACCAGCCGGTTCATGGGGGCGCCCTTTCGAAAATCCGCCAGAATTTCCTCAACGGCCCGCCGCTGGGCGTTCGTCAGGGTAAAGGGCAGACAGGCATAGAAGGGCTTCATATTAAAATTAGAATAGGGAACCGCTTTTTTCTCCGCCCGGGATGCCCGCATGAGAGAAAGGCCCGCGGAAAACACGAAGAATTCCTCAAAGATCAGCCGCTTTTTCGCCTGCTGGGCCTGCTCCATGTCTCCGGGCTGATGGATGGCAAAGTAGGCGTCTTTGGCAGGAAGAATGCCGTATTCCCGCCGCACCGGCTCCGGCAGGATCTCCGCCGGGGGATCACAGACTGCCAACGCCTGGGCAATGAGCTTCACGAGAACATTGTTGCTCAGTCCCGCCGTCAGGGGATACACGGGCAGCACCCGGCGGGTGGTGACCCCCGGGGCCTCCGGGGCTTCAAACACGGGGTTCGTCATATTGTAGCCCACGAAATCCCCGCTGACCGCGCCGTAAAAGATGTATTCCTTGCCGTATTGCAGCTGCTCCGCCGCGAAGCGGTTGTTGAAAAAGGTCACGTTCAGCCGCCCGGTGGTATCCGCCAGCTGCACCTTGGTCATGTCCAGCCCCTTGCGGATGTGAGCGGTACGGGGGGTGTTCATCACCATGGCCTTGAAGCAGGCGGGAACGTCTGGTTCCAGCATCGCGATGGGCACCAGCCGGGTCCGGTCCTCATAGCCCCGGGGGAAATGGCAGATCAGGTCGCCCAGGGTGAAAATATTCAGATTGGCAAGCTGCTTTGCCCGGGCTTCCCCCACCCCTTTCAGGATGGTAACAGGGTCTCTCAGCCGCGCCATGGCCTCACCGCCTTTGTCAAGTTGAAAATTGAAAATTGAAAGTTATGAATGGCAGTACCCTGTGGAATCTATTTCAAATCTGTCCCGAAGGGACACCATAACTTTCCATTTTCAACTTTCAACTT